>BJHG01000004.1 GCA_014191975.1 Methylococcaceae bacterium | reverse complement strand
ATCAGAACCATCAGCAAAATGTACAAAATTTTTTTGT
The DNA here is from genome assembly GCA_014191975.1 of Methylococcaceae bacterium. Lineage (GTDB taxonomy): Bacteria > Pseudomonadota > Gammaproteobacteria > Methylococcales > Methylomonadaceae > UBA10906. The sequence goes on along the minus strand of BJHG01000004.1, from coordinate 63,331 downwards.
GTTTTTGTTGTGGTCATTTTTCCCAAAATCGTTTCAAGTAGTTCCATCGAAATCTTGTTCAGCGTTAATGTTTTTTTTGAACTACATTTTCGCTGATTTTTAGATTTTGTTTTTACCTTTCAAAAACTGTCCGAACTATTGTTTATCTTGAGATTGAATAATATCTAATGAAGGTGCTTGAAGCCATAATGAAGTCTCCATAGAACGCATAAAAGCAGAAACGAGTGCGCTAGATTCAGATTTTCCTTCAATGATTAATTTTCTATCTATGCGTGTTAATTTTGTTAAAAATAAACCGTCTGGCGTAATGTGTGATATTTCATCAAATAAATGTGCCGTTTCTGGAAGTGAACGCTGCAAACTATTAATTACTTTGATTTTCTCACTGAGATTTTTTTTTGTTTCTTTGATATTGTTAATATCTAAAATTTGCTTGTCTAATAAAACAGTTTCATCTTGTAACATTTGATTACGTTGCGTTTGATATATTTGTTGATCATCAAAATACAAATGTACGCCTGTAAAAAGTATTGCTGAACAGATAACAATAGTTATTAAAGTGATTGTGAATTCTTTTTGTTTTTTGATGCGTAATTCTTCACGCCAGGGCAATAAGTTAAATTTAATCATTCACGCCAAAGCTCCGTAATGCTAAACCACACGCAATTAACATTGAAGAGGCATCTTTACTTAAGTTTTTGGGATCAACCCTTGAGGATAATTCCATATTTATAAAGGGATTTGCTATGTGTACGGGAATGTTAATGGCTTGTGAAATCAATTGATCAACACCCGCAATAGACGCACAGCCACCAGCAATAATTACGCCGTCGATTGGACGACTAACGTTTGACGCAATGAAAAATTGTATGCAGCGTTGAATTTGCTGAACCATATGGCGTTTAAAAGGCTCCAGTACATCTATTTCGTAATTATCGGGCAATCCACCTATTTTTTTTGCAATCCCTGCTTCGTCATAACTTAAATTATATGTTCGTTGAATTTCTTCAGTGAGTTGTTTCCGGCCAAAATTTTGTTCCCGTGTATAAATAACACGTGAATTGTACAAAAAATGTAATGTTGTCAAATTGGCACCAATTTCGATAACAACAACGGTTTTATTTTCAACGGAATAGGGAAGTTGACTTACTAATAAAGTGAACGCATTTTCAATGGTAAATGTTTCAATATCTACTATTTTTGCTTTTAACCCCGCAAGCTCTAAAGCTGTAACACGATAATCAACATTTTCACGTTGCGAAGCAGCTAGTAGAACATTTACGCGACTTGAATCAATGTCATTTTTACCCATTACTTCAAAATCGAAATTAACTTCGTCGATATCGTAAGGGATATATTCCAACGCTTCGATCATAATTTGTTCGACCATTTCATAGTCGTTTAAGCCTATAGGTAGCGTAATCATTTTTGTAATAACTGACGAGCCACCAACAGCCACGGCCGCTTTTTTTAACTTTGTACCTGACCGCTCAACGGCTTTTTTAATCGCAGCGCCGATAATTTCGACTTGTTGGATTTGATTATCGTTAATATCACGTGGCAACGGTGAAACCATATAATTTTCAACTTTATACGTATTGCCATGTTTGCTAAGTTCTAATAATTTTACGGCGGTCGTTGTAATATCAATACCCAGCACAGCTGTGTGTTTTCTTCCAAAAAATGGAATTTTCAAGTTGAAATTCAACTCAATTTCCCATGACATTGTTTATATTTCAAACCAGAGCCACAAGGGCAAACATCATTTCGTCCCACACTGTCTTGCGTCAAATGTGTCGGCATTTCAACAAATGTAGGTTGTTCCACATCAGCAATAGCCGATAAGTGTTCGTTATTATGCTCAATTGAACCTGTTGGAATATTTGCAAATTCAGCTTCTAATTCACGATCTAACGCACTTTGCTCTAATGGGATTTTGAATAATAAACCCACTACTTCAAATTTAATTGTTTCGAGCAAATTAGTGAACATTTCAAATGCTTCACGTTTATATTCTTGTTTTGGATCCTTTTGTGCGTAACCACGAAAATGAATTCCTTGACGTAAATAATCCATTGCAGCTAAATGCTCTTTCCAATTATGGTCTAAGGCACGCAACATAAAGGTTTTTTCAACATTTCGTAACGTAGCTGCACCAATTGAAACTTCTTTTTCAGTGTGATTTTCTTCCAGAATTCCGATGATTTTTTGACGTAAGCCTTCTTCTTGAAGTTTTTTATCCTCATCAAGTAGATTTTGTACGGCAATCTCAACGCCAAACTCCAACTGCAAGTGTTCTTCCAGTCCCTTGATATTCCATTGATTCATCATCGTTTTTTCTGGAATGTAGAGCGTAATCATATCATTGACAACATCTTCACGAATTGCGGTGACGATGTCTGAAATATTATCTGCTGCCATAATGTCGCTACGTTGCGCGTAAATTACTTTACGCTGATCGTTTGCCACGTCGTCATATGCCAAAATTTCTTTACGAATATTGAAGTTATGCGCTTCAACTTTACGCTGTGCATTTTCAATCGAACGTGTAACCCACGGATGTTCAATCGCTTCGCCGTTGCCCATTCCCAATTTCTGCATCAATCCGGAAACCCGTTCTGAAGCGAAAATTCGCATTAAATCGTCTTCGAGCGACAAGAAAAAACGGCTTGAACCTGGATCGCCTTGACGACCTGAACGACCACGTAATTGGTTGTCAATTCGACGTGATTCATGACGTTCAGAACCAATTACATGTAACCCTCCGCTTTCAACAACTGTATTGTGACGGTCTAACCATGCGCCACGAATTTTATCTTTTTCAGTTTGCGATGCGTTTTCACCGAGAGCGTGTAATTCAGCTTCTAAATTGCCACCTAAAACAATATCTGTCCCACGTCCCGCCATATTTGTAGCAATCGTGACCGCATTAGGCTGCCCCGCTTGCTCAATAATATGTGCTTCGCGTTCATGTTGTTTGGCGTTTAAAACTTCGTGTGTAATACCTTGTTTTGTCAAAATTTCTGACAACAATTCTGAATTTTCAATTGATGTTGTGCCGACTAAAGCAGGCTGTCCACGACTAACACATTCTTTAATATCGTTGGCAACCGCCTGATATTTTTCAGCGGAGGTTAGAAATACCACGTCGCCTAAATCACGGCGGATCATATTTCGGTGTGTTGGAATAACGACAACTTCTAAGCCATAAATTTTATTCAATTCAAACGCTTCTGTGTCTGCAGTACCTGTCATTCCGCAGAGTTTTTCGTATAAACGGAAATAGTTTTGGAAGGTAATGGCAGCGAGGGTTTGATTTTCGTTTTGGATTGACACGCCTTCTTTTGCTTCAATGGCTTGATGCAATCCTTCTGACCAGCGACGGCCTGGCATTGTGCGCCCTGTGAATTCATCAACGATAATGACTTGATCGTCTTTCACGATGTATTCAACATCACGGCGGAACAATACGAAAGCTCGTAATGCTGCGCTCATGTAGTGCATTAAACGTAAATTTGCCGAATCATATAAACTTGTGCCTTCCTCAATTAATCCGTGTTCGGCAAGCAAACGCTCAATGTTTTCATGACCGTCTTCAGTTAAATGAATTTGTTTTGATTTTTCATCGACCGAATAATCTCCAGCCTCATGTTCTTTGAGTTGTTTCACGAGCAATGGCACAATGGCATTTACTTTCAAATAAATGTCACTGGTGTCATCTGTGGGTCCAGAAATGATAAGTGGTGTTCTTGCCTCATCAATTAAAATTGAATCCACTTCATCAACAATTGCAAAATGCAAATCACGCTGTACTTTATGTTCAAGCGTGAACGCCATATTGTCGCGTAAATAATCAAAACCAAATTCGTTATTTGTACCGTAAGTAATATCACAAGCGTAAGCAAGACGGCGATCATGTGCTTCCATTTGCCCCAAAATCACACCAGTACTCATGCCAAGAAAACTATAAAGTTTGCTCATGGTTTCGGAATCGCGTTTTGCTAAATAATCGTTGACGGTCACAATATGAACACCACGAGAAGGCAGTGCGTTTAAATACGCGGCGAGTGTTGCCATTAAAGTTTTACCTTCGCCGGTTTTCATTTCTGAGATTTTGCCTTTGTGCAAAATCATGCCGCCAATTAACTGCACATCAAAATGGCGCATTCCAAAAACGCGCGTTGACGCTTCACGGACAGTTGCAAAGGCTTCAGGTAATAAATCATTCAGTTTTTCGCCGCTTTCTAAGCGTTCACGAAATTCTTGTGTTTTTGTTTGTAACTCTGCGTCGGAGAGTTTTTCGTATTCTGACGACAGGGCATTGATCTTTTTAACCAATGCTCTTTTTTTCTTAATCAGCCTGTCGTTACGGCTACCTATAACTAATTTGACCAGTTTGCCCAGCATACTTTTTCCAATGTGAATTTAGTGAAAACTTAACGAAAACGTGGGATTATATACTGTCTATTATTTTATTTACAGTAGTTACAATACAAATCAAATCCAAAATATGTTTTTAATTAAAACAAAATGAGATAAACAAAACGCTGTAAAATTTTTGGGAAAAATTTAAATTATGACAACTGAAATTGTACAAGCTTTAATTTGGACAGGTAAAAATTTAGACGTTTTAGATCAGCGGCAATTACCTGAAATTAGGCATTACGATACTTACTCTGATGCGTCTGGTGTTGCCGAAGCTATTAAATCAATGCGTGTTCGCGGTGCGCCTGCCATTGGAATTGCTGCGGCTTACGGTGTTGTTTTATCGGTTCAAAGGCATTTTGAATCAAAAAATTATTATGACTCAGTTTTTGCTGACATTGAAATACTCGCACAATCTCGCCCAACTGCTGTAAATTTATTTTGGGCATTAGATAAAATGAGAGCAGTTTTGAATGAAAAAAATGATGATGTTTTAGCTGCAGTTACAAACTGTGCAATAAAAATTCACTTAGACGATAAAGCGGCAAATAAACGAATGGGGGAATTTGGTGCTGATTTATTATTAGGCATAAAAGGTGTTATGACTCATTGCAATACGGGAAGTTTAGCGACAGGCGGTTATGGAACTGCATTAGGCGTTATTCGTAGTGCCGTGGCACGAAATAAGCAATTAAATGTTTTTGCAGGTGAAACAAGACCTTGGTTGCAAGGTGCACGTTTAACCGCTTGGGAATTATCGCAAGATGGTATTCCTACCACGTTAATTGCCGATTCAGCAGCAGCGTGGTTAATGAAATCGGGTGCAATTGATTGGATTATTGTCGGTGCAGATAGAATTGCAGCAAATGGCGATACTGCAAATAAAATTGGAACGTATTCATTAGCTGTTTTAGCAAAGCAACATGGCGTGAAATTTATGGTTGTAGCGCCAACTTCGACCATTGATTGGAGCTTAGAAAATGGCGACAATATTGAAATCGAATGTCGTGAACCGTGTGAACTTTTACCGGCTTGCTACGATACAGCTAATTCATTAGTTAGCGGGTGGAATCCTGTTTTTGATGTTACGCCAGCAGCTTTAATTAGCGCAATTGTGACGGAGAATGGTGTTATTTTGAATCCAGCAGAGCAAGAAAATGGCATTCGGAGTTTACAAAAGTGATTTATGTTATTCCGTATTTTTGGAAAAGTTTGAAATTACTGACAAATCCTGTATTGCGTCCATTTTTATTGATGCCATTGCTAATTAACGTCGTTTTATACAGTATCGCGTTATTTTTTGGTTATTGGTATTTAGATCATTGGGTCGCACAAATTATCCCGACGTGGTTGCATTTTTTGACGTGGCTGATTTATCCGGTGTTCGTCGTCAGTTTTTGTTTAGTTGGATTTTTTACATTTTCATTATTAGCAAATTTGATTGCTGCGCCGTTTTATGCAAAATTAGCAGCGAAAACACTTGTCGTTATTAATGCACCGCAATTGTTGACGATTGAACTAAGTGCGATTCAAATTTGGCGGGCAGAATTGAATCGGCTGCGTTATTCTTTAACACACGCATTGCCTTTACTGGTTTTATTTGTAATTCCTGTGGTAAATTTGATTGCACCATTGCTTTGGTTGGGATTTAGCGCATGGTGTGTTGCATTAGAATATTTTGCATTTCCATTAGAAAATCGTGGCATATTATTTCCAAATCAAAAAGAACTGTTAAAAAAAATGCGCTTTAGTGTGTTAAGTTTTGGTGGGTTGGTTGCACTTGGTCAATCATTACCGGTTATCAATATCGTTGTCGCACCTATTGCAATTATCGCAGCAACGCTTTATATAGAAGATAACGCACCACAAAATTAGATTCATTTCACCGGAATTCCCGTTGGTGAATGTAATCTAAAAATAAAAATAATAAAGGAAAATCCAATGTCAAAAAGTCAAAATTTACAAGATAGTTTTTTAAATATTCTTAGAAAAGAACACACGCCTGTGTCCATTTTTCTGGTGAACGGAATTAAATTGCAAGGTAAAATTGATTCGTTTGATCAATATGTGATTATGTTGAAAAATACGGTTAGCCAAATGGTTTATAAGCATGCGATTTCAACGATTGTACCAAGTAAAATGGTGCGATTAGGTGCCGATATTGACGAAAATAATGATGATGAGTAAATCATGCAAGATTTAGTTTCAGAGCGTCCCGATACAGGTGAGCGTGCAATTTTGGTTCACATGATTTTTCATCATGGTGAAGCAAATTTACCCGAACTGAAAGAACTCGCAAAATCTGCTGCGACCGATCCTGTTCATGTTGTTACAGGTGGGCGGCAACGTCCTGATCCGAAATACTTTATCGGTACAGGGAAACTCGACGAATTAAAGTCTGCAATTGAATTATTTGAAGCTGACGTTGTTTTGTTTAATCACGCACTTTCACCCAGTCAAGAACGTAATTTAGAACGTTTTTTAGGTGTTCGTGTGGTTGATCGAAATGGTCTTATTTTGGACATTTTTGCCCAGCGAGCGCAGTCATTTGAAGGTAAATTGCAGGTTGAACTTGCACAATTAAAGCATTTATCAACACGCTTAGTTCGTGGGTGGACGCATTTAGAACGCCAAAAAGGCGGAATTGGAATGCGTGGTCCTGGCGAAACGCAGTTGGAAACTGATCGTCGTTTGCTCGCGGTTCGATTAAAGCAAATTCAACAACGCCTTGATAAAGTTGATAGACAGCGTCATCAAGGACGTAGTCAACGCAAAAAAAGTGAAACACCAACAATTTCACTCGTTGGGTATACCAACGCTGGGAAATCGACGCTTTTTAATACACTGACGGGGACGGAAATTTACGCCGCTGACCAACTTTTTGCAACGCTTGATCCGACGTTGCGTCGCTGTCCATTGCCAAATAATGCCGAAGTGGTTTTTGCGGATACGGTCGGATTTATTCGCCAATTGCCACATGAATTAGTTGCTGCATTTAAATCGACATTACAAGAAGCCTTAGAAGCTGATTTACTTTTACATATTGTGGATGGCGCTTCAGAAGACCGTGATGATTTAATGAAGCAAGTTGATTTAGTTTTAAAAGATATTGGGGCGGCAGAAATCCCACGTTTAGAAATTTTTAATAAAATTGATTTACTTGAAAATGTTGTGCCACATATTGATAGAGATGACGAAGGCAATGCAATTCGTGTTTGGCTATCGGCTGAAACAGGGCAGGGCGTAGAATTATTATTTGATGTTTTGGTTGAAAAATTTGCTAACACAAAAGTGCGTCGCAATTGTTTTTTAACACCAAAACAAGGTGGAATTCGCGCTCAACTTTTTGAACATGCACAAATTATTGACGAAACCATTGATGAATTTGGTGACACAAATTTATTTATCGAAATTGATGTAAAGCATTTAGGGTTACTCAAAGATGTAGAATTATTGGATTTAAAATGCGAGCAATGATTTTAGCCGCTGGACGTGGTGAGCGAATGCGACCATTAACAGATTTTACACCAAAACCGTTATTAAAAGCCGCTGGAAAATCGTTAATTCAACGCACAATAGAGCAGTTGGTAATGGCTAGTTTTAAAGATTTAGTCATAAACCATGCGTATTTAGGCAAACAAATCGAAACGGTTTTGGGGGATGGTTCAAAATTTGATGCAACAATTTCTTATTCACATGAAGGTGAAAATGGGTTGGAAACTGCAGGGGGAATTATTCATGCGCTACCCCTTATGGATGATGGCAAACCTTTTTTAGTAGTCAATGGCGATATTGCAACAGATTTTCCATTCGCAGAGCTTAGAGAAAAATCGTTTGATTTAGCGCATTTAGTTTTAGTTCCAAATCCTAATCATTATTCAAATGGGGATTTTCAAATTGATTCAAATAATACACTTTCTTCGGGATGTTTAAATACATTTACGTTTAGTGGAATTGGAATTTATTCACCAGAATTATTTTTAAATGCACCCAAAAATAGTACAAAACTTGCACCATTACTACACGCTGCAATGTTAGATAATCGTGTAACAGGGCAGGTTTTTGATGGTTTTTGGATGGATATTGGTACACCAGATCGCCTACAAGTATTATCTAATCACTATTTCGCAAATGAAAAGTAGAGCACGAATCATTAAGCCCTACTTTTCAACTCAATCTACCCGCGATAATCGGCCATCTGATCAAAATTTAAATACTGATACGTTTCGTCAGCAGTTTCATTGATTTGTGTCGCGTAAGACATATATTCTGAAACCGTTGGAATTTTGCCTAAAATCGAACACACCGCTGCCAATTCTGCCGACGATAAATACACATTTGTGTTATCACCCAACCGATTCGGGAAGTTTCGCGTTGACGTTGAAACCACTGTTGCACCTGCTTTTACTCGCGCTTGATTTCCCATGCACAACGAACAACCTGGCATTTCTAAACGTGCGCCCGACTTTTCAAATGTGTCGTAATAACCTTCTTTCGTGAGTTGCGCGGCATCCATTTTCGTCGGTGGCGCGACCCATAATTTGCTCGGCAAATCGCCAGTTTGTTGTTTGAGTAAGTTCCCAGCCGCGCGAAAATGCCCGATATTCGTCATGCACGAACCCAAAAACACTTCGTCGATTTTCGTTCCTGCTACGTCCGACAGCTTTTTAATATCGTCGGGATCATTTGGACACGCGAGCAATGGCTCTGTGATGTCGCTCATGTTGATGTCGAGAATTTCAAAGTATTCTGCATCAGCATCAGGCGCAAGCAACACAGGATTTTCGAGCCAATCTTGCATTTTTGAAATGCGGCGTTCAATCGTTCGCGCGTCACCGTAACCTTCTTTAATCATCCAGTTCAACAGCGTGATATTTGAATTCAGATATTCACGAATCGGAGCTTCATTCAAACGTACCGTACAACCGGCCGCCGAACGTTCTGCCGACGCATCCGATAATTCAAATGCTTGTTCGACTTTCAAATCGGGCAAACCTTCGATTTCCAAAATTCGCCCAGAAAAAACATTCTTTTTGCCTTGTTTATCGACCGTCAACAAACCGCGTTGAATCGCAGCATAAGGAATCGCGTTGACCAAATCACGCAAGGTAATCCCCGATTGCATTTCACCCGTGAAACGCACCAAAACCGATTCGGGCATATCGAGCGGCATCACGCCTGTCGCTGCGGCAAAAGCGACTAAACCCGAACCCGCTGGAAACGAAATCCCAATCGGAAAACGGGTGTGCGAATCGCCGCCCGTGCCAACCGTATCGGGCAATAACATTCGATTTAACCACGAATGAATAATGCCGTCGCCCGCGCGTAACGACACGCCGCCACGATTCATAATAAAATCGGGCAAGGTGTTTTGCATCGTAATATCAATGGGTTTCGGATACGCGGCGGTGTGACAAAATGATTGCATCACCAAATCTGCCGAAAATCCTAAGCACGCCAAATCTTTCAATTCGTCACGCGTCATCGGCCCCGTCGTGTCTTGTGAACCAACCGTCGTCATGTGTGGTTCGCAATAAGTATTCGGACGAACACCCGCTACGCCGCACGCTTTGCCAACCATTTTTTGTGCAAGTGTGAAGCCTTTGCCGCTGTCTTTTTCGTCAATCGGACGTTTGAAAACGGTGGACGGTTCTAAACCTAAGGCAATTCGCGCTCGGTCGGTTAAACCACGTCCGATAATTAACGGAATCCGCCCACCAGCTCGCACTTCGTCCAATAAAACGTCTGTTTTGAGTTCAAATTTACAGATGATTTCGTCGCTGTCGTGGCGTTTGACTTCGCCTTGATACGGGAAAATATCGATCACGTCGCCCATATTTAACTGGCTCACGTCGGATTCAAACGGTAATGCGCCCGAATCTTCCATTGTATTGAAGAAAATTGGCGCGATTTTGCCACCGATACACACACCGCCTTCGCGTTTATTTGGAATGTGCGGAATGTCGTTGCCCATAAACCATAAAACCGAATTTGTCGCGGATTTGCGTGACGAACCTGTTCCAACCACGTCGCCAACGTAAGCAACGGGAAAACCTTTTAATTTCAATTCGGCAATTTGCGCCTCGGCGTTGGTAATGCCGTCGCGGGGAATTTTCAACATCGCTTTAGCATGTAACGGAATATCGGGACGTGACCACGCATCGGGCGCGGGTGATAAATCGTCGGTGTTTGTTTCGCCAGTGACTTTGAAAACCGTCACGGTTAATTTTTCAGGCGTGGCATTTTTCGCGGTAAACCAATCCGCATTCGCCCACGCTTGCATCACTTGTTGCGCGAACAAATTCCCCGCTCTCGCTTTAGCTTGAACGTCGTGAAACGCATCGAAAATTAACAACGTGTGCGACAACCCTTTTACCGCCAACGCACAAATTGTTTTATTTTCATTGTCGAGCAAATCAATCAATGGCTCGATGTTGTAACCACCGAGCATGGTTCCGAGCAATTCAGTCGCACGTTCTGCTGTTAAAATCGGCGACGTATTTTCACCTTTTGCGATTGCCGCTAAAAATCCCGCTTTCACATAAGCGGCTTCATCCACGCCAGCAGGAATACGATTTGCGAGTAAATCCAAAATAAAATCTGTTTCATTGGAAGGCGGATTTTTAAATAATTCAATCAGTTCGGCAGTTTGTGGCGCGTCTAATGGTTTGGGGACAACGCCTTCCGCTGAACGTTCTGCAACGTGTTGTCGATAAGTATTTAACATAAAAATCCTTAAAATTTGGTTATAAAAATTAGGTGTATAAAAAGTCCGATTTGGTCACTTTATTTTTAAAGTAATTGGCGTAGAATCCGATACACATGTTAGGGCGTTATTCGTTCTTAAACATACATTTCGATTTTTTAGCTAAAAGTGTGAGGTTCATCATGAATACCATTTCTTCCGTTAATAATGCTAACGGTTATAATCCGCAAGTTACTACTAAGGTAGCAGTAGAAAATAGCGCGAATGTGGCGAGTAATGCCGCGAATCAATCTGCCTTTTCATCGTATATTGGACAAGCATTTGCACAAATTGGTGTCGCGAATCCAACTAATTTGTCAGCACCTGTAGTTAGTGGTACAAGCAAACCTAATTCACCAGAGCAATCGATGAGTTCATTTATTAACGATTTGTTTGCAGTTCTTAGTCAAAATGATTCCTCAAAACAACCTCTTAAATCGGTTGTTGTACAAGTAAATTACCAGCCGCCTGCTTTAAAAGAACATAAAAATCCTAAAGGCTCAAGTGACCATCAACAAATTAAACTTCCAAGTGTCACGGAAAACCGAAAACCTAATGTCACAGAAAATGCTAACGTTCCAGGTGTGACGGGAAATGTTAAAGCGCCAAGTACCACTGAAGTCCAAAGTGTTAACAAAGCAGCAATTGCAGCTTACACTGATGTCAAAAGTACGACAGTTGGTAATCTTGCATTAAATTTACAGTCGTTAGTTAAGCAGTTAGATAGCGGAAGTAACGACAGTGCTCAAAATGAAATGATTAAGGTATTAAAAGATGGCTTTCAACGTATTTTGAATGCCCAAAATTCTGGGCCAGGAGTAAATGACTCTAAACAATTAGGCAGTTTTTTGCAAACCTTGGCGCAAAATCTTCACGGTCAAAGCCCATTAGGTATTATCGTTAACGCTCAAGCGTAAGCACAAAAAAATAGCGTGATTTTAGAAAATCGCGCTAATTATTATTTGTTCAAACTATGCTTTATTCTACAATTTTATATTTACTTGCTGATTCATTGACTCGATCACGTAATTCTTTACCAGGTTTGAAATGTGGAACATGCTTTTTCGCCAATGTCACTGATTCCCCTGTTTTAGGATTTCGTCCAATTCGAGGTGCACGTACCCGTAATGAAAAACTACCAAACCCTCTAATTTCAATACGTTCTCCAGCCGCTAACGCTTGATTCATTTGCTCAATAATACATTTAACGGTTAGCTCAACATCTTTTAATACGAGATGTTTTTGCTGTTTTGTTAGTACATCGATGAGTTCAGATTTTGTCACTTTCGCTCCTGTTAAAAATAAAAAAAATAAAAAAGGAGACACGAAAATCCACGTCTCCTTTAAAATCTTACGATTTTATTTTTCCATTTGTTGCTTGAAAATATCACCTAAAGTTGGTGCAGCAACGCTTTGTTGTGCCGAAGTAGAATAGTCTTTTGTTGAAACAGTATGTTCTTTTTCAACGCGAGCACTTTCCTCTTTTGGTTTCATTGACAAGCTAATAGTTTTCGATTTTTTATCAATACCAATGAATTTAGCTTCAACACTGTCGCCTTCTTTCAAAATGGTACGTGCATCTTCAACACGGTCACGTTGAATTTCAGATGCTCTCAAATAGCCTTCAATGCCGTCATCTAAAGTCACTGTCGCACCTTTCGCGTCAACTTCTTTGATAATGCCTTTAACCGCACTACCTTTTTCATGAGTTGCTAAGAAATTCTGGAATGGATCTTGTGCTAATTGTTTGATACCTAAAGAAATACGTTCGCGTTCTGAATCAACGGCTAAGATGATTGTTTCGAGTTCATCACCTTTTTTGAAATCACGAACAGCGGCTTCGCCTTCAGCTTCCCAAGAAATATCAGACATATGAACTAAGCCGTCAATGCCACCATCTAAACCAATGAAAATACCGAAATCAGTGATTGATTTAATTTTTCCAGAGATTTTATCGCCTTTGTTGTGTGTTGCAGCGAATTCATCCCAAGGGTTTGATTTACATTGTTTCATGCCTAATGAAATACGACGACGTTCTTCGTCGATTTCCAAAACCATAATTTCAACTTCATCACCTAATTGAACTAATCTTCCTGGATTAACATTTTTGTTTGTCCAATCCATTTCTGAAACATGAACTAAACCTTCAACGCCTTCTTCGATTTCAACAAAACAACCATAATCCGTTAAGTTATTTACTTTGCCAGAAACACGTGTTCCAGCTGGGTAGCGGGTTGCAATGTTTAACCAAGGATCTTCAGCCATTTGTTTCATGCCTAATGAAACACGATTTTTATCTTTGTCATATTTCATGACTTTAACTTGGATTTCTTGACCAATTTCAACACATTCTGACGGATGACGAACACGTCTCCAAGCCATATCTGTGATGTGTAATAAGCCATCAACACCACCCAAATCAATGAATGCGCCATAATCCGTTAAGTTTTTAACAACACCTGTAACGGTTGCGCCTTCTTCAAGTGTTTTCAATAATTCTTCGCGTTCTGCGCTGTATTCTTTTTCAACGACTGCCCGACGTGAAAGAACAACGTTGTTGCGTTTTTGGTCAATCTTGATGACTTTGAATTCTAAATCACGACCTTCCAAGAAAGTTGTGTCACGAACTGGACGAACGTCAACGAGTGAGCCAGGTAAAAATGCACGTAATGCACCTACTTCTACAGTAAAACCACCACGAACTTTACCGTTGATGCGACCAATAATCGTAGCGTTATTTTCAAACGCAGTTTCTAATTCAAACCATGCTTTATTTTTCTTAGCTTTATCGCGGGAAAGAATGGTTGCGCCTAAGCCGTCTTCAAATAAATCTAACGCAACTTCAATTTCGTCACCGATTGAAATTTCTAATTCGCCGTTAGCGTTTAAAAATTGCCATTTCGGAATCACGCCTTCTGATTTTGAATACGTGCTAACGATAACCATATCGTTTTCAATATCGATAACTGTACCAGCTAACATGGCACCAGGACTCATTTTAGTCTTGGTTAAACTTTCTTCTAGTAATGCTGCAAAGCTCTCGCTCATTTTTCTTTCCCAGATTGGCTTGAAACCAATCTTTATCTGTTATTTAAAAGTTAATAAAACACCACAATTTTTTGTGGCAGTTCGTAAAAAAATGCCCTAGCGGACTAAACTTAACACTTCTGCAATAACGGCTTGAATGCTCATTGTTGAAGAATCAATATAAACTGCATCAGCAGCGGGGACAAGTGGTGCAAATTGTCTTTCACTGTCACGCTGATCGCGCTCTTGTATATCGGTAGTTATGGTAGAAAGGTTAGCATCAATTCCTTTCAGTTTCAACTGTTTATAGCGTCTTTCTGCTCTCTCAGATGCGCTAGCCGTTAGGAAAACTTTGTATTTTGCATCAGGAAAAATTACCGTTCCCATATCACGCCCGTCAGCAACTAAGCCTGGGGCTTGTTTGAAATCATGTTGTTTTTTCAGCAATGCCGCACGAATTTCGGAAATCACGGCAATTTTCGAGGCGCTGTTCCCGGTACTTTCTAAACCTAATAAATTCGTAATATTTTTACCATTAAGTAAAACAGTAAATTCTTTGTCACATTCAAAACTCAAATGCATAGCAAGCGCAGCTTCAACAATGTCAGAAATGCTACCGTGTTCGATATCTTTCTCAGTAATTTCAAGTGCTAAGGCTCGATAAATTGCGCCACTGTCCAAATAATGCCAGCCCAATTGTTTTGCTAGTAAACGGCTAACAGTGCCTTTTCCCGCGCCACTTGGACCATCTATTGTCAAAACTGGAATATCCATTAACTTTCATCACTCGTGAGTTGCAAACCTAAATCGGTCGCTAATTTTTTAAATGTAGGAAACGAAGTGTTCACATTGGCACAATCTAAAATCGTAATTGCGGCTGACGCTCGTAAACCTGCAATCGCAAACGCCATTGCAATTCGATGATCACCTTGAGATTCAACGGTTCCACCACCGATTCCACCACCGTTAATAATCATGCCGTCTGCTGTCGGTTCTGCGTTTACGCCCAAAATTTGCAATCCGTCCGCCATCACTTGAATACGATCAGATTCTTTCACACGTAATTCTTCAGCACCTGTCAAACGAGTTTCACCTTCGGCACACGCAGCAGCAATAAATAAGACTGGAAATTCATCAATGGCTAGTGGCACAAGATGCTCAGGAATTGCGATGCCTTTTAATTGACTCGAAATTACACGTAAGTCAGCAACAGGTTCACCGCCAACGGTGCGCTCGTTTAAAATTTCGATGTTCGCACCCATCAAACGCAAAATATCAATCACACCTGTTCGAGTAGGATTGATACCAACATGTTTCAGTAAGACATTTGAATTCTCGGCAATCGATGCGCCAACTAAAAAAAATGCTGCCGACGAAATATCACTCGGTACGTCAATTGTCATTGCGGTTAATTTTCCGTTTGCGGTAATGCTTGCTTGATTTTTATCGACGTCAACGGGATAGCCAAAACCATTTAACATACGCTCAGTATGGTCACGAGTTGGCGCGGGTTCGGTCACTGTCGTTTCACCTTGTGCGTACATTCCCGCTAATAGCAAACACGATTTCACCTGTGCACTCGCCATAGGCATTTCGTAATCAATGCCCGTTAACTTGCCAGACTTCCCTGTGATTTCTAATGGTGAGGTTCCTTTTTCAGTCGTTTTAATATCCGCGCCCATCTTTGTTAACGGTTCAGTCACTCGTTTCATTGGGCGTTTCGATAGTGATTCGTCACCCGTCAAAATCGAATTAAACGCTTGTCCGGCTAATAAACCGCTTAACAAACGCATCGATGTCCCTGAGTTTCCCAAATACAACGGGGCTTTCGGCGCTTTTAAACCGTGTTTTCCTACTCCGTGAATTGTTAAGCAACCGTCGCCATTTTGTTCGATTTCTACGCCCATATCACGAAAGGCTTGCAAGGTTGTCAACGCATCTTCAGCTTCTAAAAATCCAGTGACGTGTGTTGTGCCTTCCGCTAATGAACCCAGCATAATCGAGCGGTGCGACATCGATTTGTCACCAGCGACTCGCGCTTCACCATTTAACGAACCACCTTTTTGGACATGGAATGTAATTTTTTTTGACATTTTTTTTCCTGAAAATTTATATTTTTTGTGTAATTCGCATCGACAAATCAATTGCCTGAATATGTTTGGTTAATGCGCCAATCGAAATGAAATTAACACCTGTTTCTGCAACCGCGCGAATGGTCGTTAAATCGATATTTCCTGACGCTTCTAATTCAATTTTTCCTGCCGTAAAAACAACGGCCTTTTTCAAATCTTCAAGTGTGAAATTATCAAGCATAATACGGTCAGGTTTTGCGTTTAAGGCTTCGGCGAGTTCAGTTAGATTTTCAACTTCAACTTCAATTGAAACGCCACTTTGTTCTCGTGCAATTTTGACCGCATTTGCAATCGAACCCGCCGCGATGATGTGATTTTCTTTGATTAAAATACCATCAAATAAGCCAATGCGGTGATTGTAACAACCACCAGAATTTACCGCGTATTTTTGGGCAACTCGCAAACCAGGAATAGTTTTTCTCGTGTCTAAAATTCTACAATTCGTGCCTTGAATAGTGTCCGCATATTCGCGTGAAATCGTTGCTGTTGCAGACAATGTTTGCAATAAATTTAACGCCGTTCGCTCGCCCGTTAATAATTGTCGCGCTGAACCGTTTAACGTACAAAGTGTCGTATTTTTGGCAATTTTTTCACCTTCATTCATGTGCCATTCAATCAAAATATCCGCATCTAAATAGTTAAAAACCGCGTCAAACCATTCGCGTCCGCATAAAACCATCGTTTCACGCGTGACTAATTCAGCGGTGGCTTGCCGATTTTCAGGGATAATCATGGCTGTAATGTCGCCAGTTCCTAAATCTTCTTCTAAAAATGGCAAAATATTTATCGGATTGTGCATTGTGTAATCTCTTTCATCGTTTTTAAATGTGGAATTTAATTACGCATTATTATTATTGATTTAAGCGTAACAAACATCAAAAAACTTTCGTAAATTATGGCTAGCAGAATTGCTATCTGGTTTTTCAGAAATGTAAAAAAGATATACTTGATAAAAATTACAAAAAAAATGGAATTATGTTTAAAAATTTAAATGCCGACAAGTTACTTTTTTGCTCGCTAACATTTTTGATCGCTATTCGGGTAAATATATTTACATTGATGGTGGAGACAAATCAAGGCACGACTTTTAAACGACGATTTCCGATTATTCATTAGACGTAAATCACCAAAGTTAAAAATTGAGCGTCTAAATTGTAGAGTCTTCATTTTTTATGACATTTGATTTGAAGGCAATACACGTTGTTAGTGAGTTATAATATGCCAACATGATTTTTAAATTTGGATTCAAAAATGACGATTGATTACAAAAAAACGCTCAATTTACCTTCGACAGATTTCGCGATGAAAGGTAATTTGGCACAACGTGAACCTGAACAATTGAAAAAATGGCAAACTGCCGCGTTATATCAACAAATTCGTGAAACGGCGAAAGATCGCCCGAAATTCATTTTGCATGATGGACCGCCTTATGCGAATGGTGAAATTCATATTGGTCATGCGGTCAATAAAGTATTGAAAGATTTTATTTTGAAATCGAAAACGTTAAGCGGTTTCGACGCGCCTTATGTGCCAGGTTGGGATTGCCACGGCTTGCCGATTGAATTGCAAGTTGAAAAGAAAGTCGGCAAAGCAGGCGCGAAAGTGTCGCCGCAAGTTTTCCGAAATGCGTGTCGCGAATACGCCGCCAAACAAGTCGAAATTCAAAAAGAAGCCTTTGTGCGATTAGGCATTTTTGGCGATTGGCAGAATCCGTATTTAACAATGGATTTTGCGTTTGAAGCGGATATTGTGCGCTCGTTGGGCAAAATTGCCGCGAATGGTCACATTGTCAAAGGCGCGAAACCTGTTCATTGGTGTACCGATTGCGGTTCAGCGTTAGCCGAAGCCGAAGTCGAACACGAAGACAAACATTCGCCCGCAATTGATGTGCGCTTTGCGGCGGTGGATTCGGCAGAATTTTTGTTAAATTTTAGTTCGTCGCAAGGTCACGGCAAAGTTTCTGTGGTGATTTGGACGACGACACCGTGGACATTGCCGGCGAATCAAGCGGTGGCGTTAAATCCAGATTTAACCTACGTTTTGGTTCAATACCGCGACGAGCGTTTGGTTTTGGCACAAGACTTAGTGGAAGCCGCAATGCTTCGTTATGGCAATTTGGATTACACCATTTTAGCGGAATGCGAAGGCGTGGCGTTGGAAAATCAGTTGTTGCAACATCCCTTTTATGCGCGTCACGTCCCGATTGTTTTGGGCGATCACGTTACGACTGACGCGGGAACTGGCGCGGTTCATACTGCACCCGCACATGGTCAAGAAGATTATGTGGTGGGTCGCGTTTATGATTTGCCAGTCGATTGTCCGGTCGGTGGTGACGGCGTATTTTTATCAAACGTCGAAATTTTCGCAGGCGAACACGTTTTCAAAGCAAATACTCACGTTTTGGAAGTGCTGCATGAACGTGGCGCGTTGGTGCATCAACAAACAATTTTGCACAGTTATCCGCATTGCTGGCGACATCACACCCCGATTATTTTCCGCGCCACGCCGCAATGGTTTATTTCGATGAACCAAAAACAGTTGCGTGAACAAGCACTTGCCGAAGTGAAAAAAGTCGCTTGGTTGCCCGAATGGGGTCAAGCACGAATTGAAAGCATGATGGAAAATCGCCCCGATTGGTGCATTTCGCGCCAACGGACGTGGGGCGTGCCGATTGCGTTTTTTGTCCACAAAGAAACAGGCGAATTGCATCCACGCACCGCTGAATTGATTGAAGAAGTCGCACAACGCATTGAAAAATCGGGCATTGATGCGTGGTTTGATGCAACGGCTGCTGAATTTTTAGGCGACGAAGCGAGCGATTACGACAAAATGACTGACACGTTAGACGTGTGGTTTGATTCGGGCGTGACGCACGCGGCGGTTTTGAATCGTCGTGAACAATTGCAATTCCCCGCTGATTTATATTTGGAAGGTTCGGATCAACATCGCGGTTGGTTTCAATCGTCTTTGTTGGCGTCGGTTGCGATGAATGGCGTTGCGCCGTACAAAACCGTTTTAACACACGGTTTTACGGTTGATGCGAAAGGCGAAAAAATGTCGAAATCGAAAGGCAACGTCATTCCGCCACAATCCGTGATGAAAAGTTTGGGCGCGGACGTGTTGCGTTTGTGGATTGCATCGACCGATTATCGTGGCGAAATGCGTGTTTCTGACGAAATTTTAGAACGCACGTCGGACGGTTATCGTCGTTTGCGAAATACCGCGCGTTTCTTGTTGTCGAATTTGAATGATTTCAATCCTGCCGAAGATTTGGTTGAAACGGCGAAATTATTGCCACTTGATCGTTGGGTTTTGGATAGCGCGTTTATGTTGCAAAACGAAGTGAAAGCCGCTTATGAAAATTACCAATTTCAAACCATTTTCCAAAAAGTGCATCATTTTTGCGTGATTGATTTGGGCAGTTTTTATTTGGATATTATCAAAGACCGTCAATACACCGCAAAAACCGATGGCTTGGCGCGACGTTCGGCACAAACCGCGATGTTCCACGTTTTGGAAGTGTTGACGCGTTGGCTTGCACCGATTTTGAGTTATACCGCTGAAGAAATTTGGCAACATTTGCCCGCCGTTGGAAATCGCCCAGAATCGGTATTTTTAACAACGTGGTACGAAGATTTAACGGCATTGGATTTTAATGCGGAATTTAATCACGAATTCTGGCAAACGGTGATGATGGTTCGTGCCGAAGTCAGTCAAGCCCTTGAACATAGCCGCACGACGAAAGAAATTGGTTCGTCATTGGCGGCAAATGTGGAATTGGAATGTGACGCGAAAACGTTTGAAACGCTGGATAAATTAGGCGACGAATTACGTTTTGTATTTATTACATCAGACGCAAAAATTACAAAATTGGACACGATAGATTATCAAGTCAAAATCAAAGTCACCGCGTCAACCGAACAAAAATGTGTTCGTTGTTGGCATCAACGCGCTGACGTAGGTTCACACGCTGAACATCCGGAATTATGTGGACGTTGTGTTGAAAACATTGCGGGCGAAGGTGAAACACGTCTTTATGCCTAAATTTCCAAAATTAAAATGGTTGTGGCTTGCCGCGTTAGCAATCGGTTTTGACCAAGCCAGTAAATTAGCGATTGATAAATCGTTTCAGCTTTATGAATCAATGACGGTGATGCCGTTTTTTAATCTGACTTACGTTCACAACACAGGTGCGGCGTTTAGTTTTTTAAGCGAAGCGGGTGGTTGGCAACGTTGGTTTTTTGCTGCGTTGGCAATCATCATGAGTACGATTATGACGATTTGGCTCACCCGCTTGAAAGAAAACGAAACGCTACTTGCCGTAGCGTTATCGCTGATTTTAGGCGGCGCGATTGGCAATTTAATCGACCGTCTTTTTTATGGTTATGTGATTGATTTTCTCGATGTCTATTATGGTACTTATCATTGGCCTGCGTTTAACATTGCCGATTCAGCGATTACGATTGGTGTGGCACTAATGTTGGTGGAATCGCTTAAATCACAGGAAGAACAAGTTTGAAAACAAGAGACAGAAGACACGGTTTAACCGTCGTCAACACGGGCGAAGGCAAAGGAAAATCATCGAGCGCGTTCGGCATGGTATTTCGTGCCGCTGGTTGGAAAATGAACGTTTGCGTGATTCAATTTATCAAAGGGCAATGGCAAACGGGCGAACAAAAAGCCGCACAGCATTTTGAAAATATCGAATGGCATGCCCTCGGCGATGGTTTTACTTGGGACACCAAAAACCCTGAACAAGATATTAAAACCAGCCGTGAAATTTGGGACTTTGCGAAAGCACAGATTTTGTCGGAAAAGTTTGATGTTGTGTTGCTCGATGAAATTAATTATTGTTGTGGCTACGGTTGGATTTCAGGACAAGAACTTGCTGAGTTTATTACCGAAGAAAAACCGTCTTGGTTACATTTAATTCTAACTGGACGGAATGCATCGCCCGAAGTGATTGCAGTGGCGGATACCGTTACTGAAATGACCAAAATAAAACACGTTTTTGAAACAGGCGTAAAAGCCGAACAAGGTATTGATTTTTAAAACTACAATAAGGAATTATTTATGAGTGAAGAACAACAAGAACCAATGATTAGTAGCACAATGAAAATCGTTATTGCAATTGCTGGTGTATTCGTAGTCGGTTTTGCAATGGTTGGTGAAAGTAAACAAAAATCGGTTGCTGAAATGGAAGCCGAATCGATGATTCGCAATTACGCGAACATTCAAGGCATGGCAAATCAAAAATGTCCTGAAGCCGTTCAAGCAGCAACGGGCGAACAAGTCTTTTTCCCAATTCGTACAGAATCTGATAAAGATACTTACATCACACTATTTTGGGAAGGTGAAAATGTTGGCAACGGTGGTTTCAAAAAAGCCAGTTGTACATTGAAAGGGTCTTTAGGTGGAATTTCTGAATTGATTGTTGATGACAACGTAATCATCAGTAAATAAGGTAATTTCTTATGATGGATATTGCAATCACAACACCTGCGTTACTTTTTCCAGCGGTTACGATTTTGTTTTTGGCGTATTCGAATAGATTTTTAACGATTGCCACACGTATTCGTGAAAAACACGCAGATTTTAATAAAACCAAAAATCCTGTTGATCGCAAACAAATTGTCAGTTTTCGTCAGCGCATTAGATACATTGTGGCAATGGAATTATTTGCCGTATTTGGCATCATCAGTTGCACCGTTGCAATAGGGCTTATCTTTTTAGGATTGCAATGGCAAGGCAATATCGCTTTTGCCACAAGTATCGTCTTTATCACGTTATCGTTACTTGCATCCATTATGGAATTAATTTTTTCGACGTGTGCTTTGAGTATTGAACTTGAAGATATGGAAGAAATGAAGTCACATATTTTATAATACTTTTTTTATAACGTGTTTTGTTATGGTTGTTTCAGACGATTCCGTTATTCTTTAAATAAATTTATTTTTCTGGAGATTTTTATGGTGCAAAAAATTGCAATCAATGGTTATGGCAGAATTGGACGTTGTATCGTTCGAGCAGTTTATGAAACAAATCGTAGAAGTGAATTCAAAGTTGTCGCGATTAACGATTTAGGTGACTCAAAAACGAACGCACATTTAACAAAATATGACACTGTTCATGGAAAATTTCCGTTCGACGTTACTGTCGATGGTGATTACATAATTATTGATGGCGACCGTATTCGCGTTTTAGCTGAACGTGATCCTTCAAAATTACCGTGGAAAGAATTAGATATTGATGTTGTTCATGAATGCACGGGATTATTTGTCAGTAAAGCTAAAGCGCAAATGCATATTGATGCAGGCGCAAAAAAAGTGATTATTTCTGCACCAGGTGGAACAGATGTTGATGCGACGATTGTTTTTGGTGTAAATCATCAGATTTTGAAAGCCAGTGACACCGTGATTTCAAATGCTTCTTGTACGACAAACTGTTTAGCACCACTCATTAAACCTTTGCTTGACACGATTGGTGTTGAGCATGGTTTGATGACAACGATTCACTCTTACACAAATGATCAGGTTTTAACGGATGTTTATCACAGTGATTTACGTCGCGCTCGTTCAGCAACACAATCGATGATCCCAACTAAAACCGGGGCGGCTTCAGCAGTAGGTTTAGTGATTCCAGAAATGGTCGGTAAATTAGACGGTTTTGCGATGCGCGTTCCGACAATTAACGTTTCAATTGTTGATTTATGTTTTACAGCTTCACGCAATACAACAACAGATGAAATCAATACGATTTTAAAAGCCGCTTCAGAGGGCGCATTGAAAGGCATTTTAGCCTATAACGACGAGCCTTTAGTTTCTCAAGATTTTAATCATAATCCTGCGTCTTCGATTTTTGAATCATCTTTAACGAAAGTGACTGGTGGTAATTTTGTGAAAGTACTTTCTTGGTATGACAATGAATGGGGCTTTTCAAATAGAATGCTTGATACATCTTTAGCGTTAATGAATGCAAAATAATTTACTTCAAAATAAAGGGTTTCATAATGAGACGCACGAAAATTTTAGCCACATTGGGACCTTCGACAGATAAAGAAGGCGTGTTGAAAGCTTTATTTAAAGCCGGTGTTGACGTTGTACGTTTAAATTTTTCTCACGGTTCAGCAGAAGATCACATTGAACGTGCTAGACAGGTACGCGAAATTAGTAAAAAAATGAATTGGCACGTCGGTATTCTTGCGGATTTGCAAGGTCCAAAAATTCGAATTGCACGCTTCAAAAATACAAAAGTGACATTAAATGAAGGGCAGCGATTTGCGCTTGATTTGAATTTAGGTACAGATGAAGGCGACAAAGACCAAGTCGGTTTTATTTACAAGCCACTTGCTGAAGAAGTTCATAAGGGCAGTCGCTTACTGCTTGACGACGGACGGATTGTTTTAGACGTTGTAAATGTCGAAAATGGACGAATTAATTGCACTGTTGCGATTGGTGGAGATTTATCAAATAACAAAGGCATTAACTTGTTAGGTGGTGGATTATCAGCAGCAGCATTAACCGAAAAAGATAAAGAGGACATTCTGACAATTGGTAAAATTGATTGTGATTTTGTTGCAGTGTCATTTCCACGTTGTGGTGAAGATTTACATGAGGCACGTCGATTGCTCAGAGCTGTTGGTTGTCATGCGGGGATCGTTGCAAAAGTGGAGCGTGCAGAAGCGGTTGAAAATGATGAAATTATGGACGAAATCATTTTAGCGTCAGATGTTGTGATGGTAGCACGCGGTGATTTGGGTGTTGAAATCGGCGATGCGAAATTACCAGCGATGCAGAAAAAATTGATTAAACGCGCTCGTTCGCTAGATCGTGTGGTGATTACGGCAACGCAAATGATGGAATCAATGATTGAAAATGCGATTCCTACACGCGCCGAAGTCTTCGACGTGGCGAATGCGGTTTATGATGGTACGGATGCAATTATGTTGTCGGCTGAAACGGCAACAGGAAAATATCCAATTAAAGCAGTTGAAGCCATGCACCGTGTTTGTTTAGAGGCCGAAAAACTTAACATCGTTCGTGTATCGCAGCATCGTGTAGACCGTGAATTTAAACGTGACGAAGAAGCGATTGCGATGGCCGCGATGTATATGGCGAATCACACGAATGTAAAAGGAATTGCGGCGTTGACAGAATCGGGCACGACGCCACTTTTAATGTCGCGCATTAGTTCTGGAATGCCAATTTTTGCGTTAAGTTGCCAGCTGAAAACACTTGGTAAGGTGACATTATATCGTGGCGTGATTCCCATTTATTTTTCACACGAATCGCAAATACATGTGGAAGTGAATCGAGATATTGTGGCGCAATTACGCGATTATGGCATGACCAAAACCGGTGATAAACTTATTATCACGAAGGGCGATTTAGCGGGTACAAAAGGCAGCACTAATGATTTGAAAATCGTTACTGTTGGTCATGATTTAACACCTTAAAATCACTCGTTAAAAAAACAAGGATAAATATTTATGAATGAATTTGATAATTTGTTAAAACAACTTCGTGATGAGTTCGTTTCCGAATTTCCAGAACGTTGTGACACTTTAGAAGAATCAGTTCTATCCTTCGGGGACGGACACGTAGATAAATTTGATGAAATTTATCGTTTTGTTCACAGTTTAAAAGGCGCGGGCAGCCAATTTGGTTTTTCATTGGTCACATCGATTTGTCATCAGTTTGAAAGTTTTTTGAGCAGTGGTAGTTTCACCACAGAACAACTCAGCATGAGTTATGCTTTGAGTTATGTGGATTTACTGAAAAAAATGTCGGATTTTTTAGTACAAGATGGTACATCGACACACAGTCTTGAACACGAGCTTGACGAATTAAGAAAATCAAGTATGCCAGGACGTGCAACCATTTTATTGATTGAATCGTCGGCATCACGTCGTAAGTTGTGTCAGGGTATTTTAGCGTCGTTAGGTGTGCGAATTGTGATGCAAGATCGTGGTATGTTGGCATTAGAGCAATTGCTGCATCAACCTTTTGATTTAGTTGTTGCAGCCCGCGAATTACCCGATTTAAATACGGTTGCAATTGTTGCTGCATTGCGTGAATCTCATTGTCGAAATCAGCACGTTCCTGTTATTTTGGTGAGTAGTAATGCCACACCAATCCCGGATTATTTAACAATTATTGCCGTTTTAGCACGTGATGAGCATTTCATTCCTAATTTAACGAAAATGGCTAGCCAAGCTCTCAAAGGTAAATAACGTAAAAATGGGTTAAAGATAAAAAGCGCAACACTTTTTCTCTTTAACTTTTCATCTTCTCACCCCTCTCGTTTTAAACTCTCATGAATATCAATTCTCAAAAACTCTCGAGCGCACGATTCGCGCAAGCCACCGACGCATTTGTCGAAATTTTTACCGCATCGGTTGATTTCGATAAACGCATGGCAAATCAAGACATTCAAGGTTCTCTGGCACACGCCAAGATGCTTTGTAAAGTCGGCGTTTTAACCGACGAAGAGCGCGATTTAATTATTAGCGGCTTGACGCAAATTCACGACGAAATTGCACGTGGCGAATTTGAATGGTCTATTCAACAAGAAGATGTTCACATGAATATCGAAGCGCGATTGACCAATTTAATTGGTATTGCGGGAAAAAAATTACACACGGGACGTTCTCGAAATGACCAAGTTGCAACGGATATTCGGCTGTATTTGCGTGATGAAATTGCCACGATTGGCACTGAATTAACGCGCTTACAAACAGCGATTTTAGATTTAGCCGCGCAACACACCGACACCATTATGGCGGGTTTTACGCATTTGCAAGTCGCGCAACCTATCGTTTTCGGTCATCATTTGATGGCGTGGTTTGAAATGTTAAACCGTGACGCTGACCGTTTGCGCGATTGTGCAAAACGGTTGAATGTTTCACCGTTGGGCGCGGCGGCGTTGGCGGGAACGAGTTACCCGATTGACCGCCATTTCAGCGCGGAATTATTAGGTTTTTCACGTCCTTCGGCGAATTCGTTGGATTCAGTGAGCGACCGCGATTTTGCGATTGAATTTACCGCTGCCGCCAGTATTTTGATGATGCACTTGTCGCGTTTTTCGGAAGAATTGATTTTGTGGGCAAGCGCACAGTTTGATTTTATTGATATTCCCGATGCGTTCTGCACGGGTTCATCGATTATGCCGCAAAAGAAAAATCCCGATGTTCCCGAATTAGTGCGCGGTAAAACAGGGCGCGTCACGGGTCATTTGATGGCGTTATTGATGCTGATGAAAGGTCAGCCGTTAGCGTACAACAAAGACAATCAAGAAGACAAAGAGCCGCTTTTTGATACGGTCGATACGGTGTTGAATTGCTTACGCGCTTACGCCGACATGGTGCCGCATTTGATGGCAAAAAAAGAAAATATGTATCGTGCAGCAAAACAAGGTTTTGCGACGGCGACAGATTTAGCCGATTATTTGGTGCGAAAAGGGTTGGCGTTTCGTGACGCGCACGAAATTGTGGGTTTGGCGGTACGTTTAGGCGTGGAAACTAAACGCGATTTGTCGGAGATTTCGTTGGCGGAATTGCAAACCTTTTCGCCGCTGATTGGTGAAGAAGTGTTTGACGTTTTATCGCTCGAAGGTTCAGTAGCATCACGTTCACACATTGGCGGCACTGCGCCTGAAACCGTCCGTTTGGCGATTGCGACAGCGCATCAAAATCTAATTCAATTATGATAAATTCGGATTCATTCAAATTGCTATTGCTGTCGTTGAATTTCACCCAAAACGACAGCCATTACAGCAAAAAATTTGGGAATTCAGAGTTAGCCGCTGATTTTGAAAATGAAAAGCTGATTTATCCTGATACGTTAATTATCAGCAATCTGACCACGAGTAATTTTTCATCTAACGAAAATTTTGTGGTGTTTGAATGCGTGCATCGATTACTTGAGAAGGGTTACGCTCCCGAATCGATTGAACTTGGACCTCAATTTCCTAGCGGGCGTGACATGAGCGGAGGACGGGCTGATATTTTAGTTTCAGATCGCCAAGGTAATTCGCTGCTCATTATCGAATGCAAAACGGCTGGCAAAGAATTTGAAGAGGCTTGGCTGAAAACTAAAGAAAAAATCTATCAGCTCTTTTCTTATGCACACCAGAAGAAAAGTACAAAATTCCTGTGTTTGTATGCGTCGAATTTTGAAAATGAAACGCTCAATGTTAATCATTACGTTATTGATTTAAACGATGATGAAGACGAAATTAAAAAAGACGCAGGTAAAAATCAAAAACGTTTTTTTTATAAAGATGCTACCGATGCGAATGGTTTATTTAAAGCGTGGTCAGAAACGTATGGCAGGAATTATCAGCAAAATGGCATTTTTGAAAATGATGCTCAAATCTACAACATCGGCAAAAAAAAGCTGACATTTAGCCATTTAAACGACACCGAAATGGCGGATAAATTTAATAAATTTGCGGAGATTTTAAGAACGCACAATGTTTCAAGCAAAGAAAGTGCGTTTGATAAGTTAATCAATTTGTTTTTGTGCAAAATCGTTGATGAAAAAAATAGTCAGAAAACCGAAAAAGATAAAAACGAAAAGGAATTGGAATTTTATTGGAAAGGCATTTATGCCGATAATCATTTTGATTTAATTGATCGACTGCAACGCCTTTATCAGCAAGGCATGGACGAGTTTTTAGGCGAAACTATTACGTTAATTGATAGAACTGCAATCTCTAAGCCGTTCGATGATTATTTCAAGCAAGGCACAAATGCCGTAAGAGATGCGATTTTAGATTTATTCAAGCAACAAAAATACTTCACCAATTCCGATTTTGGTTTTATTGATGTTCATAATGAAAAATTGTTTTATCAAAACGTGACGATTTTATTGGATGTTATAGAATTGTGGCAGCGCGTTAGATTAACGGGCGATACACAAAATCAATTTTTGGGAAATATGTTTGAGCTTTTTTTAGACAAAGGCTTTAAACAATCCGAAGGGCAATTTTTCACGCCGATTCCGATTTGTCGATTTATTCTGCACGCCCTTCGGTTAGAACAAACCATTAAAAACAATCCGATGCCGCCCAAAGTCATTGATTATGCCTGCGGCTGTGGACATTTTTTAACGGAATACGCCAGCGAAATTAAAGCGTTTATTGATTCAAGCGACGAAAACGAACTTAAAAAATACTATTCAGCTATTTATGGTGTTGAAAAAGAATATCGCTTATCAAAAGTCGCCAAAATTTCAGCGTTTATGTATGGGCAAGATGAAATTAACGTGATTTATTGCGACGTGCTCAATGCGATTAAGCAAGATATTCGCGGCAAAACAATCAAAGTCGAAAATGAAACTTGTGACATTTTGGTCGCCAATCCACCGTTTGCCGTCGATGGATTTTTAACCACATTAAGCCCAGAAACGCGCGGCAATTACGATTTAACCCAAACCATTTCAGATACAAAAAACGGCAACATTCAATGCTTTTTTATTGAACGCGCCAAACAATTACTCAAACCCAATGGCATTGCGGCAATTATTGTTCCGTCCTCGGTTCTTTCAAATAGCGACAAAACACATATTGGCAGCCGCGAAATTTTGTTAAAACACTTTGATGTTGTGGCATTCGTGCAATTAGAAAATCGGACATTTGACGCAACTGGCACGACAACCGTAGTGTTATTTTTACGACGCAAAGATAAAAATCCTACCGCAGCGAGCCAGTATTTTAATAGTGTGAATGATTGGTTTAGCCCCATAAAAGACGGCGATGAAATCTATAACGACAGACATTTTATCGAACGTTATTGCGACCACATCAACATTCCCTTTGAACAGTATCAATCGCTGTTAAACGGCGAACCGTCGGCGCAATTACTCGCGCATGAAATGTTTGTCGATTATCGAAAAGATTTTGACAATTCCACCGACATCACTAAATTAAGGGCGCAAAAGTTTTTCAAAGATTTCACGTCCGAACAAAAAAAATAGAACTCGAAAAACGCTTTTTAACCTATTTGCGAACCATCGAAAAAGACAAACTCTTTTATTTCGTGTTGGCGTATTCGAACCCGCAAAAAGTCTTAGTCATCAAAAGCCCGTCCGACAACAAAGAGCAAAAAGCCTTTTTAGGTTATGGCTGGAGCGATAGAAAAGGCGCGGAAGGCATCCAATTAACCACCGATTCAAACGGCACGCATTTAACGCCGCTTTATGATTTAACCAACCGCGACAATCCCGAAAAAATTAACGCTTTAATCACGCAGAATTTTTTAGGTGAAATGGTTGAAATCCCCGACGTTTTAAAGCCTTTCGCGTCGTTGGTGAATTTGGTTGATATGCTCGATTTCTCACGCAAAGATTTTTCTAAAGCTATTTCATTAAATGATAAAAAATCAGTGGAAATTCAAACGCGCTGGGACTTAGTGAAGTTGGGCGATATTTGCAAACTGTATCAACCAAAAACAATAACATCAGCTCAAATAAAAGATTCAGGGCTTTATAAAGTATTTGGTGCAAATGGTGTAATTGGATATTACGATGAGTTCAATCATGAATCAGCAGAGATTGCGATTACTTGCCGAGGTGCAACTTGCGGGACTGTTAATGTAACAGAGCCAAAATCTTGGATTACAGGTAATGCAATGGTGGCGCAACCTTCAAGCAAAGATATTCTGAAAAAGTATTTGTTTGAAACTCTCATTTATTGCGATTTATCAACTATGATAACTGGCACAGCACAACCACAAATAACACGAGAAAATTTATCGCCTTATAAAATCCCTCTCCCGCCGTTAGATATTCAACAGCAAATCGTGAGTGAATGTGAAGCGATTGATGGCGAAGTTGAACAAGCACAACAAAATGTCAAAAATCTAAAATCGAATATCACGGATGTTTTGATTGAAATGAACAAATATGGCGAAACAAAAAAGTTAGAGGCGATATGTAGTTTGAAAGCAGGGCAATTTGTATCCGCTTCTGATATTAGCGATAAAAAAGATGTTGGTTTATATCCTTGTTATGGTGGAAATGGACTGCGCGGTTATACAAAAAAATTTACACACGATGGAACGTTTCCGCTCATTGGAAGACAAGGGGCTTTATGTGGAAATGTTCATAAAGTAACGGGCAAATTTCATGCAACTGAACACGCAATTGCCGTAACGCCTCTTTCTGGAATAGATGTGAATTGGCTTTATTATCAACTCAAATTTTTGAACTTAAACCAATACAAAACGGGAGTAGCACAGCCAGGGCTATCTGTTCAGAATTTACAAGTTGTTCTCACACCAGTTCCACCTTTGTCTAAACAACAAACGCTAGTCACGCAAATTGAAACCTTTGAAAAGCAAATCGACGACGCGCAGAAAGTGATTGATGGCGCGGCGAGTAGAAAGGCGGCGGTTTTGAGAAATTATTTATGAAATATCCAAAGGTGAAAAAATGAACGCTCAACCTCAATACATTACGAATGCTGAAGGCGAAAAAATGTCAGTCATTTTGTCGTTGTCTGATTATCAAGAATTACTGGAAGATTTAGAGGATTTAGCCGCGATTGCTGAACGTCGAAACGAAACCACACAACCGTTTGACCAAGTTTTAGCTGAGTTGGGTTATGAGCTATCGCATTGAAATCAAGCCCAGTGCGAAAAAGGAACTTGCACAACTCCCGCGTGAAATAGGTGAAAGCGTTGTGAAAGCCATTGCAGCATTAGCTGAAAATCCACGTCCGCACGGTTATAAAAAACTGACGGGTTCACAACAGAGTTATCGTATTCGAGTTGGAAATTATCGCGTGGTGTATTCACTTTTTGAGCAGCAGTTAATGATTGAAATTGTCAAAATTGGCGATAGAAAAGACGTGTACGGTAATAAAAAAGATAGAAGCAAACGATTTATTTAATGGTTACGCAAATAGAAACCTTTTAAAAGCAAATCGACGACGCGCAAAAAGTAATTGATGACGCGGCGAGTAGAAAGGCGGTGGTTTTGAAGAATTATTTATAACGGAGAAAATGAAATGCCAGAAGTAACCCGATTTTATGGAATTGTGATTAAACTCTTTTTTGGTGACCACCCGCCGCCGCATTTTCACGCCGTTTATGGTGAATATAACGCGCTATTCAACATTGAAACGCTTGAAATGATTGAAGGTGATTTACCGCCGCGAGCGATGAAAATGGTTATTGAGTGGGCAACGCGAGAACAAAACGAACTGATGAGAATGTGGAATTTGCAAGAGTTCCACAAATTGCCCCCGTTAAAATAATGATGAAATATCCAAAAATACAATCAGCTCACGCGATTAGCAATCATGTTTTGTCAGTTGAATTCAATAATGGCGAACAAAAACGGTACGACATTTTACCTTTGTTAAAAAAGGAGATGTTTTTGCCATTGCAGAATCCCGAATTTTTCAAAAATGTACAAGTTGAAACAGGCGGTTATGCTGTTTTTTGGAATGATGAAATTGATATTAGCGAATATGAATTGTGGATTAACGGCGAGTAGAAAAACGGCGGTTTTGAGAAATTATTTATAACGGAGAATGAAATGCAACGACAAGAAATAGAGCAAATTATTTATCAACAAACCCACTTGCTACCGATTGAAGATTTAACTGAGGTGTTGCGATTTGTTGAATTTGTAAGGTTTAAAAGTGAACATAAAACGCCCAATCAAGAAACCATTGAAGCGATGGAAGCCGCTGAACGTGGCGAATATGAAGCGATAAGTTTGAACGAATTACGTCAACAATGGGACGAGGCGTGAAAACAATTGTTCAAACATCGCAATTTAAACAAGATTTAAAGCGCGTTAAACATTCGGAGCGTTATAAGATTGATGATTTGTTGGGAATTGTAGATTTACTCGCATAAAATCAGCCGCTACTCGAAAAACACAAAGATCATAATTTAACGGGCAATTGGAGAGGTCACAAAGAATGTCACATCAAACCTGATTGGTTGCTGATTTATCAATTAACGCCTGACAAGGTTGTTTTAACTAGCACGGGTTCGCACAGTGAATTATTTTAACGGCGAGTAGAAAGGCGGCGGTTTTAGAATTATTTATAACGGAGAAAATGAAATGCAAGCAATAGAATTACAGGCACAAATCACTAGCACCCACGAAATACATTTAAAACTTCCAGAAAGTGTCACGGCATCGGTGGCAAAAGTGATTGTGATGTATGAAAACATTGTACCGAATCAAGAAACGCTCAACGCAATCGATGCGGTGCGTAATGGTCAGGTTCAAAGATATGAATCGTTAAATGCCATGTGGGCAGATTTGGATAATGATTGATGCGCGAAGTTGTTACCATCTCATCGTTTAAAAAAGATTACAAGCGTCTGAAGCGTTCAGGGCATTATGTGATGGAAGAATTGAAAAACGTTGTTGAGCAGCTTGCAAATGATGAACCGTTGCCTGAAAAATACTGCGACCACGCACTGGCAGGAAATCTACGCAATTATCGTGAATGTCACTTCAAACCCGATTGGTTACTCGTTTATCAATTGCAGCCTAATGAATTAGTGTTAGTTCGTACGGGTTCGCACAGTGAATTATTTTAACGGCGAGTAGAAAAACGCCGGTTTTGAGAAATTATTTATGAAATATCCAAAGGTGAAGAAATGAACGCTCAACCCCAATACATTACGAATGCTGAAGGCGAAAAAATGTCAGTCATTTTGTCGTTGTCTGATTATCAAGAATTACTGGAAGATTTAGAGGATTTAGCCGCGATCGCTGAACGTCGAAATGAAATCACACAACCGTTTGAGCAAGTTTTAGCTGAGTTGGGTTATGACATATCGCATTGAAATCAAACCCAGTGCGAAAAAGGAACTTGCACAATTGCCGCGTGAAATAGGTGAAAGCGTTGTGAAAGCCGTTGCAGCATTAGCTGAAAATCCACGTCCGCACGGTTATAAAAAACTTACGGGTTCACAACAGAGTTATCGTATTCGAGTTGGAAATTATCGCGTGGTGTATTCACTTTTTGAGCAGCAGTTAATGATTGAAATTATCAAAATTGGCGATAGAAAAGATAGAAATAAGCGATTCGTTTAATGGTCACGCAAATTGAAACCTTTGAAAAGTAAATCGACGACGCAAAAAAAGTGATTGATGGTGCTGCGAGTAGAAAAACGGCGGTTTTGAAGAATTATTTATAACACATTAACTTTTAACAACTTATGAAATTAGCAACATTTACTTATCAAAACCAAACACGCATTGGCGCGGTGATTGAAAACCAAATCGTGGATGGGTTGGGCGACACGAGTTTGCCGAGCAACATGATTATATTTTTAGAACAAGGCGACAGCGCGTTGCAAAAAATGCAGCGGCTGATTTCATCTGAAGCGCATCGAATTCTGTTGGCGGATGTTCAATTACTGGCGCCCATTCCACGTCCGAGAAAATTTTTAGGTATCGGCTTGAATTATGCCGATCATATTGACGAAACGGGTTTGGAAAAGCCTGAATATCCGATGTTTTTTACGAAACAAAGTAGTTGCGTGATTGGTCATGGCATGGCGATTGAAATGCCGATTGTGTCTGAAAAAGCCGATTATGAAGGCGAACTCGCCTTTGTTATTGGCAAGCGTTGCAAAAATGTTTCTGTCGAAAATGCACATAATGTGATTGCAGGATTTACTATTGTGAATGATGTTACGGTGCGAGATTGGCAATTTAGAACACCAACGTGGACAATTGGAAAATCGTTCGACACCCATGGACCAATGGGACCATGGATGGTGACTGCAGACGAAATTCCAAATCCACATGCTTTGAGTTTGAAAACGTGGGTTGATGATGATTTACGCCAAAATTCAAATACTTGTTACATGATGTTTAATTGCTACGAAATGATTGCCTATTTATCGCAAGCTATGACGTTGGAAGTGGGTGATGTTATTACGACCGGAACACCAAGTGGTGTAGGTGTCAAAATGAAACCGCGTGGTTATTTGAAAGCAGGGCAAGTTGTAAAAATTGAAATCGAAGGGATTGGATTGCTGGTTAATTCTGTAATTGCCGCTTAATTTTATTTTTAAAATAACGTCTAAATTATAAAAATTGAAATCTGGACGTTATTTTTTAATCTCAAATTAGTGGCTTTTCGCTTTTGCGCGGCGGGTTAATCGTTCACGTTTTTTGACTGCCCATTCTGTCATTTTAGCTTTGGTTCCTGCAAATGGATTAACGGGCGATTTGAATACAATCCGAATCGGTGTGCCACTAAGTTGCATGGCTGTTCGATAATAATTTATCAAATAGCGTTTATATGATTCAGGTAATTCGTCGGTTTGTGCGCCATGAATCACCACAATTGGCGGGTTTCGTCCACCTTGATGGGCGTATTTCAATTTAATTCGTCGCCCATTTACCATTGGCGGTTGATGCGCGAGGGTCGCTTCTTTGAGCATCCGTGTCAAATTTGGTGTAGACATATCAAGCATTGCGGCTTCATATAAACTTTGTACACGATCAAACATTTTGCCAACGCCGCTACCGTGCAAAGCTGAAATCGGATGTTTTTCAGCAAATTCAACAAACGTTAATTTCACTTCTAACAAACGACTAATTGTATTTTTTTGGTCAGTAGAAATACCGTCCCATTTATTTAAACCTATTATTAACGCACGCCCCGCCTCTAAAACTAAACCCAATAAATGTGCATCTTGGTCGGTAATGCCTTCTTGAGCATCGACGAGATAAATAACCACATTGGCTTTTTCGACCGCTTGCAATGCTTTCAACACACTGAATTTCTCGATGACTTCGTCAATTCGTGAACGACGACGCATTCCAGCGGTGTCAATAAGTGTGAATTTTCTGCCATCACGTTCAAACGGAATGTAAATGCTGTCACGGGTTGTGCCAGCTTCGTCGAAAACAACAACGCGCTCTTCACCAAGAAGGCGGTTCACAAGTGTTGATTTACCAACATTTGGACGACCAACGATAGCAATTTTTATTTCGTCTTTGTCTTCGATTTCTTCTTCAATAATTACAGGTAATAATTGATCTGCAATCTTCAGTAATTCAGGTACACCCGTTCCGTGTGAAGCCGCAATTTTTATTGGTTCGCCTAACGCTAAACTGTAAAAATCTGAAATCGAAGAAAATGAATCAACCCCATCTGTTTTGTTCGTTACCAAAAGCACCGGCTTGTTTAAACGACGCAACATATCGGTAATAACTTTGTCCGAAGTGCTTAAACCAGCACGACCGTCCACCATAAAAAATATGATGTCCGCTTCTTCCAGTGCCACTTGAACTTGTTGACGTGCCACGCGCTCAATGCCTTCTGCATCGTCTGCGATTCCGCCTGTATCCACAACTAAACAAGGACGAATATCTTTGTGTTTGACACGTCCATATTGGCGGTCACGAGTTAAGCCAGCAAAATCAGCAACAATCGCATCTCGTGTGCGGGTTAATAAATTGAATAGGGTCGATTTGCCCACATTGGGACGACCGACTAAAGCGATAACGGGTAACATAATTTCTACGAGGTAGGAGGATAGGTGGAAGGTTCAAAATAATTTTATTTTGAACCTGTTTTTTGATTTATTTTGCTTTTAATGCGACTAATTTGCCGTCTTTTGCGTAAATATAAACGATGTCATCAATCACAACAGGCTTATTTTCAATAGGACTATCAGTAACTTGAATGCGCCCAAGTTGTCGTCCGTCAGTGCTACTTAGCCAATGTACATAACCTTCAAAATCACCGATTACAACGTAATTTTGATAAGTTGCAGGAGCGGTTAATCGACGGTGATGCAAATCTTTTTGTTGCCACAATCCGCCGCCTGTGCGTTGATCTACTTGCCAAACGTTACTTTTTGCATCACTCAAATACAAATAACGAAAATCGTTACTTAAACCAGCATACGATGAAATATTTTCGTTACGCCACATTCCATCGCCGTCTGAAGCTGAAATGGCAGCAATGCCTCCGCGATAACTGGCAATATAAATCACGTCATTAACTTCTATCGGGTCAACGTCTAAATCGACTAAACGCTCAACTTCAGAACGTCCTTTTGGAATCGCAATGGTAGTTTCCCATGCAAATTTTCCGTTTTTTAAATCCAGTGCCACCAATTTACCGTTGTCGTAACCCGCAATAACTTTATCTGCGACGATTATGGGTGTACCAGTGCCACGAATACTTAACGGGGGAACAGCGTGTTCGTAACTCCATAGTTTTGCGCCGGTTTGTTCATTTAATGCTGTCACTGTGCCATCGGTGGTACGAACGATAACGATGTGTTTCTCGACGGTTGGGATAGCCAACACTTCGCTCGATACTTTTACAGACCAACGTTTTTCACCCGTTTCACTATTTAATGCGATTACTTCCGCGTTACTTGAACCTAAAATTACAGTTTCTGTACCAACTCCCACGCCACCAGATAATTTTTTGTCAGTTTCGACTTCCCAAGCTTTGTCACCCGTTACTAGATGCCTTGCTTGAACTAAGCCTTCGCGGTCAGCGGTGATAATTTTTTGATTGTAAATAGCGGGTGCAAGTTTGACAGTTTGTTCATTTGCACCTACACCTGTTGACGAACTCCATAGTTTTTCAATTTCGATTTCGCTAGCAATTTCAGTCAAAATGGCTGGAGGTTCGGCATTGTCTTCGCCACCCGAAAAATAATCTGAAATGCCAGAAACGGAATCTTTAACGACATCTAGAGAGCTACAGGCAGTCAATGATAACGCTGTAAATAATAAAAGTATGCGGCGCATTATTTTGTATTTTCCAATTTCTCAGGCCCAGTTAAATCGTCGAGTTTAAATTGCAATAGTGGCGATTGGTAGCCGTTTCGCAAGGCTTTTTCATAAGAAGTACGTGCCTCGTCTATGCGGTCTAGCGCGACATACAAATCCCCCACCAATTCGTCGTAATTATCTGAAAATCCAGCCGCAGATTTTTGGTCAACTTGCCCGATAAGCTGTAAGCCTTTTTCGTATTCGCCTGTCGCTAAAAATAAACGTACTAACCGTAATTTTGCTAATTGGCTAAGGTCAGTAGATTGATTTGCCAAACCTTGGAGTAACTCTTTTGCACCTGCTAAATCACCGGCTTCGACTTTTGTTTTGGCTTGTAAAAGTAAACTGTAAGTCGCGTATTCGGTTGAACCAAATTCGGATTTGAGTTTTGTGGCAACCGTATCAATATCAGAAACTTTGTTTTCATTTACATTTTTAAGTAATTGGTCATAAACCGCTGAGGCTTTACTTAATTGTTCTTTTTTGTGATCTTGCCATTGATTCCAGCCTAAAATTACCGCAATCCCAATGCCTAGACCAATCAGCGAAGCAGTGCTGTTTTCTTTCCACCACTTTTGCAGTGCTTCAACTTGTTGTTCTTCTGTTTCGTAGAGTTCCATAGTTTTTTCTTTAAATTGTTGAGTGTCGATTTTTCTGGATAAGGGAATGAATAAATCAGGAATTGTGGTGGTGATTTCTAAAATTTAAGGTACAAGTAATATTTTTTCCAGTTCTCGTGCCGATTTTTCACAGCCCACAGCAGTTTGTTGAATGCGACCAACCAATTCGATATCAACGTCCAAACCATCAAATTGAAGGACTCCAGCAGTATTCAGTGGTTCGCAAGCGATTCGCATTTTTTGTTCTGCGTCCAAAATCGCAACAGACAGTTCAGTTTCACTGAACATTACCGCATTGGTCATTCTGTTTTGAAATATAAAAACACTTTCTGCAAAATCCTTTAAAGATTGATTCTGTTCGCCATAACTGCCAAGTAAGATGGTATTGCATCCTAATAACAAAATGGTATTTGTGACGATAAGTAATTTTTTAAACACCTTAATCTACTAACGTTTCAATACGATTTACTAATTCACCCGCAGCGAGTTCTAAGCCTTTTTTGTAAAATTGACTTGCAGCATTTGTATCATTTTGATTAAAAGCTAAATCGCCTAACAAACGGTAACTTTGTACATTCGGTTCGAGTGAAATACTTTGTTGTAAATAACGTTGTGCTTTTGCGTAATCAGCTTGTTGCCCACTCAATTTACCCAAAATCATCAATAAAATGGCATCATTTGCGTGACCAATCATCCAGCGTTCAGCAGTTTCGAGCTGTAAAATTGGATCTGTTGATTTAATGTTACCAAACAAAACTAATAAAGTTTCATTCCAATTCGTTGATAAATTTTTCACTAATTCGTCTTCAATGCTTGCACCTGAACCCACATCAATCATCGCCGCAAAATAAATTGCCGCCACGCCACGCATGACTTTAATGGAGAGGGGCATTTCTGCCCAAAGAGTTTGAAGTATTTCAGGATTTTTTTGTTCAGCCGCTTGTTTGAGTAAATTACTAAATACTTCTGTTTCGACTAATTTTAACTCAGCTTCCATTAATATTTTGTGAGTCGTTAATGAAGGAATTAATGAACGCAACGCTTGCCAATCGCCTAACTGCTGATAGGTTAAATGCAATAAACGTAACACGCTGGCTTGCATTGGATTGATTGAATGTAATCGAGTTAAAGTTTCCAATGCTTCCGTATATTGTTGACCTGATAAATTTAATTCAGCTTGCGTCAAACCTACCGCAATTTCAGAATTGTTTCCGTGTTCAGCGGCAAATTGCAAATATTCATCACGTTTATCAAACGCGCCACGTGATTGTGCCGCACGGGCTGCCGTCAAATAATGAATCAATGGTGCGCCACTATGCGAGGCGTGCTTAATCAAAATATCTTCTGCACTTTCCCAATTGCCTTCAGCAGAATCGACTAAACCTTTGATTAATGCTTGTTGAGAAATGTTCAATTTGTTGGTCGCGACACGTTTTTTAATTTGTTTTGGTAAGCGAAATGACCAGCCAAGTAATCGGAAACTTAAATATAAAGCGAAAAATAAAACAATCAATCCCATCAAAAAAACCACTAATGACGTTTCAATTGACCATTGTTCAATGCCGATTAATACATAGCCTGCACTGCTCAAACTGGTCAAAAACTGACTACCAATAAATCCTGCATAACCTAAACCGCCTAAAATAACGAATAGAAAAAGCATTTTTTTCATGATGAATTCTCTTATTGTTGCGCTGGCGCAGTTTCAGTTTTTACAGCCGAAGTATTCGATAAGGCTTTGTCGGTTTCGATTCGTAATTTTGTGATGTCACGCAACATTTTCAATGACAAACTAATATCAGGAAATTGGCTGCGAATCCTTACATCTGCCAATTTATCAAGCGCAAGTGTGAAATGTTGGGATGCTTTTTCTTTAACAAAATTTACTGATATCCATTTTTGCGTATCTGACAAACTTGCTTGATAAAGTACGTCGTTTTGCTGAACAAGGGCTATTTTGATAATTTCTAATTTAACGCGTAATTGTTCGCGAATAAATTGTGCTTGTTCAGGTGTTAAAATTTCATTAACGTGTTGTTGAACATGGCGAATTTTTACCATAGTTTCTAATTGCCCCATTAAATCAGTCGGTTTGACTTCTGGTACGACAGGTTTAATTGTTTCGTCTTTTCCCGCGTAAGGCAGTAATAATGTGAGTGAATCAATTTGAGATTCTAAATTTTGCAAGGTGGCATAAATTCCTACGACATCAACAGCATTAACTTTGCTCATTGCCGAAATATCTTTTGCAAGTTGCTCACGAATTTTGTACGCCGCCGCATCGCCACTTTCGCGTAACCTTTGGTCTGCTGCTTCTAAGGCTTCCATAGTGGTATTCACATCGCCCATTAAAAGTAATCGTTGATTTGCTACGCTTAATAAATATTCTGCGTCGGCAAGCAACCAATCACCGCGTGTTTTACCTAATTGACGTTGTAATTTTTGAATTTCTTCGGATAAATCTTTGCGGGTTGCATCTAATTTTTCATTTTGTAAATTTGAAAATTCTGTCACGCTATTTGTGAAGTGCGCTTCTTTGTTGCCGACATCAGTTTGAACGGCAGCGAGTTGCGACTGAATGGCGGCAAGTTGTGCTTGATAATCACTAATTTGTTGTGACACTGCGCCCTTAACTTCACCACCTAAACCTTCTTGTTTATCGCGTAATTGTGAAAGAAAATAATAGCCTGTGCCGGCAACAGCGGCAATCACCAATAAAATGATTAGACCAAACCAAAATCCACTGCGAGAACGTCTGACTTCTTGCGTTGTCTCTTTGACAGTTGGTTGTTTTTCAACCGATTCAATCAATTCAGCCACTTTTCTTCCCCATTTATTATCGTCGTTATTGTATTTATAATTGCGTCATCTGACGGCATTTGTGCGAGTGAAATACGTTCAAAACCGATATTTTTTGCGATGATTTGAATGCGCTCGCTGACTACTATTAAAGGTATTTTTTTTAACAAATTTTGTTGCGATTCAGGCAACATTTTTACTAAATTCTGTATCGCTTCGCCGCTGGTTATCGTTATTATATTCAACTGTTTTTTTATGATTAACTGCGAAACTTCGGTGCAATCGATTTCTGGTATGTCGCGCCGATAAACGTCTTGATAATTAACCTTTGCACCACGTTTTTCAAGTGTATTAGCTAAGGTGTTACGTCCATTTTCACCCCGAATTATCACGATATTTTTCTGTGAAACATGTTGTAATTCCGATAAATCTAATAATGCTTCGCTATTATAACCATGCTCAGGCATTAAATCGACGTTCAAACCGACAGTTTTTAAGGCTTGCGTGGTCGCTTGACCGATTGCAAAACACAATTTTGTTTTCAGGTCGCGCATTTTAGCATCATCCAACTGCGAACAATAACAACGCACCGCATTTACACTGGTAAAAATAACAAAACATGCTGATGTTAAACGCAGCTCAATTTGGTCTTTACTTAAAATTATCGGAATAATTTCGAGCGTTGGCAAACGAATTGGAATGCCGTTATGAGTGTGAATTAACGCGCACAAATTTTCGGCTTGATGCGTGGGGCGCGTGACTAAAATTCGTACTTGCTTTAAATCAGCCATCAATCAACGCTTTCAAAATTTCAGCAGCACCTTGTTTGAGTAATTCATCTGCAATACTTTCACCAACTTCGATTGCATTTGCAGATTTCCCAGGTTTTTCCGCGCGATAAATGACGCTGCCGTCAGGATTTCCGACTAAACCCCGCATAAAAATTTCGCCATCGTTCAATTCGGCAAAACCTGCAATAGGAACTTGGCAACCGCCGTTTAATTTTGCATTCATGGCGCGTTCAGCGATAACACAAATCGCCGTGGTTTCATCGTGCAAGGCTTTTAACATTTCGTTAATTTCAATGTCGTCGACGCGACATTCAATGCCAATTGCGCCTTGTCCACACGCTGGCAAACTGGTTTCAGTTGGTAAACTTTGGCGAATTCGATCTGCCATTCCTAAACGTTTCAAGCCAGCAGAAGCGAGAATAATCGCGTCATAATAACCCGCATCGAGTTTCGCCAAGCGCGTATTCACATTGCCACGCAACGATAAAATTTCAGCATTCGGAAAACGGGATTTTATTTGACATTGACGACGCAAACTCGATGTACCGATTCGCGCATTTTCGGGCAAATCGTCAAGACTTTGATAATGATTCGACACAAACGCATCGGTTGGGTCTTCACGTTTCAAAATTGTAGTAAGGTGCAAACCGTGGGGGAAATCAATAGGAACGTCTTTCATTGAATGTACGGCAATATCGGCATTACCTTCGAGCATTCCTTGTTCGAGTTCTTTTACAAACAAACCCTTTCCACCAATTTTAGCGAGCGGTGCATCGAGAATTTTATCGCCGCGCGTCACCATTTTAACGAGTTCGGTTTTAATGTTGGGAAATGCTTGTTGCAAAAGTGCGGCGACGTGCTCAGCTTGCCAGAGAGCTAAAGGACTTTGACGCGTAGCAATTCGAATAGTTTTAGTCACAGAAATTAAAATTTTAAATTGAAAGTTAGTGAAAGTTTAGCGTAAATCCGAAATTTCGTCGAAGGTTAAGTCGGTTGCCTTTACAATTGCCAATGTATTTTGTAAAACACGAAAATGACTTTTGAAGGATAGCAATGACGATTTCAGCATTTACACATTTTAATGCGGCTGGTGAGGCGCACATGGTTGACGTAGGTGAAAAGAAATTTACTGCTCGTATTGCCATTACAGAAGGCTTTATTGTCTTGCAGCCAGCAACATTAGCATTGATTTTACTGGGTGGACATAAAAAAGGTGATGTACTTGGTATTGCACGCATTGCAGGCATTATGGCGAGCAAGCGGACAGCGGACTTAATTCCATTGTGTCATCCTTTGCCATTAACACACGTTGAAGTTGCGTTAATTCCAGAGCCCGAAAGAAATCGTATTCGATGTCAAACGACTGCAAAAACGCATGGTCAAACGGGTGTTGAAATGGAAGCCTTAACAGCAACGCAAATCGCATTGCTCACGATTTATGATATGTGCAAAGCGTTAGACCGAGGCATGGTGATTGAAGGTGTAAGATTACTTGAAAAATCAGGTGGTAAATCTGGATATTGGCACATTAACGACGCTATTTAAAAATTCAAAAAAGGAGACTCTAAAATGACAATGACTATTCAAGAATTAGCAGTGATTTGTGGTGCAACAATTGAAAGTGGTGATGCGACTCAAATACTGACAGAGGCGCACGATATTACGTCTGCCAAAAGTGGGCAGGTGACACAGTTGACGCAAGCACGTTACCGTCATTACTTGAAAGAATCTAAGGCTTCTGCGTGTTTTATTGCCACTGATTTTGAAATTCAAGAGGTTCCAGAATCGTTAGTTTTACTGCGCTGTGTGGATCCTGAAATGGCATTTATAAAGGCGTTGACATTGCTGCATCCTTCAGTGAATTATTCGACAAAGATTGCATCACAAGCTGTTATTGCTGAAGGAGTTATTTTGCCTGAGAATTGTCATATTGGTGCATTTGCGGTGATTAACGAAGGTGTTGAGATTGGTGAAAATAGTGAGGTTTTGGCGGGTGTTTACTTAGGTCAGAATGTTAAAGTTGGTAAAAACTGTCGAATTTATCCGTATGCCGTGATTTATGACGGTGTGGAAATTGGTGATAACGTGATAATTCATTCGGGTGCAGTTATTGGTGCGGATGGTTTTGGATATAAATTCCGTGATGGTAAGCACGTTAAGGTACCTCAAATTGGAAACGTTGTGATTGGTGATAATGTTGAAATAGGAGCAAATACTTGCGTGGATCGTGGCGCGTTAGGCAGTACAGTAATTGGTTCGGGAAGTAAAATCGACAATTTAGTTCAAATTGGACACAACAATAAAATTGGGCAGCACGTTATTATTTGTGGGCAAACGGGAATTTCTGGTTCTTGTACGATTGAAAACTATGCGATTTTAGCGGGTAGTGCAGGCGTTGCCGATCACGTTAAAATTGGACAGGGTGCCGTTGTAATGGCGCGTGCGGGAGTTGCTAATGATGTCGCACCGAAAACACAGGTTTTTGGCAGTCCTGCAAAAGAAAAGCGGATTGCGTATCGCGAACAAGTAGCATTGGGTCAATTGCCTGATTTGGTAAAAATAATTAAACAATTGGAAACGCGTTTAGCGCAATTAGAATTGAAGAACTAGAGTCCTAAAAACAACTCAGCCTGGCTTTTGAGTATCTCAAAAGCCAGGCTGAGTCACAACAGAATAATTTTTTAAAATTATTTGCTGTTGTTTTGGTGTTTGTTTTCAATTTTTGAGAACACTTCCGCTTGGCTTTGTGCCACTGCACCACTTGCCAAATGTTTAGTTTCGTCTGCTTTCAACATTAAAACTAAGATAATAGTGACTGCAATCAAGCCACCAATGTAAAACCAGAAATAATCTTTTTCTTCATGTACATCTGACATTTTTAAATCCTCAAGGTTATTTTTATAATTTTTATCTCTTTTTTAAAGAGGTCGCTTTAAACGACGGGTATATTTTTATCATGAATTTAGGTGTCGTGTCAAAACCATAATTTAAAAATTAATATAAAATTTACGAATCATTCGGTTTTCGTGGCGATAAGGCTAACAAGTTCCGAATGTAGACCGCCAAAACTGCCGTTGCTCATCAATACAATATGACTGCCATTTTGAATTTCATTTCGAAATCGCGCCACAATATCTGCAATTGTTTGGCAAACGACTGTATTGCTCGCTAACGTCAACGCACTATGTGAATCAGGTTGATAAATAATTGCTATATCTGCTGCGCGTAATGAAACCGCTAAGGTATGTTGATGAACGCCCAAACGCATCGTATTAGAGCGTGGTTCAATAATAGCAATAATTTTTTCACCTCCTACACGCTGACGTAAGCCGTCAAGAGTTGTCGCAATTGCGGTCGGATGGTGGGCGAAATCGTCATAAATTGTTACGCCATTTTTTGATATTAACACTTCCATTCTACGTTTTACATTATGAAAATTTGACAATGCTTCAATCGCATTCTGTGGCAAAACGCCAACATGATGTGCGGCAGCTAATGCTGATAAAGCATTTCGTACATTGTGCTCACCTGTCAAATCCCAATGTACTTCGCCTTGACGACTAACATCAAAATACACTGCAAAATGACTGCCG
This sequence comes from Methylococcaceae bacterium, assembly GCA_014191975.1. Lineage (GTDB taxonomy): Bacteria > Pseudomonadota > Gammaproteobacteria > Methylococcales > Methylomonadaceae > UBA10906. The sequence goes on along the minus strand of BJHG01000004.1, from coordinate 18,413 downwards.
TCTGATTTTAACAAATCTGCATTCCAGGTTCCTTCACCTAAAATACTTGTGTATGAAACAGGTGTCCAGCAGCCTAATGACAGTGTTTCCTCCAAGGCTATATCATGTTCAGGGGCAATCAATAAACCCTCGCTTGGAACTGTTCGGATAAAATAATTAAATTGTTTTTGAATCGCGGCTAAATCTGGAAAAATATCCGCATGATCATATTCCAAATTGTTTAAAACCGCAGTACGAGGGCGGTAATGAACAAATTTTGATCGCTTATCAAAAAAAGCACAGTCATATTCATCCGCTTCAATGATGAAAAAATTTGAATCTGTCAATCGTGCAGAAATTCCGAAATTCAATGGAATGCCGCCAATCAAAAAACTGGGATTAAAGCCATTAACCTCTAAAATCCACGCCAACATACTGCTAGTGGTTGTTTTGCCATGCGTTCCCGCCACAGCTAAAACCCATTTATCTTGCAATACATTTTCAGAAAGCCATTGTGCGCCACTGGTGTAGCGCAAACCTTGATTTAAAACAGCTTCAACTTCCGCGTTTCCACGTGATAAGGTATTTCCGATAATCACTAAATCAGGACGGAGATTTAAATTTTCAGCACAATAGCCTTCTCTTAACGTAATCCCTTGTGCGATAAGTTGGTCACTCATCGGTGGATAAACGTTTTGATCTGAGCCACTTACTTCGTGTCCAAGTGTCTTTGCTAAAACGGCAAGCCCTGCCATAAATGTACCGCAAATACCGAGAATGTGAATTTTCATAATTAACGAGTAACCGTGTCAGTTTTGTATTCTGTAAATGAACGCCAATTTCTTTTAGCGTTCGTCGTTTTGATTGATTAATACAACTATTATCTGATGCGATTGGTCAGTTTCAGCTTGATGTATAAATACCGTAAGCTCACTCATAAAAGTTGTTGCAACACCAAAGCAATGTGAACACGCATTTTTGTTCCACCTAGGTTATCTTTTTTTCTTAGATTTTCCAGCCAATTCAGTGGCTGCTTTTTCCTCTTCTGCTTTTTTCGCAGCAAGTTCTTCTGCAGTCGGCTCAGGTGGTGGTGGTGGTGTAGCACCTTTAGCTCCTGCATCTTCTAAAATTTTAATAATTTTTTCGCTATTTGATTTTTTCGCACGTTCTAGAAGAGGTAATTTTTGTGCATCTTGTGCATTTACATTTGCACTCGATTTAATCAGTAAATTGATGATTTCTTCATCACCAAAAATCAGCGCATCCATTAACGCAGTACTACCTGCGCTATCAGCGGCATTAACATCTGCACCATAAGCTAACAAGGTTTTTACGCTACGTAAATTTCCGCTAAAACATGCCGCCATTAACGCGGTTCGCCCACTGCCATTTTTACTGTTCACATCCACGCCTTGATTAAGCAATGTAATGACACGCTCTTCTTTACCATTCATTGCCGCGAGAAATAAATCTTTGCCATCTTCTTCAGCGCGAAGCGGTAATGAACCAGCAAGTAATAACATAATTAAATAATTTCTATACTTCATAAGGAATCGTTGCCTGTTTTTGAGTTGAATTTAGGATAAAATGCAGAACTATTTTGAAATTTTGCAACTACAATCATGAATGAAAATACTATCAGCGTTACCGCCATTGCCTCTTTTGTTGAAACAGAATCTGACGCTAAACAGAATCGCTACATCTTTGCCTATACTATCACTATCGCTAATACGGGTAAAAGAACAGCACAATTATTAAAGCGACATTGGGTTTTGACAAACTCAAACGGAAAAATAGAAGAAGTTGATGGTGATGGTGTTATTGGTATGCATCCACGAATTATCGGAGGCGGAAGTTTTTGTTATACCAGTAGCGCATTACTTGAAACTGACGTTGGCACCATGCAAGGTTATTACACGTTTCGTGACGATAAAGGTGAAACATTTAATACGGAAATTCCGCGATTTACGCTGTCTATTCCACGCACTATTCACTAAAAATCCATGGCCATTTACGCAATTGGTGATGTCCAAGGTTGCTTTGATGACTTAGTACGTTTACTTGATGAGATTGAGTTTAACGAGCATTCTGATCAACTTTGGTTTGTCGGTGACTTAGTAAATCGCGGTGAGAAATCGCTTGAAACATTACGTTTTATTAAAAATTTAGGCACCGCAGCGGTTACTGTTTTGGGTAATCATGATATTCATTTGCTTATCACCGCGAATTTCCCTGTACGAATTAAGAAAAAAGACACATTACAAGCTATTTTTAACGCACCAGATTGTGATGAATTATTGGATTGGTTAAGGCATAAACCATTATTCCATTACGAAAATGGGGTTGGTTTATTGCACGCGGGATTGCCACCACAATGGGATTTATTACAAACAATAGTGATGGCAAGGCTCGCGGAACAAGCATTGCAATCTGAAGATTATAAAACCTTATTAATGCAACTTTATGGTAATTCACCCGATTTGTGGACAACAGAATTAACAGGCATTGAACAACTTCGTTTTATCATCAATTGTTTTACCCGAATACGTTTTTGCGATAAAAATGGTAGATTAGATTTTCAAAATAGCGGTGAATTAGGCTCGCAACCTTCAAACTTAAAACCATGGTTTGATGTGCCGCAACGAAAAACAGCTGATGTAAAACTTGTTTTTGGGCATTGGTCAGCATTAGGATTTTATGAGACACAAAATTGTTATGGAATTGATACAGGGTGTATTTGGGGGCGTGAATTAACGGCATTACGCTTAGATTCTAACAGTGTAAAACGCTTCAGCATCACAAGTCAGAATCGAAAGTAAATCACTTTTTCAGTTTTTTATACGCCATATTTATAAGTTTTTGCTCAAATTCCATAACCTGTTTAATTGAATCAGGTTTATTTACCCACTTGTCTGGATGTGTGCGATTAGATTCTTTTTGATAAGCCGTTTTTAATTCGGCTTGGGTAAAATCAGGCGATAAACCTAAAATTTCTTCAGGTTTTCGCCTATCAGCTAAATTTTCAAAAGTATCATGACCATATTTTGAAAACTTTGGTTGTTGATGCTTCGCATTGCCTTGAAACGTCGATTTTGTTCGACGCTGTAAAAAGCGTGATGGATTTAAATAGCCGGTAACATCAAAAAATGAGACGCTTTTTGCGAAAAAAAGACCTAACGAAAAGCCTATCACTGTAATAATCATCAAAAAATTCGGGTTCAATAATTCATACGCAATTGGTACAAAAATAATTGAAAGTAGCCATGAATGTAAAAATCCAATATTAGGAAAACTACCGACCGCATAGCCCGAACCAAATGACATTAGGAAGTATAGAAAAATACCGCTATCTTTTATAATCATTGATTAAGAATTTCTCATTTTAAACGTTAAATTCAGACAGTTTCTTGGTTACCAATTGGTTTTTTAAAACCACATAATCAGGCAAGCCATTTTTGTACGGTGGATAATCTTCGCCCGCAATTAAGGGTTCTAAATAGGTACGGCACGCTAAGGTAATACCAAAACCGTCTGGGCTAATAAATTCTGGTGGCATCATTTTTTCAACATTCGCGACATCTTTTAAATCAATAGAGCCAATTTCCCATTGATATGGTGAGTCAGCGGTTCGAACAATGGTTGGCATGACCGCATTTTTACCTGCCAGTGCAAATTCAACAGCCGCTTTTCCAACAGCATAAGCCTGTTCAACATCGTTTTTTGATGCAATATGTCGCGCTGCACGTTGTAAATAATCGGCTACTGCCCAATGATATTTGTAACCCAATTTTTCTTTGATTAAATTCGCAATGACGGGTGCCACACCCCCTAATTGCGCATGACCGAAGGCATCTTTGCCGCCTGCTTCAGAGAGAAATTGACCGTCACTATTTTTTAAACCTTCCGAAACTACGATGCAGCAATAACCGTAGTATTTAACTTTTTCATCGATTGCGGCTAAAAATTTCGTTTGGTTAAATGTAATTTCAGGAAATAAAATAATGAGTGGAATATCATGATTTTCATCCGCAGCTAACGCACCTGCTGCCGCAATCCAACCTGCGTGTCGCCCCATAACCTCCATCACAAATACTTTCGTTGATGTCGCACACATTGAAGCCACATCAAAACTCGCTTCACGCATTGAAATCGCAACATATTTCGCTACAGAACCAAACCCTGCACAATTATCGGTAATTGGTAAATCGTTATCAACGGTTTTTGGAATGCCAATACAGGTTAATGAATACCCCATTTGTTCACCAATTTGTGAAACTTTGTATGCTGTATCTTGTGAATCGCCGCCACCGTTGTAAAAAAAATAACCGATATTATGCGCTTTAAAAACTGCTATTAAACGTTCATATTCGGCACGATTTGTTTCTAAGCTTTTTAATTTATAACGGCATGAACCAAATGCACCCGCAGGCGTGTGACGCAAGGCAGCAATATCGTTATCACTTTCAAAACTTGTGTCGATGATGTCTTCTTTTAATGCACCAATAATGCCATTTAAACCTGCGTAAATTGTTCCAATTTTGTCGGAATGTAATCGTGCAGTTTGAATTAAACCGCACGCGCTCGCGTTAATAACAGACGTTACTCCACCAGACTGAGCATAAAACACATTTTTGATTGTCATGTTGTTACCTTTTCTAAATTAAATTTTTAAAAACGATTATTGAAGCAAAAAAAACCACGCTAAACAAAAAGTCTAGCGTGGTTTTTTAATGCTAAAAACTTACGCTTCTAAAACAGCTAAACGATCTGCTAATAAGGTTTCTAAAACTACTAGAGCTTTTGCAAAACCGTCGATACCTTCTGCTAATTTGTCAGTCGCCATACGGTCTGTCGCGTGCATTTTTTCAAATGTTGCTTTATCAACATTTATTTTTTCAGCGGCTGATGCTGCTGCAGCTTCAATATTCAATTTGCGTGGCAATTCGCCATGTGTATTTTGTAATTCATCTAATAAAGACGGGGCAATCGTCAATAAATCACTACCCGCTAATTCGGTGATTTCACCAACGTTACGGAAGCTTGCACCCATAACTTCAGTTTTATAACCAAATTTTTTGTAGTAGTTATAGATTTCAGTTACAGACAAAACACCTGGATCTTCTGCAGGTGCATAAGATTCTGTGCCAGTGTCTTTTTTGTACCAATCTAAAATACGACCAACGAAGGGTGAAATCAATGTGATGCCATTTTCAGCGCATGCAATCGCTTGGTGTAAACCGAAAATCAATGTCAAATTACAGTGAATACCTTCTTTTTCCAATGTGGCTGCCGCTTGGATACCTTCCCAAGTTGCCGCTACTTTGATTAAAACACGTTTGCGATCGATACCAGCCGCTTCGTATTGAGCAATCAAATCACGACCTTTAGCGATAGTCGCTTCGGTGTCAAAAGATAAACGTGCATCTACTTCAGTTGAAACGCGACCTGGAATAATTTTCAAAATTTGCAAGCCGAATGAAACAGCCAAACGATCAAATGCCAACGTTACAACGTCAGCGGCGGATGCGTCTGAGCCTTTGGTTTCACGTGCCGCTTTCAAAGTATCGTCAACGATACCTTGGTATTGTGGCATTTGCGCCGCCGCTGTAATTAACGTTGGATTTGTTGTTGCATCACGCGGTGTGAATTTTTCAATCGCACCAATGTCACCAGTGTCAGCAACAACTACAGTGTATTGCTTTAATTGTTCGAGTAAAGATTGGCTCATTTAATTACCTGTTTTTAAAAATTAAGAAAAAGTTTAGCGTTGGGCTTGAAGATACTTTTCAACGCCTGTCAATGCAACATCGTTAACAATAGTTTCAGTAATAGCAGCGGCTTCGTTTTTTATTTGCATTTCAGCAGTTGCGGCAGTTTGTTTTGCTAAATACTTGCTGACACTGCTGATTTTTGTTTCAGGAAGGCTTTGTAAATAGCTTTCAACACGCGTTTTTTTAGGTTTTTCAGGTGTATTTCGTTCCTCGATTGCTTTTTGTAACACATATTTTGCAACACGACTTGTGGGCGTTTTGTCCTGATTATCTAAGTACTTCGCCACGCCAGTTCTGACGATTGGTGCACTCTCTTTATTGTTATTCAAATACTTTGCAACACCGCTTAACACCACAACAGGCTTATTCTTTTCAGTAATTGCTTGTCGTGCCAAGTATTTGGCTACGCCGCTCGGTTGATTATGCTCTTGTTCTTTCAGATATTTAGCGACACCACTTAATGCAGTGGATGGTTTTTCATCTAAATAACGACTGACACCAGTGCTTCCATCAGATAAATCTGATGTCGAAATAATCGCATTGCGAGTTACTGTTGTGCTGTAAACATCTTGTGAATGGGCACCAAAAAGACCTGAGAAGAAACCCATAACTACCCCCGATTCGCGTCGTTTTTAGCCGCTGCCGCTTTTTGAACGATATTTTGTTTAGCAATATAGCGTGCAACGTTAGTTGGTCTACCAGCACGTTCCAAGTATTTTGTCACACCAGAAACTTTAGGAATGCGAGCGTTCAAATAACGTGTTACACCTGTCTCGCGGTTTGCATAAACTCCTTCATCAGTAGAATTATTGATGCCGAAAACACCTGTAAATTTAGGACATCTTGACGCAGCAAAACCGGCTACCGCTAACGCACCTAACAAAAGGAATAAACTGTTATCGTTTTCTTTTTTAGAGGCTTCTATAATCACAGAATCAGAACTGTCAGAACTGGTACTGTATTCAGATGATACAGAGGATGCAGTCGATTTAGGTGCTGTATAACTAGCATCACTAAACAAAACTTTAGGTTCGAAGTTTGCTGCAGGATATTTTGAATCATCGATTTTACTTGCTACGGTTGCAGGCGCTGCTGCTGGAGAAGCTTTTACTGAAGTAGCTGATGATTTGATAGATTCGTCTTGATAAAGGATTTTTGGTTCAAAATCAGCTGCTGGATATTGACCTGCAAATGCAGCAAGTGGACTTGCTACTAATAATGCAACGATTGCACCTTGGAGTAAATTATTTTTTTTCACATTGACACCTATTTTTGTAGTTATATAAAGTCAAAAAACCTCACACGTTTTAAGCGTGCGAGGATTCGTGCTAAAAATTAAAGCACAGCTTTAACGTGTTTGACCACGTTTTCAGGCGTGAAACCGAAGTGTTCAAATAAAACCCCACCTGGTGCAGATTCGCCAAATGTATCGATACCAACTACACTGCCTTCTAAACCAACATATTTGCGCCAGAAATCGGTAATACCTGCTTCAATAGCAACACGCTTAACGCCAGGAATCAAAATGCTGTCTTTGTAGGCTTGATCTTGACGATCGAAAACATTGGTTGACGGCATAGAAACGACTCGAGCATTGATGCCTTCAGCGGCTAAAACTGCTTGTGATTTCATCGCTAATGTTACTTCTGAACCCGTTGCAATTAAAATTACGCTCACTGCGCCAACTGCTTCAGAAACAACATAAGCCCCTTTACGCATTGCTGCAATTTGTGCGTCATCGTGTGCAATCGCTGGAATTGCCTGACGACTTAAAACTAAGCTCGTTGGACCATTTTTGCGTTCAACCGCTGCAACCCAAGAAACCGCAGTTTCAGTTGAATCGGCAGGTCGCCACACGTCCATATTTGGAATATAACGCAATGCAGACGTATTTTCGATAGGTTGATGTGTTGGACCATCTTCGCCTTGACCAATTGAATCGTGTGTTAATATGGCAATTGTTTGAATTTTCATCAAAGCTGCCATACGCAACGCACTTTTTGCGTAGTCAGTGAACATGTGGAATGTGCCGCCGAACGGTAATAAACCGCCATGCAATGTCATACCGTTCATAATGGCATACATACCGAATTCACGCACACCGTAAGAAATGTAGTTGCCTGTTGATTTACCACTGACGTGTTTGAAACTTGCACAACTGGTCAAATTTGAACCTGTCAAATCTGCAGAACCACCTAAAAATTCAGGTAATGTTTCTGCTAATCCTGCAATCGCTTTTTGCGATGCTTGACGTGACGCTAAGTTTTCGCCTTTTTCGTTGGTCGCTTTAATGAAATCATCAGTGACTTCTTTCCAGTTTGCTGGTAAATCACCTGCCATACGACGTTTGAATTCTGCTGCTTCTGCTGGAAAAGCTGCCGCATAAGCTGCAAATTTTTCGTCCCAAGAATTTTCAACTCTTGCGCCTTTGGCTTTGGCATCCCAACCCGCATAAACGTTTTCAGGAATAACAAATGGTTCGTGTGTCCAACCTAATTCTTTACGAGTTAATGCAACTTCTTCTAAGCCTAATGCCGCACCGTGGCAATCATGGCTGCCACTTTTGTTTGGAGAGCCAAAACCGATAATGGTTTTGCAACAAATCATGGACGGTTTATCAGTAATCGATTTTGCTACGGTGATTGCAGCGTTAATTGCGTTTGAATCATGACCATCAACAGATTGGACGTGCCAGCCGTAAGCTTCAAAGCGTTTTACAGTGTCGTCTGTGTACCAACCATCAATATGACCGTCGATAGAAATGTTGTTGTCATCCCAGAACGCAACTAATTTACCTAAACCCCAAGTTCCAGCCAATGCACACGCTTCGTGTGAGATACCTTCCATTAAACAACCATCACCTAAGAAAACGTAGGTGTGATGATCAACGATTTCGTGACCTGGTTTGTTGAATTGGTCAGCTAATAATTTTTCCGCCATTGCAAAACCAACACCGTTGGTAATACCTTGACCTAAAGGACCTGTTGTTGTTTCAATACCCGGTGCATAACCATATTCTGGATGCCCTGCACATTTCGAATGTAATTGACGGAATGATGCCAATTCTTTCATTGGCAAATCGTAGCCAGAAAGGTGTAATAACGAATAAATTAACATTGAACCATGACCATTCGACAATACGAAACGGTCACGGTCTGCGAAATTTGGATTAGTTGGATTGTGCTTTAAATGGTCATTCCACAACACTTCCGCGATGTCCGCCATCCCCATTGGCGCACCTGGATGCCCTGAATTTGCTTTTTGTACGGCGTCCATGCTCAAAGCGCGAATAGCATTGGCTAATTCTCTACGCGAGGTCATCTTCTCTCCTTTTGTGGTATCTGTTAAAAAAATTGCACTACTAAACTTCTTCAATAGTGCAACCAATATATTCTGACGTAAAAAAGCGAATGACTAAAATCATTCGCTTTAAACTCTATTTTTATTCTAAATTAGCATGTCTTAAGCGCATGATTTCTTCTGGAATGCCTTTCTCATGAATAATGTGAGAAATTGTGGATTCTAAGAAGACTAATGTTGAAAGTTCGAAAACAGTTCCCATTGGCATTCCAACGACTTTTCCGTATAAATCAGACTTTCCAATTTGAAATAAACCGTCAGCCATATCACCAATTGTCGATTTGGATTGTGCAGAAATCAACATGATTTTCGCGCCAATTTTTTTCGCATTTTTAGTGAACGCAACTAACTGTTCTGTTTCGCCTGAACCCGAAATTATAATTAATAAATCACCAGCTTTAATGCTTGGGGTAACGATTTCACCAACAACATTGACGTTATAACCACCATGCACCAACCGCATCGCAAAGAAATTGCCGACCAGTTTTGACCGACCCGCGCCCGCAATAAAAATGCGATCAGCTTCGTCGAGCATAGCTGTGAGTTTTTCATCATACGATTCCTCAGTTGCTTCGAGGATTCCTGTGATTTTATCTAAGATAAGCTGTTGGTGCATAAAAGTTCCTTAATTAAACAGCGTCAACTAATTCACGAATTTCACGAGCTGATTCAGCAGGTGATGCTGCACCGTAAATTGCCGCGCCAACAACGATAATGTTTGCGCCTGCACGAACTACGTCTTGAACAGTTTTAGCGTTGATACCGCCAGCAACTGAAATACGAACACCTAAGTTCAAACCAGCAATCAAGTTCAAATCATAAAATGGTGTATCACCAGCAGCTTGTGCATCTAAACCAGTGTGAATGCCGATAACTTGTGCGCCAGCCGCTACAGTTTCACGAGCGCAAGTCGCTTTGTCATCAACGTTGATTAAATCGATTTGAGCTTCTGCACCATGTGCATTAGCCGCTTTGATAAAACCTTTGCAAGTTGCCAAGCCAGAAACACCTAATACTGTACAAATGTCCGCACCAGCTGCGTAGAAAGGAGTTGCTTCGTATTCGCCAGCGTCCATTGTTTTTAAGTCAACTAACAATAATTTATCTGGGAATTCTGCACGCAACGCTTTTACTAAGTTTACACCATTGTGTTTGATGCAAGGTGTGCCAATTTCGAAAATATCCACGAATGGTGCGACTTGTTTTGCTAATGAAATAGTTGCGTCGAAATCTAATGAATCTAATGCCATTTGAATCAATGGTTTTGCCATGATGTACACTCCAAAAAAGTTATAGTTATTGTTAAAATTGTTACGCTAATTTATGCGGGGCTAACTTTAAGGTACAAGGGGTAGCTATGTCAATGCAAAATACACCCTAATCCTTTTGCCCGTTGTCACGCAATGTTGCAGTGCGATTGAACACCAATTTTTCTGGCGTACTTTCTGTGTCTAAACAGAAATAACCTGTGCGCTCAAATTGATAACGATTTTCTAAGGTTGCAGTTTTTAAACTGGCTTCCACGCGGCACAAGTTCAGAGTTTGTAACGAATTCGGATTGACCACGTCTAAAAAGTTTTCTTCGCTATCGGGTTGCGGTACGGTAAACAATCTATCGTACAATCGAATTTCTGCCGCGTGCGATTGCGCTTCAGACACCCAATGAATTACGCCTTTCGCTTTGCGCCCTTCGGGATTTTTCCCCAACGTATTTTGGTCATAACTGCATCGCAATTCGACAATTTCGCCGTCCGCATTTTTAATTACTTCGTCACACCGAATCACATACGAACCACGCAAGCGTACTTCTTCACCAACGCTTAAACGCTTGTATTTTGGTGGTGGATTTTCAGAAAAATCGTCACATTCAATCAAAATCGTTTTTGAAAATGGCACAATTCGCTTGCCGAGTTCTTCACGTTGTGGATGATTGCTGACTTCTAAATTTTCGATTTTATTGTCTGGATAATTGGTAATGACGACACGCAATGGCTCTAAAACAGCCATCGCACGGAATGCATTCACGTTTAAGTCTTCACGAATGCAGTATTCCAACACACCCATTTCAATCCACGAATTTTGTTTCGTAATGCCGATTCGCTCACAAAAATCTTTAATCGCTTGCGGCGTAAAACCGGCGCGACGCAAACCCGCGAGCGTCGGTAAACGTGGATCGTCCCAGCCAAAAACGTGTTTTTCAGTCACGAGTTGATTCAATTTTCGTTTGCTAACAATCGTGTATTCCAATTGCAACCGCGCAAATTCAATTTGTTGCGGATGACACGGCGTTTGTAATTGCTCCAAAACCCAATCATAAAGCGGGCGATGATCGGCAAATTCCAACGTGCAAAGCGAATGCGTAATGCCTTCAATCGCGTCAGAAATACAATGCGTGTAATCGTACATCGGGTAAATGCACCATGCATCCCCCGTGCGTTGATGATGCACACGGCGAATTCGATAAATCGCGGGATCGCGCATATTCATATTGGGCGAAGCCATATCGATTTTGGCACGCAACACAAATTGTCCATCAGCAAATTCACCCGCTCGCATTCGCGCAAATAAATCTAAATTTTCGTCAATCGAACGATTGCGATTTGGACTTTCTTTGCCCGCTTGCGTCAATGTACCGCGATAAAGGCGAATTTCTTCCGCCGACAAACTGTCCACATACGCCAAATTTTTTTCAATCAATTCGACCGCATATTGATAAAGTTGCTCAAAATAATCCGACGCATGACGCAATTCTGACCATTCAAAACCCAGCCACGCCACGTCGCGTTTGATGGATTCCATGTATTCGACACTTTCTTTTTCAGGATTGGTATCGTCGAAACGCAAATTACAAGTGCCGTTATTTTCTAACGCCGTAGCAAAATTTAAACAAATCGATTTTGCGTGACCGATGTGTAAATAACCATTCGGTTCGGGTGGAAAACGGGTGGCGATTTTGCCATTATTTTTGTTTGCAGCTAAATCGCTAGTAATAATTTGACGAATGAAATTCGCCGACAACATTGTTTCTGGAGTCTGCATAGTTTTTTAAAAATAGAAAGTTATGGGTTTATGGTAAAAGAATCTCAAAAGGCTAATACAGCAGAAAACGCGCCAAAAATTTTTCATTAATATTGATAAATGCCACCTAAAATAACAGGACGATTGGCACCTGTTACCGATTCCAAATTCCCTGTTTTTTGATTCAGCGTTTGTTTCGCTAACCACGCAAATGCAATCGCTTCAACATGATCAGGATGCAAACCGAAATCAGAAGTTGATTGGACAGGGCAGGGTGCATTGGTAATCAATAAATTCATTAAATACACATTATGCACACCGCCACCACAAACTAAAATTCGTGTTGTTTCTGGTGCAAACTTCACAATGGCATCACAAATTGTTATCGCGGTTAAATAACACAAACTCGCTTGCACATCTTCAGGTAAATAATGACTTAAATTGCATTTCGATTCGAGCCATGCCAATGAGAAATAATCTACACCCGTACTTTTCGGTGGTGATGCGTGGAAATAAGGTTCTTTTTTTAAGCAATTAACCAGCTCAAAATTTACCACGCCTGTATTTGCCCATGCACCATTTTGGTCATAACTTTTGTTTAAGTGCTGTAGTGTCCATTGATTCAATAAAATATTACCTGCCCCAGTATCAAAGCCTAAAACGGGTATATCTTCATTCGCAGACAAAACAGTAATATTGGCAATTCCTCCGATATTAACAATGCAACGTGTTTCATTTTTGCAATGAAACACGGCCTTATGAAATGCGGGGACAAGTGGTGCACCTTGCCCACCAACAGCTAAGTCACGGCGACGAAAATCTGCAACCGTTGTAATTCCTGTTTGTTCAGCAATGTAATTTGGGTCGCCAATTTGCAACGAAAACGGATATTGTCCTGAAGGCGAGTGATAAACCGTTTGTCCATGACTTCCAATCGCAATGATTTCAGTCGGTGAAAGTTGTTGTTTACTTAGCAGTGTTTTTACAGCACGCACAAACCAATTCGCTAAACGAGTATCCATTTCGCCATAATTTTGTAAATAAATTTGAGCATTCGGCGCACTTAATTTTTGCAATTCAATTTGAATTTCATGTGAAAAAGGCAAATACTCAAACGCGACAAGTTCGACGTTGTCGTCACTTAAATTTACCAACGCAGCATCAATTCCATCGATGCTTGTGCCAGACATTAAGCCAATATAAAGTTCAGAAGGCGACATTATTCAAATCTAAAATGGTTTGTCATTGTTACAGTTATTAACGTATTAAATCGAAAAGTTGCAGTTGGTGCAACGTAGACTGCTATTAAATGGTATTGCGCGTGCTTTATTTTTTTGTCACGGGAAGAATTTGAGCATTCCGTTTAGGTAAAACCCGGTAAATCCAGGCGTATATTTTGCAGATATTTTTCAGACAAATCGAATTTTAGCCTTTATCATATTCACTTATTTATCTAACAAACTAAAGGTTTTAAAATGCAAATTAAGAACAATACAGCGGTTTCAATTCATTACACTCTTACAAACGATGCTGGTGAAGTGATTGATAGTTCAATTGAAAGTGGTGAGCCACTTGCTTATTTACACGGCACAGGCAGTATTATTTCAGGTTTAGAAAACGCATTACACGGTAGAAATACAGGTGACAAATTCAATGCACACATCCCCGCATCAGACGCTTATGGGCTAGTTTTTGAAGATCGTGTTCAAGTTGTTTCACGCGAAATGTTTGACGGGATTGATAACATTGAAGTTGGAATGCAGTTCCACGCTGACGTAAGTGAAGGCCCTGGAATTGTAACGGTTGTGGCTGTCGATGCTGAAAATGTCACTATTGACGGTAATCATCCATTAGCAGGAATGCCATTACATTTTGATATTGAAGTGGTTGACGTGCGTGATGCGAGCGCAGAAGAAATTGAACACGGTCATATTCACGGTGCTGGCGGACATCATCACTAATCGTTTTAATTTTCAGGAGTAATGTTTATGGCTTTTATGCAAGGCAAAAAAGTATTGATTGTAGGATTAATCAGCGAGCGTTCTATCGCTTGGGGAATTGCTCAAGCAATGCGTCGCGAAGGTGCTGAACTTGCGTTCACTTATCAAACTGAAAAAATTCGTGGACGTGTTGAAAAATTAGCCGCTGAATGTGATTCATCAATCATTGTTGAATGTGATGTGCAGTTTGATGACCATATTGATAATGTTTTTGTTGAGCTCAGCAAGCATTGGGACGGTTTAGATTGCATCGTACATTCGGTAGCCTTTGCGCCGCGTGAGGCATTAGATGGTGATTATGTGAACGCCACAACCCGCGACAACTTCCGTATTGCACACGATGTGAGTTCTTACAGTTTCACCGCGTTGGCAAAAGCGGGTCGTTCAATGATGCAAGGACGTAATGGTTCATTATTGACGTTGAGTTATTTGGGGGCAGAACGTGCTATTCCAAATTACAACGTGATGGGCGTAGCCAAAGCGAGTTTAGAAGCGAATGTGCGTTATATGGCAGTTTCATTGGGTGCAGAAGGCACGCGCGTTAATGCAATTTCAGCTGGTCCAATTAGAACGTTAGCCGCTTCTGGCATTAACGATTTCAAGGCAATGTTGAATAAAGCGGCAGATGCTTCGCCATTGAAAAAGAACGTTAGTATTGAAGAAGTTGGCAATGCAGCCGCGTTTTTATGTTCTGATTTAGCGTCAGGCATTACAGGCGAACTGACTTATGTTGATTGTGGTTACAACATTATGGGTTTAGCCGCTGCGTAATTCATAGTGGTTTAGGAGCGCATTATTAATGCGCTTCATCCCAATTATTACCCACACCAACATCGACAATCAACGGCACTATCAATTCTGCCGCACCATTCATCAACGTTTTAATCTTTTCAATCGCACTGTCGATTTGTTCTGTCTTCACTTCAAACACTAATTCATCGTGAACTTGCATAATCATTTTTACATCAACATTTTCATCTAAAAGCCACGCATCAACTTTTAACATTGCCCGTTTAATAATATCCGCCGCTGTGCCTTGCATTGGCGCGTTAATTGCTGTGCGTTCAGCATATTGACGTAACATCGGATTCCGTGAATCAATCTCTGGCAAATATAAACGTCGACCAAAAAGCGTTTCCACAAAGCCTTGTTCTTTCGCCAAGATTTTCGTTTCGTTCATGTATTTTTTGACGTTTGGATAACGGTCAAAATACGCATTGATATAGGTTTGTGCATCAGTGCGTGAAATATCCAATTGTTTCGCTAAACCAAACGCTGACATCCCATAAATCAGCCCAAAGTTAATCGCTTTCGCATTGCGGCGGAATTCATTGCTGACTTCATTTAGCGGCACATTGAAAACTTCCGAGGCGGTCGCGCGGTGAATATCTTCACCATTTTGAAATGCGGTAATTAAGCCGGCGTCTTGCGCTAAATGCGCCATAATTCGTAATTCTATTTGTGAATAATCTGCCGCAACAATTTTGTAGCCATCAGGCGCAACAAAGGCTTGACGAATTTTTCGACCTTCTGCACTGCGAATCGGGATATTTTGTAAATTCGGATCTGATGACGATAAACGCCCTGTCACCGTTACAACTTGATTGTAAGACGTATGAATGCGCCCTGTTTTAACACTGATTTGTTGGGGCAATTTATCAATGTAAGTCGATTTGAGTTTACTTAAACTACGATGCTCAATCAACACAACGGCAATTTCATAGTTTTCTGCCAATTCTTGCAGCACAGATTCATCGGTTGAAGGCTGACCTTTTGGTGTGCGTTTCAAAATGGGTAAGTTAAGTTGCTCATACAAAATCGTTTGAATTTGTTTTGGTGAACCTAAATTAAAACTGTGTCCCGCTAAATCATGGGCTTGTTGCTCTAAACTCATGATTTGCTGCGTGAGTTCCAAGCTTTGATGCGCCAACAAATCATCATCAATCAAAACACCGTTCCGTTCAATTCGCGCTAGAACGTTTATCAATGGCATTTCTAACGTATTATAAAGGCGTGAGATTGACGGTTCAGCTTGTAATTTTGCTTGCAATGCATGATGCAAGCGTACACAAACATCGGCATCTTCGGCGGCGTAACGTGTTGCCACATCAATTGAAACTTCAGAAAAATTAAGTTGTTTGACCCCTTTTTTACCCGCAACGTCTTCAAAGCGAATCGTTTTCAAATTCAGGTATTTTTGCGCTAGATAATCTAAATTGTGTTTACCTGTGCTGTCTAAAACATACGAAGCAATCATTGTGTCATGCGCAATTCCTCGCAACGTCACGCCATGATTTGCTAAAACGTGATAATCGTATTTGAGATTTTGCCCGACTTTTAAGTGCATTGAACTTTCTAAAAGTGGACGCAGTTTTTCTAAAACTTCGGAACGATTTAACTGTATGGGTGCATCGGGATAAGTATGTGCGAGCGGTAAATACGCGGCTTCGCCCGTTTGAACAGCAAACGACAAACCCACAATTTCTGCTTTCGTATAATCCAAGCTCGTCGTTTCGGTATCGAAAGCAATCAACGCCGATTTTTCTAAACGTGCCAGCCAAGCGTCAAGTTTCGGCATGGTTAGAATCGTATCGTAATGGGCGGTAGAAGTATTTTCAGTTGGTTCAGTTGCTTCAACTTTTTTCAAAAATGGCTTTTCGTTTGTATTGGTTGAATTTTTATTTAGTGCATTTAGCCACGATAAAAAGCCCAAATCTGACAGCATTTCTTTCAATTGTTCATCATGAATTGGGCGGCGTTTTAAATCCGCCATGTTGTAAGGTAAATCCAAATCACAGCGAATGACGGTCAATTTTTTTGCAAGTTCTAAATTGGGCAAATGTTCACGCAAATTTTCGCCGACTTTGCCTTTGATTTTGTCTGCGTGGATCACTAAATTATCCAGCGTTCCATATTCTGCGAGCCATTTCGCCGCCGTTTTTGCGCCGACTTTTGGCACGCCCGCAATGTTGTCAGAACTGTCACCAACTAATGCTAAATAATCGGCAATCTGGTTAGGGCGTACGCCAAATTTTTCAAATACACCTTCAGGATTGAGTTTAGTTTTACTCATGGTGTCTTCGAGCGTGATTTTGTCGTTGACGAGTTGCGCCATATCTTTATCACCTGTGGCGATAATAACGTCGTAACCTTCACGCTCACCAAAACACGCTAAAACTCCCAAAACATCATCTGCTTCAACACCCGATGCAGAAATTAACGGAATTCCCATTGCTCGAATTAGCGCATATAACGATTTCACTTGGCTTTTTAAATCGATGGGCATCGAGGTTCGATTAGCTTTGTAATCTACTGACAACTCGTGACGAAATGTTTTACTCGCGCTGTCAAAAACCACCGCAATAAATTCTGGGTCATATTGATTGAGTAATTTTCGCAACATATTCGATACGCCCAAAATCGCATTGGTCGGTTCACTTTTAGAATTTGTTAGCGGCGGGACAGCGTGAAAAGCACGATATAAAAACGAAGAACCATCAACAAGAATCAGTGGAGAAGTCATGAAATTTTAAACCAAAAAATTAAGCGTGACCCGTATTGTAAGCCAAAACAAGTGTACCTGTTTTGGCTATCCGTTATTTTCTCGGTGATTAAAGTTTACTGTGCGTTATAAAACATTGAAGGCTCAAATTAAATCATCATTGTTTGGTGAGTAAATATCGCTCAACACCCGGAAATTCTTGGTCACGCTTAACTCCGTATAGTGTATTTCCTGCATTGGCAACAACGAAGTTTATATAATCATCACCACCACCACCCCGTACTTGCATTGAGCAATTTTTGCTATCGAAAGTATATGGCATAATCTGGCTCGTTGATTGTATTTTCACTTCAGCTTCACCTGGAGAAGCTTCAATATATAGTGACAGGGTAGCTTTTCCTTTAACTGTAGCAGTCCCTTTACCGTCGAACGAAACAATGATTAAATGATTAGCTTTTCAGCGACAGCATCCAGGGAGTTACCATTTAACTCTGTATAAGTGGCTTGGCCAGAATATTTGCCACTCATTGCTGCTGATGCCGGGCAAGCCGCAAAAACATTTCCAGAAAGAGAGCCAATTAACAAACTTAGGATACAGTCAAAAATAACATCCCGAATTAGCAATGATTTAAAACGACACGATAATTCCATTTTGGAAGATGAGCATCAAAAGCAATGTCCGAGTTTTTAATGAAATCAATAGTACATTTCTTTCCGGTAAGATAAACGCCAGTGAGAATATCGACAGTCACTTTTAAGCCTTTGTTGGTTTTGGTGGTTTCC
>BJHG01000003.1 GCA_014191975.1 Methylococcaceae bacterium | reverse complement strand
ATAAATACGCAACAACAGAAACATCAGTTCTGGTTTAAAAAAATGGGACAGCGCCATTCAGCTGGAGTGTAAACAGACTCTATCTTAAATTAAGACATTATTTGTCTGGACAATGGGGTCCACTTTAATGCTTGTTTTAGTTATCGCTCACTTTGCTCGCTTTTTCATTGAAGACAAAATACAAATTGCGAGCATAAATTAACAAACCGCTTGCTTGTCCCAAAATAAAAACAGGATCTTGACGGTAAATTGCATATGCTAATAATGTTACACCACCACTAATACTGAAATACCAAAATGCGACGGGAAAAACGCTTTTCTTCACTTTTTCACTTTTAAGCCATTGAACAATAAAACGGGCTGAAAATAACGCTTGTCCAATAAAACCAACGGCTAACCAAATTGTTTCTTGGCTTAAATTAACGTTCAATTTCACTTACCTCAGTGAGTTTCATACGGGTTTTTAACCAAATTACTCCAGCAATATCGCTGATTCCAACCCATAAACGATCGAGCGTTCCATAATTCGAAACGCCACGTTCTCTAGCCCGATGTGAAACAGGCACAGAAATAACTTGATAGCCTGAACGAATCATTAACGCAGGTAAAAAACGGTGGTAATGGTCAAAAAAAGGAAGTTGTAACGCGGCATCACGCAAAAATACTTTTAAACCGCAACCCGTATCGGGTGTTGCATCGCCTAATAAACGTGAGCGAATACCATTTGCAAATTTCGACGAAAATAATCGCCACATTGAATCGTGACGCTGATTTCGCCAGCCTGTCATCATGGCAAGTTTTGAATTGGCGGCACGTTGTGATTGTAGTTGTGTGTATAAGATTGGTATGTCAGCGGGATTATTTTGTCCATCGCCATCAAGTGTTGCAATGATATAAAACTTTGCTGCTTTGATGCCTGTGTAAATTGCCGCACTTTGTCCACAACTTTTTTCATGATGAAAAACACGTAAGTTTGGAATTGTTTGTTGTGCTGTTTTCAACATGTTCAATGTATTGTCACTACTGCCATCATTGATATAAATAATTTCGTAATCAGCAAAATTTTGTAATGCTGAGATGATTTCGTTTAATAATGGATTGATATTTTCAGCTTCATTGTGAACAGGAATAACGATTGAAATCGTCATAAAAACCTCGATTTTTCAGAATTGAACCATAAAAAAAGGGCTACATAAATGCAGCCCTTTTCTGTGCCAAGATGCAAAAAAGCCCAAGGCCGAGAATTAACGTTTTGAGTATTGTGGACGTTTTCTCGCTTTGTGTAAGCCGATTTTTTTACGTTCAACTTCACGTGAATCACGAGTCACAAAGCCAGCTTTTCTTAATGCAGGACGTAAAGTTTCATCATAAACCATTAATGCACGTGTTAAACCGTGACGAATCGCACCAGCTTGACCAGAAGGACCGCTGCCTTTTACGATAACGTTGATGTCGAATTTTCCGACCATATCAACACATTCTAATGGTTGGCAAGAAACCATTTGATCGGTTTTACGACCAAAGTATTCTTCCAAAGTTTTGTTGTTGACAGTCATTTTGCCTGTTCCAGCCGTTGCATAAACGCGTGCTGTAGCACTTTTACGACGACCAGTTCCATAATATTGAGTTGCAGCCATGTTTATTTACTCACAAATAATTCTAAAACTTTAGGTTGTTGCGCTTGATGTTCGTGTTCTGAACCAGCATAAACTTTCAATTTTTTAAACATCGCACGACCTAAAGGATTGTTCGGTAACATACCTTTTACTGCAGTCGTTAAAATACGATCTGGAAAGGTTTTTCTTAATTTTCCCAACGTCGTTGTTTTCAAGTTACCGATGTAACCTGTGTGATGTTGATAAAGTTTATTTTTTTCTTTATTACCTGTCACACCAATTTTTTCAGCATTTACAACGATGATGTAATCACCCGTGTCAACGTGTGGTGTATATTCAGGTTTATGTTTGCCACGAAGGCGAAGAGCGATTTCTGATGCAAGGCGACCTAATGTTTTACCTTCTGCATCAACCACATACCAATCGCGTTTTACTTCTGCGGGTTTTGCGCTAAATGTTTTCATTGTTTTTATTTCTATCAAAAAGCTCAATAATGAGAGCGAAAATTCAAGTAAATCACCAGCTTTTCAGCCGATTCTTATGTTGCCATTATAGACTAGGATTGTGTGACATAACAACCAGTCGATTCTGTTTATGTGTGATTAAATAATCCAGAGATTGAAACACTTCAACGTAATCACTAAATCGTTGTGCATAACAAATAATATTCACACTTAAATAATTTACGATATTGCAACTGTTACAATGTTGTTTTTTTTAAATACTGATTTTAATGAACGATGCGTGTATTACTGGCTTATTTAGGAATGGTTTTATTGTGGGCAACAACACCATTAGCTATAAAATGGAGTGTTGATGGTTTTGGTGTTTTGTGGGGTGTTACTTCACGTATGGTAATTGGTTCGCTGTGCATGATTTTACTATTACTGATATTGAAAAAACGCCTGCCTTTTTCACGCTTTGCTTGTTTAATTTACGCAGCTGTTGCGTTGCAAATTTATGGTTCGATGTGTGTTGTTTATTGGGCAGCACAATTTATTCCATCGGGTTGGATTTCGGTAGTTAGTGGTTTAACACCATTAGTTACCGCTTTATTTGCTGCAATTTGGCTCAATGAACGCAGCTTAACCATCGGAAAAATATTTTCTTATTTAATTGGCGTTATTGGATTAGGTATTATGTTTGGCTCGGCTGAAAAATTGAGTGCAAATGCGATATTTGGAATTGTCGGTGTTTTGATTTCAGTTGTATTGCAAGCACTCAGTGCAATTGCTGTTAAACGCCTGAATTCTAAAATGTCTACACTCACACAAGTGACAGGTGGGTTGTTATTTGCGCTGCCTTTTTATTTTGTTACGTTTGACATGTTCAATGCACACATTGCGTTACAATTCTCACTTACAACTTTTTTATCCGTTTTGTACTTAGGTGTCATTGCCACACCAGTCGGTTTTATGCTTTATTACTACTTATTGTCACAACGTTCTGCAACACAAGTTGCACTTGTTACGCTAATCAGTCCTGCTCTTTCGCTTTGGCTTGGTCACAGTGTGAATAATGAGCCAATGACAACAGAAATTATTATTGGAACAATATTGATTTTGTGGGCATTGATTATTCACAATTTTTTTGATAGTTTTTTTGCTGTGCTGAGTTTTAGAAAAATAGGTAAGTGATTTAACGCAACAAAAGATTCTAAATATTTTGTATTTTCTACTAATTTAATTTCATTACCTCTGGTAAAGTTGATAAAATTAGTAGGTATTATTATTTTAACTTCGGAGCCATTTTATGAGTATTAACGAGCGAATTGAGCAAGTTTTAAGCAGTAGTCCTGTCATTTTATTTATGAAAGGTACGCCTGATTTTCCACAATGTGGTTTTTCAGGGCAATCAGTTCAAGTTTTAGGTGCGTGCAACGCCACATTTCAGCATTTCAATATTTTTGAAGATGAAGAGCTTCGTGAAGGTTTAAAAACCTATTCAAATTGGCCAACTTTTCCGCAACTTTATATTAAAGGGGAGTTGATTGGTGGCTGTGACATCATGATTGATTTGTATAAAAAAGGCGAGTTAGCACCGATGTTAGACTCTGCAATGGCAGTATAAAATAATTCCAAATGATTGCGTGTGAAAATCGGCATCAAAATATGATGAAGTAAAATTCAAGAAATCATTTTTTTTGCCGCTAAACTGGACTACTAACAAAGGAGTTTCCAATGAATTATCACATTTTAAAATTACTGTTAATTGGCGGGTTTCTGATTGCTTTATCAGGGTGCGCTCACTATCAATTTCAATCTAATAATTATGAGGTTCAACTGCCGATTAAGAAATTAACTGCAACAGGTTATGGTACGGCTGAAAAAAGCGATAAATTTTCGCGTTCCCAAATTAAATTGATGTCAATTCGCTCATCGAAATTAGATGCTTATCGTAGTTTGTCTGAGCAAGTTTATGGCGTACGGTTAACGGGTGTCACGACAGTTCAAAATATGATTGTCACACACGACAGTTACAAATCATTTGTTGATGCGTATTTGCGCGGCGCGAAAATATTGCGATCAGTTGCAATTAATACTGATAAATATGCGGGTGATGATACTTTTGAAACCGTGGTTGAAATTGAATTAACACCCCATTTTTATGAATGTATGAATGGTTCACCTGCAATGGTTAACGCGTGTTTACAACAGCCCATGCCCGCAATGCCCGAATCTGAATTAAGCACACCATTTTCAAGTGTGTCACCTAAAATCAAACCTGCTGAAACTCTCGTTGCGAGCGTAAATCCTCCTGCACATTGTAACAGTATGGACTGTTACGATTACCCTGTTACGTCGGGTTTTAATCGTCCTTTACTTGATCGCCCTTTATTTGTGGAATAAATTGATGTTTACGCGCTTAGTTAGCTTGACCGTAATAAGTACAGTTTTATTAGGCGCGGTTTCTTGTGCCACTAATCAAACACCTGCCATATCAACAGTTATCCCAACACAAAGTATTGTGACGGTTGAAGGGCAAGCTGTTATTCACAATGGCGTAATTTTACTCGCTAAAAAACAAGCCTTACAAGATGCTATTCGTGTCGCATCACAGCAATCTTCTGTAGCTGTTCATAGTCAATCATCGGTAAGTAATAATAATGTGCAACTTGATTCAATGACAATGCGTTCTGCGTCAGCGGTCAGTAATACAAAAATTTTAAAAGGATGGGAAGACAACGGTATTTACCATGTTAAAGCGATGGTTGAATTATCGCCAACGGGAATGTGTAAGCAAATTTACCGAAAACGCATTATTGCTACCGCCTTTCCTCGTGTTGCCGCTGAACAAGTCAGCGATTACGAAACCAACGATTTAGATAATGGAATTCCGCGTGAAATTAACAATTTGTTAATGGAATCAAATCAGTTCGTCGGTATTAACGCTACGCATATCGCGATTTATCCACGTCCAGATTTAGCACCTTCATTGCAAGAAAATACCGCGTATCAAGTTTCAAAAGTTGTTCAACTGGCGAGCAAATCGGGCGCACAATTTGTGTTGTCAGGTGTTATCCGAGATTTAGAAATTGCCTCAGATGAATATATGAATGGCAGTGGTATCGTGGCCTTGGCAAATAGTTGGGCGCGTCACTTTTCTGGAAAACGAAATATCGGCATTGATGTTTATGTTCATGATGGCATGACAGGCGCGTTATTAATGCAAAAACGTTATGTCGATAAATCAGAAGGCAGCGTTATGATTCCAGCAAGTTATACCGTTGGAAGCGATGGCTTTCGGACAACTGAAACGGGCAGAAAAATCACTGAAATTATTGGCAAAGCGAGTAATGATATTGAGCAGGCATTAAATTGCTATCCCTTTTCAACACGTATTGCGGATATTAAAGGTGATAAAGTTTTTATCGATGCGGGCGCACAAGAAAAACTTAATGTCGGGGATCAATTGATTGTCTACAGCACCGCAAATAGCGATTTGTATTTAGACGGTGGCAGCAGTTTTATTGCAAGTGATAAACAACCTGTGAGTGTGTTGACGATTCAAAGTATTACGCCACGTTATGCGATTGGAAGTATTGAAGGTTCTGTCAGTAAGCTAGGCATTAAAGTAGGCGATTGGGTTCGATCTCAATAATTTCAAATTCATTGAAAGTGCGTGATATGCCGCACTTTCAATTTTTCTGTGGCATATCACGTATTTTTCAAAGCATTCAAACATCTAAAAATCCCCTGAAAATTGGCTAACTCTTTACTTTTAAAAGTGAATTTAAAGCTGGCTTGCATCCTGCAATAATAAACGTAATATTTTGAACATTCAAAGTATTTAATCGTCGAATCTGAATAAAAGTAATTTTTAGGATAAAAAATGAATAATACGTTTAAAGCATTAACTTCAATTGCATTACTTGCAAGCACAGCTCAACTTGTACACGCACACGCTGGTTTCAAAGATCAAATCAAAGAAGGTTCAGTGAAAACATGGAACGCTGTCACCATCACTCACGGTTGTAACACGAATATCGGTGGCGAAAGTAATAGTCAGCCACATAAAGATGTCATTGCATTAAGTGCGATTTTCCCAAACTCACCTGGTTTTGGTGACGTGATTATCCGTGGTACGAAAGGTAAAGCTGCTGTTGCAGAAGTGAAAGATGCGACTGGAAATGTGACGACAAAAGCTGTTGATGGCTTTACCGTAGGCGAAGAAGATAAAATTGCTGATTTATCAAAAGACATCGTTGGTTCAGGAACTTCATCAAGCGGCGTGCCGTTGGTTTCAGCTCTGTCGTTAGTTAATGTTGGCGGCGCAATGTTCGCAAACAACATTCCTAAAGTTGATAGCAAAGGTAACGTACGCGGCTGGCAAAGTTGGAGCGGCACATCACCTTATAACAGTGCGCCATTATTAGAAAGTGCGAAAAAACCCGATGACAGTGACATAATCGAAACAACGGGTCTTTCACCTTTCGGCATTAACGCTTTCGCATTTAAACCTGAATCTTGCGCCAAAACTTTAAAAATTCGTGTGGCAGTTGCAAACTGGTGTGAAAAAGGTAAAAAATCTTACAATAGTCCGAGTCGTGTTGATTTGTGGATTGGTCACATGACGACGAAATTTAATGATCCTCTCACGATGCCTAGCGCAAATGCCACGCCCGTTTTTTGGTCAACGTTGACGGTTAATCGTGATTTAGCGAGAAATCCGTTACCTGGTACAAAAGGATTTAATCCAGAAACAGGCGCGACAATTGATCGTTCTGTTACGGGTTGGGCGACAGGACCGAAAGACGCAGCTGGCGCAGCGGTTACATCAACCAAAATAGCTTGCTCGGATACCGCCGATTACGACACGGTTTACATCGAACCAAGCAATGATGATATTGACAATTTATTGCCCATTTCGGCTGCAAAATATCCCGCTGGCGCGAACGGTGCGTTGTATTGGCCTACAAAATAATTCTTCGCTGTCAATAATCGACACGTTTTTAAAGCGTGTCGATTTTCAAAACACACATCAATCAAAAATGCGCGATAATACGCCAATTGTTATTTGTCTTGGATTCTTCTCATGAAAAAAATAGCTCAAAAAACGCTGTTATCGTTACTCGCATTGAGTGCCTTTGAAAGCGCGTCTGCGTTAGATTCTGGCGCACAGAGTTTAACCACCACAATTGGCGCGACCGATTATTTTAAAATCACTTGTGCGGGTGATACCGATCATTTGAATTTTAAATTATTTGAAGGTGGCGTAACTGCTGCATCCATTTTAATTCCCGAATCGCCTCCTATTCTTCCGCAAATTTTAAATGCAACATTAACCAAATTAAAATTAACCACGACGACTTCCGCCATCGCCGCAGGTACAAATAAAGACGTAACGTTAAAAGGTCGCAATGGTGCGTACACGTTGACATTGGACACATTCGGCACAAATTTAACGCTAAAAACCGCACAAACTTATTCAGTCCAATATCAATGTTTAAATGCCGCAAAAATAGTCACAACAGGTTCATCAACACTCGTAAAATTGGGCATTGAATCCGCAACAAAAACGTTAGCCAATAATAAAACAGCAAAATACGCAATTAACTGCACTGAAAAAACGGATAGTTTAAAAGTAAAAATCATCAACAAAACCGCCGCTGTAAAACCAATTTCCCCAGTCATTCCAGTGGTTTCCGCGTCATCAGGGAATTTAACCGCGCAAGTAATTAAAGGCGCAAACGCACAAAACACGATTGACGATGTTTTGGATGTTCAAGAGGGAAATGGTGATTATTCGCTCATGGTTAACAGCCCCATCAACGCCGCGAAAACTTACAGTTTTCAGTACAGTTGTTTAAATACTAAAAATGTCGAAGCGAAAACGTCGCCTTTTCAAATTTTACAAAATCAATAACACGAGGAAATACTGTTGAAACGCTTTCTTTTTTTGATGTTAATGAGCTTGCCTGTTTGCGGTTTCGCGCACGATTTGAGTGGTGATTTAGGTGAAGCCGCTTCGGCGACCGATTACATGATGATTTACTGTTCGGCGGATGGTTCGATTACCGCCGACAAACTCTATTTTCAAATATCAAGCGATTCATCCAGCTCTGCGTCATTGGTTAGCGCACAAATTACTAAAAATAACTTTGCGACAAATATCACCGATTTGATTAACGGTGATGCTAATTCGAGTCGAGTCGCCGAAATTGCTGGCGGAGAGGGAGCATATCGCGTGACTATAAATAAAAACGGCGTGGGTAAAGCGAGTTATTCTTTTGTTTACCATTGTGAATCGAACGAGGGTGAGCATGCCGAAACCACTGACAGTTCATTACAAAATAACTAAATTCGGTTTATGAAAAAATTTTTAGTTTTAGCGATAATGCTTTTTTTTTCAAATGCTCACGCGGCTGTCATCACTGAAAATGCGCCCGATTGTGTGCTGACTTCGCTCAATAATACGCCCATTCATTTTCATGAATATGCTGGAAAAGTATTGTATGTGGATTTTTGGGCTTCATGGTGTGGCTCGTGCATGCAATCGTTTCCGTTTTTAAATCAACTCGCACACGAATTCGGTGATCAAGGATTACACATTGTTGGCGTAAATTTAGATGAAAAAGTTGACGATGCACTCGCTTTTTTAGGGCATCATCCGTCGAAATTTACGATTGCAAATCACGGCGGTGAATCTTGTGCGAAAAGTTTTGATGTACAAGCGATGCCAACGTCTTATTTAATCGATAAACACGGTGTGATTCGCCACATTCATCAGGGTTTTCGAGATGGCGAAACCGAAGAATTGAAGCTGCAAATCGCTCAGTTATTGGCTGAAAAGTAGAATTATGTCGCGTTTTAAAAAAGGGGCTTTCTTTTTTTGTTTATTATTTTTATCGGGATGCAGTTCGGTATCACCGTGGGAACGCGGCACATTAGCAAAAGCCCACATGAGTTTAGAACCCGCACCGTTGCAAAATAGTTTACGCACCCATCAATACGGCAGCCGTGAAGCGGCTTCAGGTGGTGGCGCGGCAGGAGGTGGCGGTTGTGGCTGCTATTAAAAAATCAAAAACATTACGTCTTTTAACTGCCGCCGCGCTCGCGTTACCGTTAACTACGATTTACGCGAGTGACGAAGAAGCCACTTTTCAATACGGACATTATGAAGATGGCGCACGCAATTTATTCAACGCGCAAAGCGGTTTAAAACCCATTCAAGTCGATAGCATTCAAACCAGTACCAAACTCAAACTTTCAGATCGGGTGCGTTTAGCGTTTAATTACACGCAAGATACTTGGAGTGGCGCGACACCGATTACCACCGCTCCGTTGGCGTTCGGCGGTAATCGTCAACGACAAATTTCAGCCAATGTTCTCAGTGGCGCGTCGCCGTATTTACAAAATAAAAACGTGTTTGTTGATAGCCAATTCAATCTGTTGCAACAAAACGCGAAAACAAGCAAATACACGAAAAACAAGCAACTCGTTCATACACTTTCTTCGGCTTCCCCCGAAACACGCAAACAAGGGGATTTACGTTTTGGTTACGATTGGGACGAAGCGAGTTTAGATGTTGGCGCGGGAACGTCGGCAGAAAATGATTACAATTCGAGTTTTGGCAATGTCAGCGGACGATTGGATTTTAATCAAAAACTCACCAGCGTCAATTTTGGTGCGAGTTATACCGCCAGCGAAAATGAATCTATGCTCGATCACGATGCCGCGCCGTATATCGAAAAAAGCACCTTCGGCACAAAAGTCACTTCGTTGCCAAATGGCGTGAAATTGTTGACGGGTTCAAAACAAGATTGGGCGGGCAGTTTAGGATTGACGCAGGTTTTGAATAAATCTGCGCTCATGGAAGGCAGCGTTAGTTACACCACGAGCAATGGTTACATGGCGAATCCGTATAAAACGATGGCGGTTTTATTTGTAGATCCGACGCAAAAAGCGGGCAAAGACGGACAATTGAACGGAAGTATGTTGGCGTTTTTAGAGCAACGACCCGAAGAACGTCAGCAATGGACAGAAAATTTGCGTTACGTTCAGCACATCGACGCGCTGGATGCGGCGCTGCATTTGGATTATCGTTTTTATCACGACGATTGGGGCATTCAGGCGCACACGATTTCGGGCGATTGGATTCAACCGCTGGGCGATGGCTGGTCGATGACACCGCGCGTGCGTTATTATTCGCAAAATGCGGCAGATTTTTACGCGCCTTATTTGGTTTCAAAACAAGCGGCTAATAAAGTCACTTTTGATGCTGGCGGAAATCCCGTTAAAACTGATTACAATCCGAAATTATTGCCACAAAATTATTCCAGTGATTATCGATTATCGGGTTATGGCGCGTTGAGTGGCGGTTTAACGGTGACTAAAAAATTCGCCAAAGGTTTGGAAATTCAAGCGGGCGCCGAGTATTACACGCACGCGGGAAGTTTGAAATTGGGTGGCGGTGGCGAAGGAAATTACACAGATTTTGATGGTTATTTGGTTAATGCGGCGTTGAAAGTGGATTTAGCGGCGTTATCGACCGCCAATTCAAATCACCGTGAACATTCGCAACATTCACAACACGCGCATCATCACGGCGCAGGTGTTCCAGCGGGTGTTATGTTTGACCATGTTTTGCCGAATGCGGGCGATGTGATGGTCGGTTATCGTTATATGTATGCGAATCAGGCGGGCAATACGCAAAATGGTTCGAATACTGTTACGAATTCAGCTTTGGTGAATCAAGCCTGTGCGCCGCAAAAATGCTACGTTACGCCCAGCGAAATGAGCATGAATATGCACATGTTGGATTTGATGTTCGCGCCGACAGATTGGTTGACGTTGATGTTGATGCCGCAATTTATGGATATGCACATGACGATGCGCCCGCTCGACGGTGCGCCTGCCACACCAGCCATGACGACCGCTTTGGGTTCGGCAATTATTCACGCTGGACGACACGAACACACGACAGGCGGTTTGGGCGATACCGGAATATACGCGCTGTTCAATGTGTTCAAAACAGATTCCCAACAAATCAACGTCAGTTTAGGCGGCACGGCACCGACGGGCGATGCTGAAATTCAGTTGCGCGACACGCATCGGCAAGATTTAGGTTTTATTCATTACGGAATGCAGCTGGGTAGCGGAACGTGGGATTTCAAACCAGCAGTGACTTACACAGGCAATATCGACGATTGGTCATTTGGCGCACAATTAAACGGCACGAAACGGTTGGAATCGCACAATAAAGCCGGTTTTGCGTTGGGTGATATTTTTCAGGCGACAACGTGGGGCAGTTACAGTTGGACAAATTGGTTGGCGACTTCGGTGCGGGGAGTTTATACGTTACAGGGTTCGCTACAAGGCGCGTATCGAGGCACTTATCATCAAATTGGCGCGATGGATTATGGGCGTAATTATGGCGGACGATTTGTTGATGTGGGTTTTGGGATTAACGCTTCGATGCCAAACGGCAGTTTACAAGGCAATCGTTTGAGTTTTGAATGGTTGCAACCTGTTTCTGACGACGTGAATGGCTACCAATTACCGCGTGAAGGGGCATTATCGGCGACGTGGAGTTATGCGTTTTAGTCATTACCCTTTTTCGGCGATGGGTTCGCCGTGTGAATTGCAGTTTTACGCCGAAAATGAGGTCGTTGCTCAAAAAGTAGCCCAGAAAATTATCAGTGATATTAAACGGTTAGAATGTAAATATTCACGTTATCGGTCAGACAGTTTTCTTTCCAAAATAAATCAAGTTGCTGCCTTAGGGGGTTCACTTTCGATTGACGAGGAAACGGCTGGCTTATTAAATTATGCTCAAACCTGTTACGCGTTGAGCGACGGTTTATTTGATATTACGTCAGGTATTTTGCGGCAAGCATGGCAATTCGATACGCTTGTTTTGCCTGACGATAAAATTATTCAATCGTTATTAAAAAAAATCGGGTGGCAAAAATTACAGGTTGAAAATTCAATACTGTCATTTTTACAAGCAGAAATGGAACTTGATTTTGGCGGTATAGTCAAAGAATACGCGGCTGACAGAGCGTCAATCTTATGTTTGAATGCAGGAATTTTACATGGGATTATCAATTTAGGTGGTGACATAAAAATCATTGGTGCACATCCCGACGGTAAGCCTTGGCGTGTTGGTATTCAGCATCCACGCGATAAAACTAAAATCTGGAAAGTAGTGAAATTAAAACGTGGTGCGTTGGCGAGTAGCGGTGATTATGAACGCTGCATGGTGATTGATGGTGTGCGTTATGGACATATTTTGAATCCCAAAACAGGTTACCCAGTTCGGCATTTAGCGGCTGTTAGTGTAGTGGCTGATTTATGTGTGGTTGCTGGAAGTGCCGCGACGATTGCAATACTGAAAGAAAAAGAAGGTGAAAAATGGTTAAAGTCACTTGGATTGCAAAATTATACATTTCCACAGTTTTAATTTATTGATTTCGTTTCTACCGAGAAAAAGATTTGAACTTTCACGGGCTTACGCCCACTAGCACCTGAAGCTAGCGTGTCTAACATTCCACCACCTCGGCTAAACGCAGTTAAACTATAATTGGCAAGGATTGCCTTGTCAATTCCAAGCAAAAAGCTTTCAACCATGTAGCTTTTACCTCGGGTCTTAACCCTGTATGATAAACACTAATTATTACTGCTTATTTGATTGAAAATAGATGCCTTCAAAACCTAAAAATCCCGCTGATTTCGCCTCAAAAAACGACCCTTTCGCTGAACGTGAAGCTGAAAAATACGAAAATCCTATTCCTAGTCGCGAATTGATTTTAGAACTGCTCGAAGAAGTTGGGAAACCTCTAGGGCGAGCTGAAATAGCAATAGCATTTACAATTAACGATGAAGAACGTTTAGAAGCCTTGCGCCGACGATTACGCGCCATGGAGCGTGACGGGCAATTGTTATTCAATCGTGGTAGCCGTTATTGTTTAGTGAACAACAAGGATTTAATTGTTGGGCGCATTATTGGTCATGTTGATGGATTTGGTTTTGTTCGACCTGACGATGGCTCAGATGATTTGTATTTGTCACCACGTGAAATGAATCTACTTTTACACAATGACCGTGCAATGGTTCGTGTCGTGGGTATAGATAGAAAAAATCGCCGTGAAGCTGCAATCGTTGAGGTTTTAGAGCGCAATACCCACCAAATCGTTGGACGTTTGTACAGCGAAGATGGCTTCACTTACGTGATTCCTGATAATAAAAATATCGCTCAAACCGTTCTCATTGAAACGGGTAAAACGGGGAATGCGGAACAGGGGCAAATTGTCGTCGCAGAAATTACCCAGCAACCGACGAAATTACATCAACCAATCGGAAAAATCGTTGAAGTTCTTGGCAATCATCTTGCTCCAGGTATGGAAATAGAAATGGCGATTCGTACCCATGAATTGCCTAACATTTGGTCAGCTGAATTGCTCGCTGAGATTGCACCACTCACCGCCGAAGTTCCAGAGTCCGCAAAAGAAGGGCGTACTGATTTACGGGCCACACCTTTAGTGACAATTGATGGTGAAGATGCCCGCGATTTTGACGACGCAGTTTATTGCAAAAAAACAGCAAAAGGTTGGAAGTTACTCGTGGCAATTGCAGATGTTTCGCATTATGTGACGCTCGGTAGCGAATTGGATAACGAAGCACATAAACGTAGTACGTCGGTTTATTTCCCTGAGCAAGTTATTCCAATGTTGCCAGAAATTTTGTCGAACGGTTTATGTTCACTTAATCCGCACGTTGACCGTTTGTGCATGGTTTGCGAAATGTTGATTGATGGGGATGGGGAAGTCACACGCGCTAAATTTTGTGATGCTGTCATGCAATCGCACGCACGTTTAACTTACAATGATGTAGCAAAAATGTTGGTCGAAGGCGATACCGTTTTAGCTGAAAAACACGCGAGGTTGATGCCTGATTTACGCGAATTGTACGCACTTTATCAGGCAATGCGTGTAGCGCGTGAAAAACGTGGCGCGATGGATTTTGACACGCAAGAAACCAAAATCGTGTTTGGCGAAAATCGTAAAATTGAAAAAATCATCCCTGTTGTTCGGAACGACGCACACAAGTTAATTGAAGAATTCATGATTGCAGCAAATGGTTCAGCCGCACGGTATTTAAACAGTAAAAAAATGCCGAAATTGCTGCGGGTTCACGAAGCCCCGAGCGAAGAAAAGTTAGTCAATTTACGGACATTTTTGGGCGAAATGGGCTTGAAAATGACGGGTGAAAGTCAACCCACACCCATTGATTACATGAATTTAATCGAAAGTATCAAGGACCGTCCGGACGCACATTTAATTCAAACGGTGTTGTTACGGTCCATGTCGCAAGCCGTTTATAGCGCGGAAGAAAAAGGGCATTTTGGACTAGCATTGGAGGCTTACGCACATTTCACGTCACCTATTCGTCGCTATCCAGATTTGCTGATTCATCGCGCGATTCGTCACGTTTTGATAGGTAAGAAAGCAGACAGTTTTGTTTATGGCATTCCTGATATGGTCATTCTCGGAGAACATTGTTCAGCCAATGAACGCCGTGCCGACGATGCGACTCGTGATGTCACAAGTTGGCTTAAATGTGAATACATGATGGACAAAATTGGTGACGATTTTACGGGCGTTATTTCAGCGGTCACGTCGTTTGGTTTCTTTGTTGAATTAAACGATATTTACGTTGAGGGTTTGGTTCACATTAGCAGTTTGGGACAGGATTATTTTCATTTCGACCCGCTCAGTCACCAGCTTAAAGGCGAACACAGCAATACACGTTACCGTTTGGGCGACACTGTAAAAGTGAAAGTGGGACGAGTCGATTTGGATGAAAAGAAAATGGATTTTACGTTGGTTGGTGTAACAGCTAAATCAAAAAAGAGTTCAGAAAACGCTTTCAAACAAGGTGATTCCAAGCCAAAATCGAAACGTAAATCTGTAAAAAATTCTGCGGTGAAAAAACCAGAACCTGAATCTGTAAAAGTTGATGGTGATATGCCAGCACCTGCGAAGAAAAAACGTCGCAGAAGAAATAAAACCGCTAAAAAATCAGTTTTAATCGAATCATGAAAAGAATAATTTTCACTGCCATTATGGCTTTATTGCTCTCGGCATGTGGACAAACGGGGAAGCTCGTTTTGCCCGAAAAAACGTTTCCAACAGCCGTCCATCCTTAAACAATAAAACTCGTTTATGAATCATTTTAATTATCGTGACAACCAACTTTTTGCTGAAAATGTAGCTATTGAAACTGTCGTTGAAAAACATGGAAGCCCTTGCTATATCTATTCTCGCGCCACATTAGAACGTCATTGGCATGCTTTCAATGATGCTTTCGGTACGAAAGCGCATTTGATTTGTTACGCTGTCAAAGCAAATTCTAATTTAGGCGTTTTGAATGTATTGGTACGATTAGGTTCGGGTTTTGATATCGTATCGATTGGCGAATTACAACGTGTTTTACACGCTGGTGGCGATGCAAAAAAAATTGTTTTCTCCGGTGTGGGCAAACGAGAAGATGAAATTAGAGCCGCGTTAACGCTTGGAATCCGCTGTTTTAACATTGAAGTTTTCGATGAACTTGAACGTATTAATAAAATTGCGGGCGAATTAAATGTCCTTGCGCCAGTTTCATTCCGTGTGAATCCTGACGTAGACGCAAAAACACATCCCTATATTTCAACGGGTTTAAAAGAAAATAAATTCGGTATTGCGATTGAAGATGCGTTAGCCGCTTATCAACATGCTGCTGAATTGCCGAATATTGAAGTCGTGGGAATTGATTGCCACATTGGTTCACAATTGATCGAAACACGTCCATTTTTAGACGCACTCGACAAAGTCCTAGCGTTGATCAAAAAATTAGACACAGTAGGAATTACACTTAAACATTTAGATTTAGGTGGTGGCTTGGGAATTCAATACCGTGATGAACAGCCGCCTGAACCTGCTGAATACATTGCGGCGATTTTGGAGCGATTAGGGAAAACAGATTTAGAAATAATGCTCGAACCGGGACGTGCAATTGTTGGAAATGCAGGGGTTTTGGTGACTCGAGTGGAATACTTGAAACCTACTGAGCATAAGAATTTTGCGATTGTCGATGCCGCAATGAATGATTTAGTACGCCCCGCATTGTATGGTGCATGGCAAGAGATTGTACCTGTGAATTTAGAAAGTTCTGCACCCGAAATAACATGGGATATTGTAGGTCCTGTGTGTGAAACAGGTGACTTTTTAGGTAAAGAGCGTGTGTTGAAATTAAGTGCAGGGGATTTACTTGCTGTACGTTCGTCAGGTGCTTATGGCTTCGCTATGAGTTCGAATTACAACTCTCGTCCACGCATCTCTGAAATCATGGTTGATGGTGATCAAATTCACGTTGTCCGTGAGCGAGAAACATTAGTGCAACTGTGGCAAGGCGAGCATTTATTACCTTAATTCAAATCTGTATTTAAATTTTTAACGCAAGGATAGTATTTTAATGGTCAGCTTCGCGGACACATTTGAACAACAACAATTAAAAGATTTTGCCGAAAAAGCCTATCTCGATTATTCGATGTATGTAATTTTAGATCGTGCTTTGCCACATATTTCGGATGGTTTAAAACCGGTTCAAAGACGCATTATTTATGCGATGTCAGAACTTGGCTTAAATGCTATGGCGAAATATAAAAAGTCTGCGCGAACCGTTGGTGACGTGTTAGGAAAATATCATCCGCATGGTGATTCCGCTTGTTATGAAGCTATGGTTTTAATGGCGCAACCATTTTCGTATCGTTACACATTGGTTGATGGTCAAGGAAATTGGGGCTCACCAGATGATCCAAAATCCTTTGCTGCGATGCGTTATACCGAATCACGTTTAACGCCCTATGCCAATACATTGTTAAATGAAATTGAACAGGGGACTGTTGAATGGACAGACAATTTTGATGCGTCAATGAAAGAACCTGAACGCTTGCCCGCACGCTTGCCGAATATTTTACTCAACGGCACAATGGGTATTGCGGTTGGCATGGCAACCGATATTCCACCGCATAATTTGCGTGAAGTTGTTGCGGCATGTGTGCAATTATTGGATTCACCTGAAACAGATTTAGAGAAGCTTTTAACCTTTGTTCATGCGCCTGATTATCCAACAGAAGCTGAAATTATTACCAGCCGTGAAGATTTGCAGAAAATTTATCGCACAGGTGGTGGTTCGTTAAAAATGCGGGCTACTTATGAACTCGAAGATGGCGTAATTATAGTTACTGCGTTGCCACATCAAGTTTCAGGTTCAAAATTGATGGAGCAAATTGCCGCACAAATGCTGGCGAAAAAATTGCCCATGATTGAAGATTTACGCGATGAGTCAGATCATGAAAATCCGTGCAGATTATTAATTATTCCCAAAGCAAAGCGCATTAACGCAGAAGAAATAATGTCACATTTATTCGCAACGACTGATTTGGAAAAAAGTTATCGTGTCAATATGAATATGATTGGTTTAAACGGTCGTCCACAAGTCAAAAATTTGCACGAAATTTTAAGTGAATGGCTTGTTTTTAGAATTGAAACAGTACGCCGTCGGTTGCAACATAGATTGAATAAAGTGTTATCGCGGCTGCACATTTTAGAAGGCTTGTTAATTGCGTATTTGAATATCGACGAAGTCATTGCAATTATTCGAACTGAAGACACGCCAAAACTTGTTTTAATTGCACGTTTTAATTTAAGTGAACTTCAAGCAGAAGCAATTTTAGAATTGAAATTGCGTCAATTGATTAAACTCGAAGAAATTAAAATTCGTGGCGAACTCGATTCGCTTGCAACAGAACGTGATGGACTTGAAAAAACGCTCGGTTCTGAAGTGTTATTGAAAAGATTAATCAAAAAAGAATTACAGCAAGATGCTAATGTTTATGGTGATGCACGTCGTTCGCCTTTAGTTTCACGTCAAGCCGCGCAAGCCTTAAATGAGTCTATGTTAATTTCCAATGAACCACTTACGGTAATTGTGTCTGAAAAAGGTTGGATTCGTGCGGCAAAAGGTCACGATGTGGATGTTGAAAATTTGAGTTATCGTTCTGGCGATAGCTTTCAATCTGCCGTTAAAACGCGCTCGACACACACGATTTATTTATTTGATTCAACTGGACGTGTTTATAGTTCTACAACACATGACTTACCGTCTGCAAGAGCGCAAGGTGAGCCATTAACAGGGCGTTTTAATCCCCCCGAAAATGCCACTTTTACGCATTTAATCGCCGGGGATTCAGGTGATTTTGTTATATTAGTGAATTCTTGGGGCTATGGTTTTAAAACACCACTTAATGATTTAGCGAGTAAAAATAAAGCTGGGAAGTCTTTGGTGATAATGTCCAACGATGAAAAATTATTGCCCCCATTATTGACAAATAATGAAGGAAGTTTATTTGCTGTTGCCACGAATCAAGGGAGATTGTTAATTTTTCCGTTGATGGAAATTCCTACCTTGTCAAAAGGAAAGGGAAATAAATTAATTCAAATTCCGGTAGGAGATTTGCAAAAAACAGCCGATTTTATTGTTGCTTTTACAATTTTAAAACCTGAAACATCTTTGACTGTAACGTCTGGTAAGAGAACCTTAACGTTGAAATCGAGTGATTTACAAATTTACATCGGAGCTCGTGCAAAGCGTGGAACTCTTTTGCCGAGAGGTTTTCAACGTGTTGATTCGTTAGAAGGTCATGAGGTTAATTGAAATTAGTTGGTGTAAGTATTGTGTTTTTAGCGGGTTGTGAATTATCGATTTCAGGATAATCTAACGTGTAATGCAACCCGCGACTTTCTTTGCGTTCTTGGGCGCATCGAATAATGAGCTCAGCAACGACAACTAAATTCCGCAATTCTAATAAATCGCTTGTGACACGAAAATTTTGGTAATACTCAGCAATTTCTTTTTTCAATAATGCCACACGATTCATAGCGCGATTTAAGCGTTTATCAGTTCGTACAATGCCAACGTAATCCCACATAAAATGCCGTAATTCATTCCAATTGTGAGATACAACAACCTCTTCGTCCGAATTACTTACCTGTGATTCATCCCACAAAGGTAAGTTTTTAGGCATCGACAATTGAGGTAATTTCCGTTGAATATCTTCACTAGCGCGCTCAGCAAATACTAAACATTCTAAAAGTGAATTGCTTGCCATTCGGTTTGCACCATGTAATCCAGTACAAGCAACCTCACCAACGGCATACAAATTTTCAATATCAGTTCGTGCAAAACTATCTGTTAAAATGCCGCCACAAGTATAATGTGCTGCCGGAACTACTGGAATTGGTTGTTGAGTAATATCAAAGTCGAATTCTAAACACCGTTGATAAATGTTCGGGAAATGTTCACGAATAAATGACGCGGGTTTGTGGCTAATATCTAAATATACATAATCAATGCCACGTTTTTTGATTTCATGATCAATTGCTCTTGCGACAATATCACGTGGTGCAAGTTCACCACGATCATCAAAATGATGCATAAATGGAGAACCGTCTGGCAAAATCAAACGTCCACCTTCCCCTCGAATCGCTTCGCTAATTAAAAACGAATGTCCAGCAGGATGATAAAGACAGGTCGGATGAAACTGCATAAATTCCAAATTACTGACACGACACCCCGCTCTCCATGCCACAGCCATTCCATCGCCAGTCGAACTTTGTGGGTTTGTGCTATATAAATAGGCTTTACTTGCTCCGCCTGTTGCTAAAACAATGATTTTCGCGGTAAATGTTTCAATTTTTTGCTGTGAACTATTGAATACATATGCGCCAATACAACGATTTTTCTGGGTGATTAAATCAATAATATTATAATTTTCGAACAATTTGATATGTCGATTTTCTTGGGCGCGTTCAATGAGTGATAACGAAATTGCTTTTCCTGTTGCGTCGTCCATATGCACGACACGGCGATGAGAATGACCACCTTCACGGTTTAAATGGAGCTTTTTTTCACCCGATACAGATTGCTCTTCTGTAAATAAAACACCTTGTTCACGCAACCAATCGATAGATTTTTTTCCATGATTAACGGTTAATTTCACAATTTCTTCGTTGCACAATCCCGCACCTGAATCTAGCGTGTCTGCTGTGTGAGATTCCACCGAATCCTCGGCATCAAAAACAGCTGAAATTCCACCTTGTGCATAATAAGTACTGCCTGAGGTTAATGCGAATTTAGATAAAACTGCGATGCGTGTTTGTTGTTGTGCAAGTTTTAGTGCAAGAGTTAAACCAGCCCCACCACTCCCAATCACTAAAACATCAAAATTAAATTCAGCTTTCACGTTTAACTTACTCGAATTATTTATTAGTTTCTTCAAACACACCAAAACTCATAATTCGCTGATAGCGTTTTTCAAGTAGCGAATGTGAGTCTTGATGTTTCAGTGCGTTTAAATGGTTAGCTAGTGCTTCTTTTAAATTAGTGGCAGTTATTTTGAAATCACGGTGTGCTCCACCTAATGGTTCACGAACAACCTCATCTAAAAAACCTTGTTCGCGAACTCTGTCAGACGTTATTCCCATTGCTTCAGCTGCGAGTTGTACTTTATCGGCACTTTTCCATAAAATTGCCGCGCAACCTTCAGGTGAAATTACGGAATAAGTGCTGTATTCCAACATAATTAAACGATCACCAACACCAATTGCCAACGCGCCACCTGATCCACCTTCTCCAATAATTGTGCAAATAATCGGGGTTTTGAGCTTAGCCATTTCAAATAAATTTCGTGCAATCGCTTCGCTTTGTCCACGCTCTTCTGCGTCAATGCCAGGATAAGCTCCAGGCGTGTCGATTAGGCAAATAATTGGTAATTGAAAGCGTTCAGCGAGTTTCATTACACGTAAAGCTTTTCGATAGCCTTCAGGTCTTGGCATTCCGAAATTTCGATAAATTTTTTCTTTGGTATCGCGTCCTTTTTGGTGACCAATAATGACAACTGGTTGATTGTCTAATTTAGCTAATCCACAAATAATCGCGGGATCGTCAGCATAAGCACGGTCTCCATGTAGTTCGTGAAAATCTGTAAAAATTAGATCTATGTAATCAAGTGTGTAAGGTCTGCCTGGATGACGTGAAATTTGCGAAATCTGCCAATCTGATAAATTTGCAAAAATTGATTCTGTTAAGGCTTGGGAACGCTCTTCCAATTGATGTAGCGCATCCGAGATATTAATTTTATTATCGAATTCGACGTGGCGGAGTTCTGCGATTTTTGCTTCTAAAACAGCAATTGGTTGTTCAAAGTCGAGAAATTTTAAATCCATGATTTTTATTTTTAGAGATAGGAGAGATAAGTTTTCCATAATTATAATAGAAGTGGTGCATTGGCGACAGGCTTAAATTCTAGTCTTATTTGTCTTTTTACAAGTTATTTTCAACTGTTTTTAAAAGTTGTTTTTTTAGTTTTAAAAGATATTATCCATTAAAAATTATTTTCTTATTGCATATTAACGGTTACAGTTAGAACCGCTTAAATTTTGCTTTTATTGTTATTAAACTATCACTATGTTTAAAAAATACTTTATTTTTAGTTTATTATTTATATTGATCACGCTTTTTTTCGTGGTTATACAATGGTTTCCTATTATTGAAAAGCATGCACGTGAAAATCCACCCTCGACTGTTTTCAGCAATGCCGATAATGCGAATGTTGAAAAACCTTGTACGGATGATCATGTTGAATGGCGTTCAGAGCAAGAAATTGAAGGTGTGAGAATTGCTGCATCACCTGTCTGTGAACCTGATAATCCTTATACAATTGCGACAGCAGTTAAAGGCACAAATAATGTGTCGATGTTGACATTAATGCAAAGTAATCTTGCACAAGATGCTGTTACGATGGGTGAGGATTTAGATAACGATGGTGATCCAGACGTCATTCATATTAAATTAGAAGTTGTTGAATTAAATGGTTTTAGTCCAGATGGCGATTATTTAATGAATACTTACAACATCGCACCAGGGGTACAGCCATCTTTATGGGTATTTGCACCGAAAATGCACGGTATGGCGGTTAAGAATTTTAATTCTCGTGTTGCCCATCCCTTATTGCGTGCTCCTTCACCTGTTATTCGTGTTGAACAGGGCGATAAAGTTTTTATTACACTAGAAAATACACATTATTTGCCACACACGATTCATTTGCATGGTGTTGATCATCCATTTTTAACCGCTGCTGGTCAGGATAATGATGGCATGGAAGAACACGCTGTTTTTCCAGGAAAGCAACACACTTATGAGATTCAACCCCGTCACGCTGGCACAATGCTTTACCATTGCCATGTTCAAACAGCTCAACATTTCATGATGGGATTGAATGGAATGTTTATTGTCGAAGAAAATGCACCAAATAATTGGGTGCAAACTTTTAATATTGGAGCAGGGCAGGTCCGTCATTCTGCTGTTAATGTTAAGAAACATTACGACCAAGAATACGATTTACATTATCAGTCGATAGATAAAGAGCTCGCAAAAATTCCTCAAGAAGCTAACGATCCACGTTTAATTAGTCAAAAAATGAGTCGTGATTACAATATGACGACATCGAATGAAAATTATTTTTTACTTAACGGGCATTCATTTCCTTATACGTTGCGTGATGCAATGATTATTGCCAATGAAAATGAGCGCATAAAATTGCATCTTGCAAATTTACAGCGTTCGTCAGTTGCCGTGCATTTCCATGGGCATAAAGCGACGATTATTGCTTATGATGGTGTTGAGGCGGCGCAAGGTTTGCAATTAACTCGTGATGTTTTTGATGTTTCACCTGCACAACGTTTAGATTTGTCACTTAATACAAAAAATGACGGTTTAAATAGTTACGGCCCCGGGTTATGGATGTTTCATGATCATGTTCCGACAGGAACTACAACAGATGGCATGGAACCTGGTGGGAATATCACGATTTTGGCTTATAAATCATTTTTGGACGCGCAAGGAATGCCCAAAATGTACGATGAGTTGTTTAACGACGTTTTTAACAAAGAATACTACGCAAAACAACGACCACTTTGGGCCAATGGTGATCGGGCAAATTTTTTCGGTGATGCAGGAAAAGTTTCGCCAAATTATGTTGAATTGATTGCTTTTTGTGCATTGCTTGGTTTGTTAATTGGCGCATTTATTTTGATACTGTACATTTATTTACGAAATGAAATTTATGAAAAAGAATAAATTTTTAATTACGATTTTACTTGTGATGTCTCAAGCAAGTTTTGCGACGATGCAAATGGACGAAAAAGGCATGGTGATGAATGCAAATCCAGATGATTTACCAAAAGATTGTCTACAAATTTCTGAAACGGTCGATTTAACAATTCATGCAGGGCATGAATATGCATCGAAGTTTAACGGTAAAATGTTTGCATTTGACATCCAACAATGGGATGTGAAACCGTGCGCCAAAATAAATATTACTTTTATTAACGATGACCAAATTCGCCATCAATTTATGATTCATGGCTTGCCAGGTTATTTATATCCGGATGGCATGTTGCACTTAGAACTTTATGGTGAAGGAGAGTTACATGCAAGTTTGATTATGCCGAGCCAAAAAAAGACGTATTTGGTTCACTGTGAGTTAGCACAGCATGCGGAAAAAGGCATGAAAGCTCAACTAAAAGTAGGTGGTGGTGATGGTGATTTACCGAGTATCCCTGGAATTAGTTCTCCAGTAAAACCCGATCCTTATTTGCTTGATTTGTCAGTGCTAAAGCTAGGTGGAGTCTTTATGTTTATTGTGATTGTGCTGATTTTTTCTAGTGGCCGCTGGCTACTAAATCGATGTTTAAATTTCAATAAATAAGGATGATTTATTCATTGGATTTGGCACGAAAAAAAATTGTGCGTCATTTAGAAAATAATTTATAGCATTGTTGTTGACAACCAATAACTAACTGGTAGACTTGCTCACGCTAAATGGAGTTGCGACAATTTGACGCAGGGTTGCTGAGTTAAATTGCATGAAACGGATTTTGAAAAAATTAACTCTCGAAAAATCGGGAATTTAGTAATTTCTAGGAGGTAGAAATGGCAGCTACAACTGAACAAGTTAAAGCTGATGCTCATGAAGCACCGCTTTTAAACAAACAAAATATGTTCGCAGGCGCAGCACTTTATATTGTGTTCTACGGTTGGGTTCGTTGGTATGAAGGAGTTTACGGCTGGTCAGCTGGCTTAGACTCATTTGCACCTGAGTTTGAAACATATTGGATGAACTTCCTGTACATCGAGATGGTTGTTGAAGTTATGACAGCATCTATATTATGGGGTTATATTTGGAAATCTCGTGATCGTAAAGTAATGTCAATCACACCTCGTGAAGAGTTGAGAAGACATTTTACACATTGGATTTGGTTGGTAATGTACGGCATCGCTATTTACTACGGTGCCTCTTACTTCACAGAACAAGATGGTACATGGCATCAAACAATCGTTCGTGACACTGACTTTACACCTAGTCATGTTATTGAATTCTATTTGAGCTACCCAATTTATATCATTACTGGTGTTGCTGCATTCTTATATGCAAAAACAAGATTGCCAACCTATCAAAATGGTTTGCCTTTACAGTATATGGTATCAGTTATTGGACCTTTCATGATTCTTCCAAACGTAGGTTTGAATGAATGGGGTCACACTTTCTGGTTCATGGAAGAATTGTTTGTTGCTCCTTTACACTATGGTTTCGTATTCTTCGGATGGGCTGCTTTAGGTGTATTAGGTGTTGTAAACATCGAAGTTGGTGCTATTTCAAAATTGTTGAAAAAAGACTTAGCTTAATTTAGGTCTTCTTGTTGTAACTACTATCTCCTGCTGCTCTATTTATTGGTAGGGCAGTAACAAGTGATAGTATCAATAAAAATAATTTAAATCCTTTAGGAGGTAAGCTATGAGCGCATCTCAATCAGCAGTACGGTCACGTGCAGAAGCAGTAAAAGTATCTCGCACATTTGACTGGATGATTTTGTTTACGTTGTTCTTCGTTGTATTAGGTGGTTATCACATTCATTATATGTTGACTGGTGGTGACTGGGATTTTTGGACTGACTGGAAAGATAGACGTTTATGGGTAACCGTTGCGCCGATCGTATCAATCACTTTCCCAGCAGCTGTTCAAGCATGTTTATGGTATCGCTACCGTTTACCATTTGGTGCTGTAGTTTGTATTTTAGGTTTGTTGTTAGGTGAATGGGTTAACCGTTACTTAAACTTCTGGGGCTGGACATACTTCCCAGTTAACTTCGTATTTCCATCACAATTAATTCCTGGCGCGATCGTTTTAGACGCCGTTCTTTTGTTGGGTGGTAGTATGACATTAACCGCTGTAGTTGGTGGTTTGGCTTACGGTTTATTGTTCTACCCAGGTAACTGGCCAGTTATGGCTCCATTACATGTTCCTGTTGAATACAACGGCATGATGATGACTTT
Organism: Methylococcaceae bacterium; assembly: GCA_014191975.1. Taxonomy (GTDB): domain Bacteria; phylum Pseudomonadota; class Gammaproteobacteria; order Methylococcales; family Methylomonadaceae; genus UBA10906. Next base: position 47,699 of record BJHG01000003.1, on the reverse strand, counting down.
AGCTGACTTACAAGGTTATCACTATGTTAGAACTGGTACACCTGAATACATCCGTATGGTTGAAAAAGGTACTTTAAGAACTTTCGGTAAAGACGTTGCTCCAGTATCAGCGTTCTTCTCTGGTTTCGTAAGCATCATCATTTACTTCTTGTGGCATTTCTTTGGTAGATGGTTCGCTTCAACTGAATTCGTCAGTGGCGAAGCCGTTTAATCTACGAATTATTTACCACTTAGGGGGATATATGAAATTATTATTAAGAGACAAAGTTGCAAAATTGTCCTTTGTTGCATTGTTAGCGGCTTCTTCAGCTGCAATGCTTTACACACCAACAGCTGCGGCTCACGGTGAAAAATCACAGGCTGCGTTCATGCGTATGCGTACTATTCACTGGTTTGACTTAAATTGGTCAAAAGAAGAAGTGAAAGTTAACGACACCATGACTGTTACCGGTAAATTCTACGTTTTCGCTGGATGGCCAGAAACTGTTGACAAACCAGACATCGCGTTCTTGAACGTAGGTATTCCTGGTCCTGTTTTCATTCGTGCTGGCTCTTGGATTGGTGGTCAATTAGTTCCACGTTCAGTATCTTTGGAATTAGGCGAAATCTATGAATTCAAAGTATTATTGAAAGCACGTCGTCCAGGTGACTGGCACGTTCATTCTATGATGAACGTTAAAGGCGGCGGTCCAATCATTGGACCAGGTAAATGGACAACCATTACTGGATCAATGAAAGACTTCGTTAACCCTGTTACTACTTTAACAGGTCAAACAATTGACCTTGAAACTTATAACTTGGAAAACACTTACTTTTGGCATGCTTTGTGGTATGCAATTGGTTTAGCTTGGTTGGCCTACTGGGTTCGTAAACCAATGTTTATTCCACGTTCAATTGCTATTGAATCTGGTAAAGCAAACACATTGATTACTTCTACTGACCGTCAAGTTGGTATTGCATTTACAGTTGGTACTATTGCATTAGTTGCATTTGGTATGACTTCAACAAACGAAAAATACCCAATTACAACACCGCTACAAGCTGGTTTGTTACGTGGTATGAAACCGTTTGAAATGCCTGCTAAAACAGTTACTGTTAAAGTTGAAGACGCAACTTACCGTGTACCAGGTCGTGCTATGCAGATGACCTTGAAAATCACTAACAACGGCGATACATCTGTTCGTTTAGGTGAATTTCAAACAGCTTCTGTTCGTTTCTTAGACTCAGCAGTATTAGAAGATACAACTGGCTACCCAGATGACTTATTGGCTGAAGATGGTTTAACTGTTAGCGATAACAGCCCATTAGCACCAGGTCAAACAAGAACTGTTCAAGTTACTGCGTCTGACGCGGCTTGGGAAGTTTATCGTTTAGCTGATTTGATTTACGATCCAGATAGTCGTTTCGCTGGTTTGTTATTCTTCTTTGATGAAAGTGGCAAACGTCAAATGGTTACTGTGGATGCTCCGTTAATTCCTGTATTCATCTAATCGTTTAGCGCAAGCTACCTGAAAAGAATAAACCCCTGTTACGAAAGTAACGGGGGTTTTTATTTGCCGAAAAATAAATTGAAATTAAAAATATTTCACAACACTGTCAACAATCCATTTTTGTTTTTCTTTAAACCATGAAAAAGGACTTTTTCCAACATGAAATGTAATTTTTAATTTATCTTCATCTGAAATTGCCTCTTCACCACCAATCATTAAAATTAAAGCATAATCTCCGTTTTTATCTAAATCAACCTGAGCCTCAACAACACCTTTTGAATAAATCTTTGGTTCAACCTTATTTAATACTCGAATTTCTTTGAAATCAGTTGGTTTATCACCTGTTTTTTCAATTTCGATAATACGAATTCCAATTGATGTTTGGCGAATATCACGATCAATCAGATCGGCTGCAAAAAATACCTTTCCTGGACTAGGCAATTCTTGACAATAAGGTGTTAATAAAGCGTCACGGTCATTTCCTTTTTGGGGTTTTAAATACGCACTAAAATGAACGGCATAAAAGTCATTTGCAACTAAGCAACCAACACTATTTGTATCAGTGATTTGAGGTGGTGTGCCGAGTTTTTCAGATGTATCACAACCAGTTAATGCGCTCGCGAATAACATGCCTAAAATAAATTTTTTTTTCATAAATTATGGTTTGATAGTGAATTGAAATTTGCCAGTAACAATGTGTGTATCAATTGAAACTACGCGATAACGCACAGTGTAAGTATCCGCAGGTAGCATAGGTACTGTGCAATATAAATGGGATCCGTCAAGAATTTCTTGTTTGACGTCTTTGTTATCAACACGGTTACCTTTGCTATCAATGACAGCAACTGCTTTGTATTCATCACCAACTTTGTCGTTAAACCATACATCAATTTGTTTTGGGGAAATTGTAATTGTGGCATTTTGTTCAGGTTGTGATTTAACCATAATTGCGTGAGCTAAAACAGAAAATGGCGTCATAATAGTCACAGTAAAAACGAATGATTTAAAAAGAGCTCTGCTGTATTTGAATTTCATAAAAGCTAATACTTGAATTTGAAAGGAAGTGTATTATAACCCAGTTAAACTTTGAACTCTGCAACCTTAACACAATGAAAAATCTAAAAATAACCATACTACTTTTTCTTTTGTTTACCAATATTAATGCTGTCTCAGATGATACTATGCCACTGTTTAGCCTTCCAGATGCTTCTGGAAAAATGCATACTATTTCAGAATGGCAGGGAAAAACGTTAGTAATAAATTTCTGGGCAACATGGTGTCAACCGTGCCTAAAAGAAATTCCTGAATTTATCCAGTTACAAACTAAGTACGAGAAAAAAAATGTACAATTTATTGGTATTGCGATTGATGAATTACCCGCAGTGATACGCTATAAAAATACTATACCGATAAATTATCCCATCTTAATTAGTGGTGAGTGGGAGGGTTTTAATTTGGCACAACAATTCGGTAACAACTCCAACACGGTACCTTATACAATTGTGATAAATCGAGTTGAGAATATTATTTATCGTTATGCAGGGGTGGTAAAAAAAGAAAGTTTGATGGTGGCCATTGAACAAAAAAACTAGCGTCCAAGCCCGTTCATCTAATCACCATAAAATTCCCAAATGCGCGTAAAACTCAGCGTATTTGATTCATTAAGTAACTGGAATGGTAAATCGGGGTATGGTGCACTTGAGCGAATCATATTTTCGACCGCTTTATCCAATTGTGCACTGCCAGACGAACGGGTTATCTTAAAATTAACAAGTAAGCCGTCAGTGTTAATTTCAATTTTTGTTTCCAATATTCCTGCTGGCAATACGCCACGATCATAAATGGTTTGTCCAATACGCTTCACTTTTACACCAAAATCATTAATATATTTATCGCGCACGTTAACTTGTTGCTGGCTACTATTGTCACCAATTTGCGATATTTGTTGCTGTATTGACTCGAGTGATAAACGCGGTTTTTCTTCTATTTCAACCTTTTCGACAACTGGCTTTTCCTTTTTTTGAAACTTTGGGATTTTGGCAGTGTTTCCAATATTTTTGACAGAAACTTCTTTAATAATTTGATTAATTGAGGCTTCTGAATGTGGCGGCTGGACTTCAGTAGCTAATAGGTGACTTTTAGTAACTACTCCATCATTTTTTTTTGATTTAATTGGCGCAGATTTTGTTATAAGTGAAATTTCAATGAATGTTTGCTGTGGCTGTTCATGCACTGAATCACCTGAATCCACACTCGTAAAAAAAATAAAATGTAAAATCATCGAAATTATCAATGCCCAAAAAAGTACCATTTATGCTATTTTTTCCGCGATGTGATCCATTAAAACCCCCGCAATATTTAAACCAAACTGTGCATCTAATTCCTGTACGCATGTTGGACTAGTGACATTGATTTCGGTCAACGTGTCACCAATCACATCTAAGCCTACAAAAATAAGCCCTTTCGCTTTCAATGTTGGCGCTACTTGATCGACAATCCAATAGTCACGCTCAGTTAATGGGCGTCCTTCTGCGCGTCCACCGGCGGCTAAATTACCACGAGTTTCACCTTGCTGTGGAATTCGTGCCAGTGCAAATCGAATCGCTTCACCATTTACGACTAAAATGCGTTTGTCCCCGTTTTTAATTGCCGGCAAATAGCGTTGTGCCATAATTAATCGTTGGTTGTAATTCGTCATCGTTTCTAAAATTACGCTGGTATTTGGATCATCTAATTTCAATCGAAAAATAGACGTACCTCCCATGCCGTCTAGAGGCTTTAAAATAATATCTTGTTGCTCATTTAAAAAACTGCGAATTTGGTGTGAGTTTCGTGAAACTAATGTTTCAGTACAGCATTGCGGAAACCATGCGGTAAATAACTTTTCATTGGCATCACGCAGTGATTGCGGTTTATTGACTACATAAACGCCTGTATTTTCAGCTTGTTCTAAAATATATGTGGCGTATAAAAACTCGCTGTCAAAAGGTGGATCTTTACGCATCAAAATCACATTTAATTCGTCAAGTGGAATTATCTGTTCGTGGATGAATTTAAACCATTGCGCTGGATTACGCTCTACTTTTAGGGTTCTGGTTCGAGCGTAAGCCCGTCCATTACGCAAGAATAAATCGCCTAATTTCATATAATGCAATTCCCAATCACGTGATTGCGCTTCGAGCAGCATAGCGAAACTAGTGTCTTTTTTGATGTTAATGTGGTCAATGGAATCCATGACCATGCCGAGTTTAATAGACATGAGTGATCTGTGGTGAATTTTAAATTGGGAGATTATAACGATTTCGGCAGCAAAAATATCAAACAAAAGCCTAGTGTTACATTTATATTCTTGAAAAAAACAATTTAATGATATTGGTGCATCGATTATAATGACACACTTTCATTTTTTAATCATAGCTACAGAGGACTTCATGTCAAGAGTATGTCAAGTTACGGGCAAAGGCCCAATGACTGGAAACAATGTTTCACACGCCAATAACAGAACTAGAAGACGTTTTTTGCCAAATTTACAGCATCACCGTTTTTGGGTTGAAAGCGAAAATCGTTGGGTTCGTTTACGAGTTTCGACTAAAGCAATGCGAATTATCGACAAAAATGGTATAGATGCCGTTTTAGCTGACATGCGTAAAGCAGGTCAAAAAGTTTAATTTTCTGAGGATAAAATCATGCGTGATAAAATTAAATTGATCTCAACTGAAGGTACAGGTCATTTTTACACTACTACAAAAAACAAAAAAACGATGCCAGGTAAAATGGAGATCAAAAAGTTTGATCCTATGGTTCGCAAGCACGTAATTTACAAAGAAGCTAAAATTAAATAATTTTCGCCGACTTAGTCAGATTAACGTTTGTCATCTCAATTTTTATTTTTACGTTAATCTGACTTTCCCCGCTATTAGTGTGCGTATTTTTCTAACGTATCCATTTTCTACTCACAATTTTTTCAATATTTAGTACAGAATTTTTACCATGCAACATTAGTTTTGCAGGAATAGATTTGCTGTATTTCACATCTTTAGGTTTGAGTGTGAATTAAAAATTACCCACCGCTCGTTTTATTCGCAAACCCGCTAGCGCAAAATCATAATTCGCATTGTTTAAATTATTATGTGTTATGGTTCGTAAATCTTCAGCTTGAATCACTTCGGTATGCGTTGCTAAACCTTGTTGATAGCGGTCTGTCGTGACTTTTAAATTTTCGTCGGCTTGCAGAATCGTTTGTTTCGCAACCTGCAAACGTTGTTGTGTTTCTTGGCTATCGAGCCACGCTTGTCGAATTTGTAACAAAATTTGCCCTGACAATTCTTCGTGTTGTTCTTTTAACACTAACGCTTGTTTTTCCAACGCCTCACCTTTGTGATTTGTGCTACCGTCGTACAATTTCCAATCCACGCCCACATTCGCTTGCCACAAACCTTCATACGCCTGATAACGATTTTGTTGATATTGATAACCGCCATTCAAGGCGACTTGCGGCATCAAACCCGCTTTCATTGCCTTCGTTTGTTCATGCAAACTTTCGATTTGTTCGTTCAAAACCAACAATTCAGGACGTTGATTCAACGCACTTTGATTTAAATTTTCTAACGTTGTTTTGGGCAATTCAGGAACGTGTTTGGCGAGTTCCACTTTTGTCGTCAAGGGGCGCGTCAGCAATTGGTTGTAACGCGCTTTGGCATTGTCATAAACATTCGCCGCTTGTAACAAAAGTTGTTTCGCGTTTAATAATTCAACGTCCGCCGCCAACACATCGTTTTTCGCCACAACGCCTTGGTCAAACAAATTTTTCACGTCTTTTTGATGACTTTCTAAACTGTGAATATGACTTTGCGCGACTTGCACCGCATCTTCCAAACGCAAAACGGCAATATAACTGTCCGCTACCTGCATTTTCAAATTCAATGCGGCAACTTGTTCACTCGCCTGCGTCGCATCCAACGTAGCTTGCGCGGCATTGATGTTGTGGGTAATTTTTCCGCTGGTATAAATCGGCAACGTCGCCATCGCTTGCGCTTTCACGCTGCCCATTTGTTGCATCGAAAATTGTGTGGCCTTCCCTTCAATACTTGTTTTCGCAGACGGTGTTTCATTATATTGCGTGTAGCCCGTTCCGACATTTAAATCGGGTAAATTCTGCCCTTCAGCCGCTTGCAATTGTTCTTGTGAAACGTCGATATTCGCTTGCGCGGCTTTGATTTGATGATTGCTATTTAATGCTACTGTCCACGCATCGTTTAAATTTTCAGCGTGAAGATTGGCGACAAAAAATAAACTTAACCATAAAAAATTAGTTCGTGGCATAGCCAATTCCTCGTAAAAAAAGTGCGGTTGCCGATTCAATCAAGTGTGTTTTTTCCTGTTCATTTGGTGGCGGTTGCACGCTTAATAAACATCGAAAATGTAACTCACCTTTTAATAAACTAAAAAACGCATCGGCAGCAAAACGTACGTTTGAAATAGATAAAATTTCAACGTCATGCAATTGCTGTAAATAGGATTCTAATTGCGCGACGGCAATTTTTGCGCCGTTGTCATAAACCATTTGCCCTAATTCTGGAAATTCATGACTTTCAGCAATGACTAAACGATACATTGCCAATCCGTCTCTTGAATAAAGCAATTCAACAAATACTTCGGCAATTTTTTTTAGATTTTGAGCGACATTATCCTTGGTTGATAACGTTTGCGTGAGGGTATGCAATAACGCGCCACACAATTCGCTAACCACCGCCGCCAGTAACGCATTTTTACTGTCAAAATGGTTATAAAGTGTTGCTTTGGAAACAGGCGCAGCCTGTGCAATTTTATCCATGCTCACACTGCGATAATTATTATTTAAAAATAAGCGCGTCGCCGCTTGCACAATGGCTACACGTTTTGGGTCGATGGATTCAACCAATTCAGTCATTTTTAAACCAACACTTGCTAAATTAAACGGATAATTTAGAATAAACTAAACTGTTTAGTTTATCAAGGTCATTCAATGAAACGTTTTCTTACTTATTTAATTTTAATTTCAATTTTTACGGGTGCAAGTTGGGCAGGTTTTTCGTGGTTTGAAGAACGCCAACATTACGAAAGCACTGACAACGCCTATTTAAAAACCAACAGCGTTTTGATTACGCCCAAAGTGTCGGGCTACATTATTGATTTACGAATTGACGATAATCAAGTTGTTAAAAAAGGTGACGTCGTCGCCGTCATTGATGAACGTGATTATCAAGCAAAACTGGAATTTTCTCAGGCACAAGTGATTGAAGCACAAGCGCACATTCAAAGGGTTAGCGCTACTAAAAATACGCAACACGCCAACATCGCCAGCGCAGATGCAGCAGTTTCAGTGGTGCAAGCCAAGCGCCACCACATTACGCAAGATTTGGAACGCTTCACGGCGTTAATCGAACGCGGTTCTGCCCCGCAACAAATACTCGATAAAATGCAAGCCGAATCGAAACAAGTCTCCGCCGAATTGCGCGGTTCGCAAGCCGCCGTTTCCGCGCAACAAAAGCAACTTACCAGTTTTGACAGCGAAATTTCGGAAGCCGAAGCAAGGGTCAAACAAATGCAAGTGCAAGTTTCGTTGGCAAAAATTGATTTGGACAACACCAAAATTCGTGCGCCGTTTGATGGCGTAATTGGACATCGTGGCGTGCAAATTGGCGCGTTTGTGCAAGCGGGAACAAATTTGGTGTATTTGCTTGAAACGCAAAAAATCTGGGTGGAAGCGAATTTTAAAGAAACGCAAATCGAAAATATGAAAGTCGGTCAGCCCGTCAAAATTCACGTTGATGCGTATCCGAACACCAATTTCACTGGAAAAGTGGACAGTTTCGCACCCGCGAGTGGTTCAGAATTTAGTATTTTACCCGCCGAAAATGCGACGGGCAATTTCACCAAAATCGTGCGCCGTGTTCCAGTGAAAATCGTTTTTGATGCCAACGAAAATACCGCATTATTAAAATCGGGTTTTTCTGTCAACGTGAAAGTGCAAGTGAAACCGCTATGACCGCCGCCGTCAATCAAAGAGGTGAACGGATTTTAACGACGGGCGAATGGATTGGCTTTTTCAGCATGGCGATTGGCGTATTTATGGCGGTTTTAGACATTCAAATCGTCGCCAGTTCGTTACAAGAAATTCAAGCGGGTTTGTCCGCCACACAAGACGAAATCGCGTGGGTACAAACGTCGTATTTAATCGCCGAAGTTATTGTTATTCCGTTATCGGGTTGGCTCGGGCGGGTATTTTCGACGCGCTATTTGTACGTTTTATCGGCGGGTGGTTTTACCTTGGCGAGTTTGGCGTGTGCGTTTGCGTGGAATTTACCGTCGATGATTGTGTTTCGCTGCATTCAAGGGTTTTTCGGTGGCGCGATGATTCCGATGACTTTTACGATTATTTTCATTTTGTTCCCGCCGCGATTACAACCGACGATGAGTATTGTTTTGGGGCTAATCGTCACGATGGCTCCGACAATTGGCCCTGTTTTGGGCGGTTATTTGACCGATTCTTACAGTTGGCACACACTGTTTTTAATCAACATTATTCCTGGTTTTGTCGTTTGTTTTATGGTGTTTAGTTTTCTCGACATCGATAAACCCGATTGGGCGTTACTAAAAAAAATCGATTTTATCGGCATTGCGTTGATTGCGATTTGTTTGGGCAGTATGCAAGTGGTGTTGGAAGAAGGCGCACGCGATCAATGGTTTGAAGATGATTTGATTTTAATGTTGACGGTTGTGGCGGTATTGAGCGGCGCGGCGATGTTTTGGTGGGAACTGGTTAATCCGCACCCAATTATTGATTTGTATGCGTTTAAAAATCGAAATTTCGCGGTTGGTTGCGCGTTCAGTTTTGTTTTAGGCATTGGGCTTTACACGATTATTTATTTAACACCGATTTATTTGGGCAGCGTCAAAGGCTTGAACAGTTTACAAATTGGCTATTATTTGATGGTCGTCGGATTGTTTCAGTTAGTGTCCGCCTTTGTCGCGGGACCACTCGAAAAGAAAATGGATTTGCGTTTAATGCTGTGTTTAGGCATGAGTTTATTTGGTTTGGGGTCGTGGCTGAACGGTGAATTAACCGCAGAATCGGGTTATTGGGAATTTTTCATTCCGCAAGCGATTCGCGGTAGCGCGTTGATGTTGTGTTTTTTACCGATTAACACGTTGACGCTGGGTTTATTGCCGATGGACGAAGTGAAAAACGCCAGCGGTTTGTATAATTTAATGCGAAATTTAGGTGGCGCGATGGGTTTGGCGGTGGCGAATACGTTGATGTTGACGTTAAATAAAAGTCATTATGCTGTGTTACGGGAATCGATTAGCGCGACAGATGAAATCGGACAACATTTAACGCAAATTGAATTGAAACAATTAACGAATTTAGCGTGGCGCGAAGCCGAAGTGATGACGTTTAATAATTTATTTCAAATTATCGCCTTTATCTTTTTTTCTGCATTGTTACTTGCGCCGCTTTTGGAGAAAGTCGGCGCAGATAAAAATGGGGCAGAGGGGCATTGATTGTTATTTTTAGTCTTGAATGTCCTCTTTTCTAATTTTTATTTTCATCACATAAAAAAGGTAGCTTAAAAAAATGGTAACCAACACACCAAAAATATAAGGTACTTTATTAGCAACATCAGTGGGTTTGTTTACGTCTGGGAAACTAAATTTTGTTAAGACGCCTAAACCTGAATCAGCTACATCGATTGTGATAGATTTAGCGTTTAGATTAAAAAGTTGCACTTCACCGCCGTAAAATGTTTGTAATTCCTCGAGCGGTCTTCCTCATAATTTGGGTAAATTGGCGTTACAGAAAAGTGAGATTTAGAACCTATAAGTTGTGCGAGTTCTTTATTCTAATTGTTCGGGAGATTTTCCATCTGTTTTAATTTCAATAATTGGCTCATCATCAATGGTGACAGAAACAAAACCACCCGCCATTTTTTTATTAATACTAGATGAAAATCCTTCAATGAATTCAACTTCAGCAGAATAAACAAGATCGATTGCAACATTAACAAACGCTGAGCTAAAGGTTTTATTTGGTATATCGTAACGGATTTTTTGATTAGCGTAATCACGTGTTGTGATGTGAACTAAATCAAAACCTTCTTTATTACTTATTAAAAACTCTGCTTTATCTTTTGTGAATTCAGCTAATGCTCCACGTTCAGTTGGGGCATCGTAATTTATATCAGCATTAAGCGCATTTGCCGCTTTGTGGGCAATTTCAGCGGCGATTGTTGGATTTTTTGTTTCAAAACCGTTCACAAAAATCAAACCATTTACACGATGTAAATTCGCATCCCCTTTGCGCCAAGAAGTCAATGTCGAAAAACCCGTATCCATGCCTCTTTTTGAATCGCTCGTTTGTATACGAAGTATATCTTGCTGAGCTGGAAGAGCATTAGCAAATCCAGAAAGAGTAATGATTGACACAAATAGAACAGTTAAAGAATTATTTTTTACCATTATTTTGACCCTTTTTAATCTAATTAAAAATAGACTATTTCAATGCGTTGGTAACGTGTGGCTCAATCAGTTGATACATTAATTGGTGCATACGAGGACTTGCGGCAATTACATTACCTGATTCCAAATAACTATCATTAAAAGAAAAATCAGTGGCGACACCTCCCGCTTCCTTGACAAGTAAAATACCGGCTGCCATGTCCCATTCTTTCAATTCTATTTCCCAAAATGCGTCTAATCGTCCAGCTGCTAAATAAGCCAAATCTAATGCCGCTGAACCAGTACGGCGAATACCAGCAGAATCTAATGTTACCGCTTTAAACATCCCTAAATACGCATCTAAATGCTGGGGAACTTTGAAGGGAAAGCCAGTTCCGATTAATGCACCCCGCATTTTGGTTAAATTAGTGACTCGAATTCTACGATTATTCAACATTGCACCACCGCCCCGTTTTGCGGTAAATAATTCATCTCGTAATGGATCATAAACCACACCAACTTCCAATCGTCCTTTATGCTTTAAGGCTATTGAAACTGCGTATTGTGGGAAACCGTGAATGAAATTGGTCGTACCATCAAGTGGGTCAATAATCCACTGGTATTCATTACCGGCGTGTTCACCACTTTCTTCAGCAAGAATACTGTGTTCAGGATAAGTAGACTTAATAATTGAAATGATTTCACGCTCTGCCATTCTGTCGATTTCAGTGGCAAAATCGTTTTTACCTTTGTTTTCAATTTCTAAATGTGAGGCTTTGTCAGCAGAACGAATTAAAATGTCGCCAGCGGCACGAGCCGCACGAACCGCGATATTGAGCATGGGTTGTTGCATAGGAGTTTTCTTTTTTTAAATGAACGGATTAAGCGTTAAGTTTACCAAATCTTTTGCTAAACTTAGCGGTTTTTTAGCCAATTGGAGTTTGCTGTGCTCTCTCACATTAAAATTGTATTAGTTGAAACCTCACATTCTGGAAATATTGGTGCGGTAGCGCGAGCGATGAAAAACATGACCATGAGTAATTTATGTTTGGTCGCGCCGAAAATTTTTCCGCATGCTGATGCCACTGCAAGAGCCGCAGGTGCAGATGATATTTTGGCGAACGCGCAAATTTTTGCAACCTTGCAAGAGGCAATTTCCGATTGCACATTGGTAATTGGCGCAAGTGCAAGAAGTCGCACAATTAGTTGGTCAGAAGTTACACCCAGAGAATGTGCTGAAAAAGTTATTTTAGAATCAGCCCATGAAAAAATTGCGATTGTGTTTGGACGTGAAAACTCGGGTTTGAAAAATGAAGAGCTCGATTTATGCCGCTATTTGTTACACATACCATGCAATCCAAATTACAGTTCGTTAAATATTGCCGCCGCAGTGCAGGTAGTTTGTTATGAATTATTTATTGCAGCACAAAATGTAAATGGTGAAGTCGCTCGAAAAATTGTTGGTGACGAAGATGAGCAGGATTTAGCGACAAATCACCAAATGGAATTATTTTATAGCCATCTTTCTGAAGCATTAGCTGACATTGGTTTTATGCACCCTGAAAAAGAAGATTCACTTATGCGTCGATTACGCCGTATGTATAACCGTGCTGAATTACGTAGTAAAGAAGTCGATATTTTACGTGGGATTTTGCGTTTGTCACAAGGACACAAAGGCACAATGAAACAGCAGAATCATAATGCACTATAGTTTTTTATCTTTTACAGGTATTTTTAGGTTAAAATGCCTCGTTTTTAACCATCCTCATTTCTCCATTATCCAGAGTAAATAACCCCATGACAGATTTATCGCTTTACAGAAATATTGGTATTTTCGCCCACGTTGACGCAGGCAAAACCACCACAACTGAACGTATTTTGAAATTAACAGGCAAAATCCACAAAATTGGCGAAGTGCATGATGGCGCTGCAACCACAGATTTTATGGAACAAGAGCAGGAACGTGGAATTACTATTCAATCCGCAGCGACGACTTGTTTCTGGAAAGAGCACCGTTTCAATATCATTGACACGCCTGGTCACGTTGATTTTACGATTGAAGTATACCGTTCATTAAAAGTTTTAGACGGTGGTGTAGGTGTATTCTGTGGTTCAGGTGGTGTTGAACCACAATCAGAAACCAACTGGCGTTATGCGAACGATTCAAAAGTTTCACGGATTATTTATGTTAATAAATTAGACCGTATCGGCGCAGATTTTTATCGCGTTGTGAAACAAGTTGAAGATGTTTTAGCAGCAAAACCTGTCATCATGACATTGCCAATTGGTGAAGAAGATAAATTCTGTGGTGTTGTAGATTTGTTAACTATGAAAGCCTGGATTTGGGATGAATCTGGCGATCCATTGAAATATAGCATTGAAGACGTGCCTGCAGATATGCAAGCAAAAGCAGAAGAATATCGTATCAAATTGATTGAAGATGTTATCGATCAAGAGGACGCTATTTATGAAAAATATTTAGACGATGAAGTTTCGCCAAGCATTGAAGACCTTAATCGTTGCCTTCGTAAAGGCACAATTAAAATGGATTTCTTCCCGACATTCTGTGGTTCATCATTTAAAAACAAAGGTGTTCAATTAGTTTTAGATGGTGTTATCGATTATTTACCTTGTCCAACCGAAGTAAATCCACAACCAGAAGTCGATTTAGATGGTGAGCCAACAGGTAAATTTGCAACGGTTACGGTTGATGCACCTTTGCGTTCATTAGCATTCAAAATTATGGATGATCGTTTTGGTGCATTGACTTTCTTGCGTATTTACTCAGGTAAATTAGAAAAAGGCACTGCAGTTTTAAATACGTTTACAGGTAAAACAGAACGTATTGGTCGTATCGTTGAAATGCACGCCGACAATCGTATTGAATTAGAGTCAGCACAAGCGGGTGACATTGTTGCGGTTTTGGGTATGAAAAACGTACAAACAGGTCACACTTTGTGTGATCCAAAATTCCCAGCGACTTTAGAGCCAATGGTTTTCCCAGATCCCGTTATTTCATTAGCTATTTCGCCAAAAGACAAAAGTGCATCTGAAAAAATGGGCGTTGCGTTAGGCAAGATGATTCAAGAAGATCCATCTTTTCACGTTGAAACCGACGAAGACAGCGGCGAAACAATTTTGAAAGGTATGGGCGAATTACATTTAGATATCAAAGTTGATATTTTGCGTCGTACACATGGTGTTGACGTTATCGTTGGCAAACCACAAGTGGCATACCGCGAAACCATTACTCGCACCGTCGAAGACGAATACACCCACAAAAAACAATCGGGTGGTTCAGGTCAATACGGCAAAATCAACTACATCATCGAACCAGGTGAGCCAGGTTCAGGTTTCGTTTTTGAATCAAAAGTGACTGGCGGTAACGTCCCACGCGAATACTGGCCTGCAGTTGAAAAAGGCTTTAAATCGATGTTAGATAAAGGCGTTTTGGCGGGTTTCCCTTGTTTAGATTTCAAAGTTATGTTGATGGATGGTGGTTTCCACGCGGTTGATTCATCAGCAATCGCATTTGAAATCGCCGCCAAAGCAGCGTTCCGTCAATCTATTCCAAAAGCGGCGCCACAATTGATTGAGCCCATTATGGCGGTCGATACTTTCACGCCATCTGATCACGTTGGTGACGTAATCGGCGATTTAAATCGTCGTCGCGGTATGATTAAATCACAAGATGCTGGCGCAACCGGCGTTCGTATCAAATCAGAAGTGCCTTTGAGCGAAATGTTCGGTTATATCGGTGATTTGCGTACGATGACTTCAGGTCGTGGGCAATTCTCGATGGAATTCTCACATTATTTACCTTGTCCTAAAAATGTCGCTGACGAAGTCATTAAAGAAGTGGCAGAACGTAATAAAGCGAAAGAGAAAAAATAGTTTTTCATTGCTTTAAAGCAAAAGGCGCAAGCTACAAAAATGTAGCTTGCGCCTTTTTAATATTCAGAAAATACAAGCTCAATAGGCTTCAAATCCGCTATAATTCGCATTCATTTTTTAATTTAATTTTTAGGAGTTTAAAATTCATGGCAATCGAACGTACTTTTTCTATAATCAAACCTGACGCAGTAGCAAAAAATGTTATCGGCGAAATTTACAGTCGTTTTGAAAAAAACGATTTGAAAATCGTTGCAGCGAAAATGGTTCATTTGACGAAAGACCAAGCAGAAGGTTTTTATGCTGAACATAGCGAACGCGGTTTTTTCGGTGATTTAATGTCTTTCATGATTTCGGGTCCTGTTATGATGCAAGTTTTAGAAGGCGAAAACGCTGTTTTAAAACACCGTGACATCTTGGGCGCAACGAATCCAAAAGAAGCTGCAGCTGGCACAATCCGCGCTGACTTCGCTGCAAGCATTGACGAAAATGCCGTTCACGGTTCGGATGCAGTAGAAACCGCAGCACGCGAAATTGCTTACTTTTTTACAGCAGATGAAATCTGTGCAAGAACTTGTTAATCCTAAAAAGGTTAATTTGCTCGATTTCGACAGAAAAGGTTTAGCCGCCTTTTTTGTTGGTTTAGGCGAAAAACCTTTCCGTGCCACGCAATTGATGAAGTGGATTTATCAAGAAAACGTGTACGATTTTGACGCGATGAGTAATATAAGCAAATCGCTTAGGGCCTATTTAACCGAAAATTGTGTTATTGCCACACCTGAAATTGCGGTGGAGCAAATCGCGAGCGACGGCACGATTAAATGGGCAATGCAAACGCATTGCGGCAATCGGATTGAAAGCGTTTTTATTCCCGAAGAAGGTCGCAACACGTTGTGTATTTCGTCACAAATCGGTTGTGCGTTGGCGTGTACATTTTGTTCTACCGCGCAACAAGGTTTTAATCGAAATCTTGTTACATCTGAAATTATCGGGCAATTATTTGTCGCACAAAATCGCGTCGGCAAAGACAACCGAATCACCAACGTGGTGATGATGGGCATGGGCGAACCGTTGTTGAATTTCGATAACGTGGTCGCATCGGTCAATTTGATGATGGACGATTTCGCCTACGGTTTATCCAAACGTCGCGTGACGATTAGCACGTCGGGCGTAGTCCCTGCAATGGATCGTTTGACGCAGGTTTGCGACGTGAGTCTAGCTGTTTCGTTACATGCCGTGCGGGATGAATTGCGGGATGAAATTGTACCCATTAACAAAAAATACCCCTTAAATGTTTTGATGGAAGCGTGCCGTGAAAACGCCAAAATCGCGCCGCGTCGGTTTATCACGTTTGAATATGTGATGCTCGACGGTATCAATGACACAATGGAAGACATAAAAGGGCTGATTAAATTACTCAAAACCGTGCCATGCAAACTCAATTTAATTCCATTCAATCCCTTTCCGAATTCGCCTTACAATTGCTCAAGCAAAGAAACCATTTTGAAATTTAAAACACTGCTAAACGATGCAGGAATTATTACGACCGTTCGCAAAACGCGCGGTGAAGATATTGATGCCGCGTGTGGTCAATTAGTTGGTCAAGTTGCTGATAAAAGCCGTAGGCATTTAAAACTTCAAAATATGGCGTAACCAATGCAAGTTTTCAAATTATTCCTTTTTAGCATTTTTGTATGTGTTTTAATGGCTTGTGCAACCACAGATGAAGCAAAAACTGTCGAAAGCAATACGGCTGATATTTATTTTCAGCTTGGTGTACGTTATTTAAATTTAAATAAGCTGGAAATTGCGAAAGAAAATCTACAACATGCGATTCACCTAGATTCGAGAAACACACAAGCCTTTAATGCACTCGCTTTTTTGGATGAAAAACTCAATAAAATTGACGACGCTCGCTTACATTATCAAACCGCGATTAGCTTAACGCCTGACGATTTAGGTGTGCAAAATAATTATGGGCGTTTTTTGTGTGAGCAAAATGAAATAGAAAAAGGTATTGCGTTATTAACAGCTGCGACGGCAGACGGATTAAATCAGCGTCCATGGTTGGCGATGACCAATTTAGGGCGTTGCTATATGCAGTTAGTAAAATATTCAGAAGCCGAAACCTATTTTGCACAAGCCTTGCAATTCAATTCAAATTACGCACCCGCGCTGCTCGAAATGCAGAAAGTAAATTATCGTCAAGGCAATTTTGCGGTTGCGAAAGTCTATTTAAATCGTTACGCACAAGTTCCAGACCATACACCCGAATCATTATTGATTGCCATTGAAATTGAAAGTGCATCAGGTAATGCAGGTATGGCAAAACATTATCAAACGTTACTTTTGACAAAATTCCGACTTTCTGCTGAAGCGAAACGGTTTAATATAAATAAATAATTCCCATTTTTAGAGTTTCAAAATGCCCCAGAATTTTAGCGAATTACAACGCCGTCGCACGTTTGCGATTATTTCCCACCCCGATGCGGGTAAAACCACCGTTACCGAAAAATTATTATTATTCGGTGGTGCGATTCAATTAGCGGGTTCTGTAAAAGGTCGCAAAGCTGCTCGACATGCGATTTCCGATTGGATGGAAATGGAAAAAGAACGTGGTATTTCTGTGACCACATCAGTGATGCAGTTCGAACACAAAAATTGTGTAATTAACTTGCTCGATACACCTGGACATGAAGATTTTTCGGAAGATACTTATCGCACGTTAACGGCTGTCGATTCTGCGTTAATGATTATCGACGTGGCCAAAGGTGTCGAAGAGCGCACGATTAACTTGATGGAGGTCTGTCGATTACGCACCACGCCGATTTTGACGTTCATCAACAAATTAGACCGCGAAGGACGCGAACCGATTGAATTATTGGATGAAGTCGAACATGTTTTAAAAATCCAATGTGCGCCAATGACATGGCCTGTCGGCATGGGCAAACGTTTTAAAGGTGTTTATCACCTTTACAAAGACGAAATCCATTTATTTAGCGCGCAACACGGCGGAAAAATCGCGGAAGCCGAAGTTATTAAAGGCTTAAATAATCCAAAATTGGACGAATTGCTCGGTGACCAAGCGCAAGAATTACGCAACGAAATTGAGTTAGTCAAAGGCGCGAGCCACGAATTTAATTTGCCTGATTATTTGGCAGGAACATTAACGCCTGTTTTCTTTGGCTCGGCGGTGAATAATTTTGGAATTTTAGAATTGCTGGATGCGTTTGCTGAATATGCACCTTCGCCGTTACCAAGAAAAGCGGTACAACGCGAAGTTTTACCGAGTGAAGAAAAATTCACTGGTTTTGTGTTTAAAGTTCAAGCAAACATGGACCCGTCGCACCGTGACCGCGTGGCATTTTTACGAGTTTGTTCAGGTAAATTCGATAAAGGCATGAAAATTCATCATGTCCGTTTAGGCAAAAGTATTCAGATTGCGAATGCGATTACTTTTCAAGCTGCAACGCGAAACGCAGTTGAAGAGGCGTATGCGGGCGATATTATTGGCTTACATAATCACGGCACTATTCAAGTCGGCGACACCTTTACACAAGGTGAAACGCTGAAATATGGCGGTATTCCGTATTTCGCACCCGAATTATTCCGTCGGGTGGTTTTGAAAGATCCCCTTCGTGCAAAAGCGTTACAAAAAGGGCTGATTCAATTGACAGAAGAAGGCGCGACGCAGTTATTTCGTCCGTTCAAAAACAACGATTTAATTTTAGGCGCGGTTGGTGTGTTGCAGTTTGATGTAACGGCATATCGTTTAAAAGGGGAATACAACGTCGAATGTGTTTATGACGCGATTCCAATTTCGGCGGTGCGTTGGGTAAGCTCTGAGAATCAAGTGAAAATGGATGAGTTCAAAAAGAAAGCCTTTGATAATTTAGCCGAAGATGGTGGAGGTTATTTAGTTTATGTGGCGAATAGCCGTGTAAATTTACAACTTGCTGAAGAGCGTTATCCTGATATTAAATTTAGTTCTACACGTGAGTTGTAATGAGCTTGTTTTGTGGAATGTTGCGTAAAAAAAGGAATCCTTTTATACTTGCGTCAGCTTAGGTTTAACGAGCTAAACATCAATTATAAAAACTTTAAAAGGTCATGATTATGAAATGGGAAACTCCACGTTACACAGATTTACGTTTCGGTTTTGAAGTCACAATGTATATTTATAACCGTTAATTTTTAACGCGTTTTAAATCAAGAAAAGGGGCAGATCGCCCCTTTTTTTCGCGTTTTATTTTAGGAGATTGAAAAATGAAAATTAGAGTTTTAGGTTCAGGTGCTGGTGGTGGTTTTCCGCAATGGAATTGTAATTGTCATAATTGTCATCGCATTCGACGTGGTCAAATGAACGGTACTGCTCGGACGCAATCTTCGATTGCCATCAGCACTGACGATAAAAACTGGCTATTATTTAATGCGTCACCAGATATTCGTACTCAACTCGAAGCCTTCCCAGCGATTCAACCACAAAATGGGATTCGCGACACAGGCATTAAAGCGATTATGTTGATTGATAGCCAAATTGACCACACGACAGGTTTGTTGATGTTACGCGAAGGCAAGCCGCTTGATATTTATTGCTCTGAAATGGTGAAACAAGATTTAACGACAGGTTTCCCATTGTTCACGATGCTGAAAGATTATTGCACGGTGAATCATCACGACATCCCTGTTGACGGTAGTAGTTTTGAAATTCCTGCTATTGCCGATTTACGTTTTTATACCCAAGCCTTGAAAAGTAAAGCGCCACCGTATTCACCACATCGTCACGACCCGCACGAAGGTGATAATATCGGTGTGATTATTGAACAAATTTCCACCGGAAAAAAAGTATTTTATTCACCAGGTTTAGGCGAAATAGAGTCGCATGTTATGGACGCTTTGCAAAGTGTTGATTGTTTATTAGTTGATGGAACATTTTGGACGGATGATGAAATGGTCACGCAAGGCATTAGCCATAAACATGCGCGTGAAATCGGACATTTGCCACAGTCTGGGGAAGGCGGGATGATTGAAGTTTTAAATAGCGTCAAAAATGCCAGAAAAATTCTAATTCACATCAATAACACGAATCCGATTTTAGATAACGATTCGCCAGAACGTAAAATTCTCGATGCTGCTGGAATTGAAGTTGCTTTTGATGGATTGGAAATAGAATTGTAAATATTATTTTAGAGTAGGTAATTCTAAAATAACTTCTTTTTTCATCGGGGCATAACAAACACCGCGTTCTGCACAGCCTTGAAAGTTGACCTGTAAAGTTACTGTGTGAATGTCATTATTTTCACGAATTAGTGGCAAGGTAAAATTTAATTCACCCAAAAAAATTTCCACATTTCCAAAAGCTTCGTCATGTTTTGGCTTACCTTTTGGAATGGTAAAAGTACCTAACCTTACCCCCTTTACATACACTAGTTCGAGTTTGATTTTTTCTCGATACAAATAATAATTCGGTGCAATTTCCCAATTTACATGAAGTATGTTGCTATTTTTAACGCTTGCCGAAAATTTAAATGCTTGATCAGGTTGTAATAATTTTTTACCAAATAAATTTGATTTTAAAGCACCCGCATTGCGAATTAATTGGTCTAATGAATCCCCAGAAAATGTTGGTGAGCTAAAAAAAGAAGTCGCTACAAAAAAAAGAAGGGCAGGGCGTAACATAAATAAATCCTTGGTAAATAGTTTTTCTGAAAACATTATCATAGAAATACGGTCGATTTGCCTTTATATTGTTGGAAATTACTTTTTAACCTTTCATTTATCACTAAAATTTTATGAATATTTTTCGTTTATCTTTTATCGTTATTGTTGTAATTTCTTTTTTAGAACTTTATGTTTTAATCGCTGTAGGTAGTGTTCTAGGTGCGTTTCCCACTATTCTTTTAATCGTTGCATCAGCAGGATTAGGTTCATTTTTACTTAGGCAACAAGGTTTAGCGACATGGGAACGTTTACAGGCGACAATCGCAAGACATGAAACGCCTGCTTATGAGTTGATGGAAGGATTTTTGATTTTATTGGGTGGTGCTTTATTACTCACGCCAGGTTTTATAACCGATGCGGTCGGTTTAACGTGTTTATTGCCAACATTTCGCCAAAAACTAATTACGATTGCACTACAATATTATTCCATCCCACCCGTACGGAAAGATGAAAACGTGTTGGAAGGCGAATTTCACAAAGACGCTTAATGATTTATGACGTTATTACTTGCTTTTTTATGCCAATTTTTATCAGTTTGCATTACATTTCTAGTCGCAAATTGGTTACCAATTTTTCATAATTCGATTGTATTTTTAGTGATGCAAAGCGGGTTGGCAATGACATTTTCATTTTTGTTACACCAACGAAATTGGTGGATACCAATTCATTTACTCTTTTTACCAAGTATTTTTATTTTTTCTACATTTGCAATTCCAGCGTGGTTTTATTTGTTGTTAGTTGTGATATTCACATTGGTTTTTTGGGGAACAATTCGTGGTGATGTACCATTATTTTTGTCTTCTTCAGGGGTTGCAGAAATGGTTATTTCACTGCTAAAAAAAGAAAATGCAAAAACTTTTGCCGATTTAGGTGCTGGTGTTGGAACGGTTGCTATTCCGGTTGCAAATTGTTTATCAGAAATAAAAGTAGATGCTTGGGAGCGTGCACCGTTCCCTTGGTTAATAGGTAAATTACGCGGACGATTTTTATCTAATTACCAAACAACTCGAGGCAATTTTTTTACTGCAAACTTTGAAAAATACGATGTGGTTTTTACCTTTTTATCCCCATTAGTTATGCCAGAAATAAGTACTAAAATAAAACGTGAAATGCGTTCGGGTACATTATTTATTTCATCTTCTTTTCCGGTAACTAATTGGCAGCCTGAAAATATTTTTTATTTAAATGATAGGCGTAAAACGGTATTGTTTTGTTACCGACTTCCGTAGAAAAGTTCCAAATACGTTATAATCCAAACTTTCGATTTCCTACATTTAAATCTCATGACTCATTATCTTGAAATTCACTCCGAAAATCCGCAACTTCGTTTAATTCATCGCGCGATTGAGGTTATTCGTGGTGGTGGAATTATTGTTTACCCAACGGATTCTGCTTACGCGCTGGCGTGTAATTTAGATGATAAACAGGCGTTAGATCGTATTCGACAAATTCGTCGTTTGGATGAAAATCATAATTTCACACTCGTTTGCAAAGATTTAAAGCAAGTCTCTAGTTTCAGCAAAATCAACAATGACGCATTTCGTTTGATTAAATCGCTAACACCAGATGCGTTCACATTTATTTTAGAAGCGACAAAAGAAGTGCCACGCCGTTTGCAAAATCCAAAGAAAAAAACGATTGGCATCTGTATTCCTAAAAATGTGATTGCCCAAGCTTTACTTGAAGAATTCGGCGAACCATTAATGACGACAACGCTAATCTTACCGCCAGACACTGAAGCATTATCTGATCCTTACGACATTCGTGAGCGTTTGGATGATTTGGTAGATTTAATTATTGACGCGGGTGAAATTGAATATCAGCCCACAACAATTATTGATTGCACCGGAAGTACTTTTGAAATTATTCGTCAAGGCAAAGGCATTGCGCCCTCTTTAGGTTAAAAAATTATAATGAATGAACTCACGTTAATACAACGAATTGTTGTTTGGATTTTACCTGTCATTTTTGCGATTACAGTACATGAAGTTGCGCACGGATGGGTGGCTAAAAAATATGGTGACAACACCGCCGCAAATTTAGGACGCCTAACACTAAATCCTTTTAAGCATATGGATTTGATTGGTACGATAATTTTACCTGGTTTACTTTTGATAACAGGAACGGGGTTTATTTTTGGTTGGGCAAAACCTGTTCCTGTTGATTCTAGTAATTTTAAAAATCCACGTAAAAATATGGCAATTGTTGCGCTCGCGGGACCTATGTCGAATTTATTCATGGCGATTGGTTGGGCTTTAATTGCGCGAATTGGTGTAACGCTTGGCGTGGACAATGAAACCATTGCAATGCCATTAATTTATTCTGGCATAGCAGGAATTTCAATTAACTTAATTTTAATGTTGCTCAATTTATTGCCTATCCCACCGCTTGATGGCAGTCGAATTTTATCGGGTATGTTGCCGAGTTATTGGGCGTGGCAATTCAATAAATTGGAACGTTTTGGCTTTATTATTTTATTGGCGATGCTTTATTTTAATGTACTAAGTGTCGTTTTGGCTTACCCAAAATACATTTTGGAACAATGGTTTTTTACCTTGGCGGGCTTATGAATCCCATTTTATTAGGTGTAAACATTGACCACGTCGCTACGATTCGCCAAGCGCGAGGCACACGTTATCCCGATATTTTGCAAGCGGCGTTAATCGCTGAACAAGCCGGTGCAGATGGCATTACCGCCCATTTGCGTGAAGATCGCCGCCACATCCAAGACCGCGATATTTATTTATTAAAAGAAAATATCCACACGCGCTTGAATTTTGAAATGGCGGTGACGGACGAAATGTTGGCTATTGCCTGCAAAGTTCAACCGTTTGCCTGTTGTTTAGTTCCCGAAAAACGAGCTGAATTAACGACGGAAGGTGGTTTGAATGTGGCAAAAAATTTGCCTCGTTTGCAAACGGCTTGCGCTCAATTAGCGGACGCAGGCATTGAAGTTTCGCTGTTTATTGATCCTGATAAAGCGCAAATTGACGCAGCGGTTAAATCAGGCGCACCCGTCATTGAATTGCACACGGGCGCGTATTCTGACGCAAAAAATCGTGTTGAACAATTGCACGAATTGGCGCGAATTCAACACGCAGCGAAATATGCTCACGCGGCGGGTTTGCAAGTGAACGCCGGTCACGGGCTGAATTTTCATAACGTTCAAGCAATTTGTGCGATTCCTGAAGTTGTCGAATTGAACATTGGTCACGCGATTATCGCGCAAGCGATTTTTTCAGGATTAGCACAAACGGTAGCAGAGTTAAAAACGGTGATGCAAAATGCTCGGGCGTTAAAGTGACTTAAAAAATCCGTGTTTTTGCATTCGATAAAGCAAGGTGTCGCGGGTAATCCCCAAAAGTTTCGCAGATTTACTGCGATTACCTTGCGTGCGGTCTAGGGCTTGGTGAATTAAATTTGCTTCGAGCGTATCCAATTTAATTCCGGTGCTGGGCAACACAAAATCCGGCAATTCCGCGTGATTCGTTTCGTTTTGAAATTCAGGCGGCAAATGTTCGGGTTCAATCACTTGATTTGAAAACAAAATACTAAGCCGTTCGCACAAATTCCGTAATTCTCGAATGTTGCCCGACCATTTATAATTTTTCAAAATTTTCAAACTGGCTTTGCTAAATTTAGGTGATTTCGAGCCATGATTTTTTTCGAATAACGCAAAAAAATGGGCAATTAACAATTCAATATCTTCACTGCGATCTGCTAAAGGTGGTAACTCTAACGGCACCACATTCAAACGAAAATATAAATCCGAACGAAACGTACCCGCATCAATCAGTGTCATTAAATTTGCATTCGTCGCCGCAATCACGCGAACATCGACTTTATAAGGTCGCACATCGCCAACCGCCAAACATTCGCCCATATCTAAAAAACGTAATAATTTCGCTTGAATCGACAGTGGTAACGAATTGATTTCGTCTAAAAACAACGTACCGCCGTGCGCCGCTTGCAATAAACCTTGTGTGTTATGCGTTGCGCCTGTGAACGAACCTTTTTTATGTCCAAATAATTCAGATTCAATCAAGCTTTCGGGTAACGCAGCACAATTCAATGTTAAAAATTCTTTTTTTGCGCGTGGACTGGCATTTTTAATGGCGTGAGCAAATACTTCTTTGCCCGTGCCTGTATTGCCTTTTAACAAAACCGTGACATCAGTTGCTGCGACGATTTTTGCGCTTCGAATTAAGGAATCCAATGCGGGTGATTGCCCAATAATGGCTTCAAAACTATTCATTGCAATTGATGTTTAGCGTGCGAGGTAATTGCCATCGGATTCAGACTCGGAAATGCAGCTAATAATGCCAACGAAATCATAAATAGCCCGACAATTTGTTTAAAACGTTGACTCGAAGCAAGTCGTGCTAAAACACTGATCATCACGCCAACACCCATAACCGCAGGCAATGTCCCTAAACCAAATGCAATCATCGTGAGAGAGCTTTGGAAAATACTGCCTGTTGACGCAGTTATTGCTAGCGCTGAATAAACCAATCCACAAGGCAGCCAACCCCAAACCATGCCGAATAAATAGGCATTTTTGCACGTTTTCACGGGGATGAGTTTACGTCCATACGGTTCAAGATATTGCCAAATGTATATTCCTAATTTTTCAATATAAGCAAAGCGTGGAAACCAGCCTGCAATATAAAAACCTGCACCAGCCATAATTAACGCAGAGATTATTTGCAATAACCGATGCCCATGCGCTTCGCCAAACGGTAAAGTGACTAACACTTCTAACAAACCCGCTAACGCTCCTGCAATCGCGTAACTTGTAATACGTCCCAAGTTGTAGCTCAAAATGAAGGGGAATAATCGCTCTTTGTTTTGACGGATTTCTGGCGCGAGGCTAAAAGTTAACGAACCGATAATTGAGCCACACATACCAATGCAGTGCAAACTGCTGACTAAACCCATTAGCAATGCAACTAAAAATGACGAAGTGAAATTGGGATCAAACATTATGCAAACTGCCTTGCAATTTCAGTTTGTATGCTCTCTGCCATTGTTTTGGGATTTACCGCGTCACGAATCGGACGACCGACAACGATATAATCGGCACCATTTTGAAATGCATCCTCAACGGTCACGATCCGTTTTTGATCATCCTCTTCGCGATTATCGACAGGGCGTACACCAGGTGTAATAACGAGTAATTTATTGTCAAGTTGTTCACGTAACATGGAGACTTCCAAACCTGACGACACAATACCATCGCAACCAATCGCCAAAGCCCGCTTAGCTCGAGATAAAACTAATTCACGCACATCACATTGAAAACCTAAATCATCTAAATCGCCACGATCTAAACTGGTTAATGCTGTAACAGCTAACACTTTTAAATCACCTTTGTTTGCTGTCGCCGCTTCCATAATTGCATCGTTTCCGTGAATTGTCGCTAAATCCACACCTTTTTGGCTTAACGCAGCAATTGCACGTCCAACGGTGGCTGGTACGTCAAAAAACTTTAAATCGACAAAGACTTTTTTGTTGCCTTGCTTAAGCCATTCGATGAAACCGAAATAATCACCGCACATGAATAATTCCATGCCAACTTTATAAAAAATGACTGAATCACCTAATTTTTCGACAAGTGCTTTTGCTTCTTCGATGCTCGGCACGTCGAGTGCCATAATTAATCGTTCATTTGTGGGAATGGGTTTGGTTGAAATAAAAGATTGCGTCATAACATTAACTACATTTGTAAGTAAAAAAATAGCCACTATCTTACCGAATCTTGGGTAATTCGATAAATGTTATTTGTTTTTAGGCAATTCGCGTAAAATCAAATCGAAATTACGCTCAAACCTTATAGGAATAATATGAAAAAATTGTTTTTAATCCCATTGTTACTTATTTCAATAACTAGTTTTGCTGAAGAGCCGTCTAAAGACGATTGGCAAAATACTTCTATCAGCGATTCAACTATTGACAAAATTCAAGCCTCACGCTTCGTGTATAAAAAATGTGTAGTGGATGAAATGAAAAAGTCAGCTTATCAAAAGCAAGAAAGTCGTCACGCTACAGAAGAAATCGTTAAACAGTGCGAAAGTGTTTTAAGTAAAATGCGTGATGTTTATATCACTGAAAAAGTACCTGAAGTGATTGCTGATCGACATTTAAAACAAATACGTTTGCAAACTACGCGCTTAGTGTTGCAAGACATGATGTACAACGAAGCTGCACGTTCAATTCAATAATAAAAATTATAAATGAGGTTTCAAAATGGATATAACAAATTACATGATTGATTTAACGCTCAAACCAACAACGTTCGATTTATGGCACGTTTGTTTGGCGGGAACAGCGGCAATTTTAGCGGTGGCATTGATTTTCACATTAATGTCATTATTGATTTGCTTGGTAAGTCGTAAAGATACCACGAACAAGGAACCACAAATCAAAATTGTTGAAAAAATGGTGCAATCTGAACCGGTTATAAAAATTGTTGAAAAAATTGTTGAAGTACCCGTTGAAAAAATTGTTGAGAGAATTGTTGAAGTTGAAAAAATCATACAAATTCCTGCACCTGCACCCATTATTTTAAAAGAAGCGAATGCTGATGCTGCATTGCAACTGCTGTATTTATTGCAAAATGATGCACGTTTTATCGACTTTATCAAAGAAGATATGAACGCATACAGCGACGAGGACGTCGGCGCAGTGGCGCGTGTAATCCATGAAGGGTGTAACAAAGTCTTAGATGAACATTTCACTTTCATATCGATTGCGAAAGAAAATGAAGGTGACAAAATTACGTTATTGGAAGGTTTTGACGCAGCGAAAGTGCGTGTGACGGGAAACATTGTAGGTAATCCACCATTTACAGGCACGATAATTCACAAAGGCTGGCAAATTACTGATGTACGCTTACCAAGTACCGTTCAAGGTTACAATTCGAATGTTATCGCACCAGCAGAGGTTGAACTATGAGTTTTTTTGACCAAATGAAAAAAAAAGCAGCTGAAGCGGGGAATACGGATGAGCTAAAAGAAGACCATGTAGCTAAAGCAGAAGTGAAAGTTGAAATTGTCGCTGAAGTTGAAAAAGTGCAAACTTTTGAGCTAAAAGAAATGCCTTTAGAAGTCGAGGCAGCCCCAGTTATTAAATCGGATTCAAAAATTGACAATTCAATAGGCAAACATTTTGCGGTCGGCATTGATTTAGGCACCACGCATTGTGTATTGTCTTACGCTGATATTACGGATATTGAGGCTGAATTTTCACAGCAAGTTATGGGCATTCCGCAATTAACGTCACCGAGCATTATTGAAGCAAAATTACAGTTGCCTTCGTTTTTATATCAAGCACACGAATCGGAATTACCTGCTAATTCAATTGTTCTGCCTTGGAGTGAAAAACCAGATTTTATTATTGGTGAAATTGCACGTAGTTTAGGCTCAAAAACACCAATTCGATTAGTATCAAGCGCAAAAAGTTGGCTATGTCACGCAGGAATCGATTGTAAATCACCGATTTTACCTGCTGATGCACCTGATGAAGTTGAACGTGTTTCACCATTTGAAGCGACAAAAGCCTATTTAGAGCACATGAGCAGTGCGTGGTTACATTTACATCCAAACGCACCACTTTCTGAACAAGATTTGGTTTTAACTGTACCGGCATCCTTCGATCCTGCCGCACGTGAATTAACGGTTGAAGCGGCACGGGCTGTAGGTTTAAACCACGCGATTCTGCTCGAAGAACCCCAGGCTGCTTTATACAGCTGGATTGAACAAACAAAAGGTGATTGGCGCAAACACGCTAAAATGGGTGATGTGATTTTAGTCATCGATGTAGGTGGCGGTACGACCGATTTGTCGTTAATTGCCGTGACTGCAAAAGACGGTATTTTAGATTTAACCCGTGTTGCTGTTGGGGAACATATTTTACTCGGTGGCGACAATATGGATTTAGCCTTGGCTTACACCGTCAAAGCGAAAATCGAGAAAGACGGTAAGCGTTTAGAGCCTTGGCAAGTTCAGGCTTTAACTCACAGTTGCCGCGATGCAAAAGAAAAGATATTTTCCAGTGACGTAATCAGTGTGCCTCTTGTCGTCCCCAATCGCGGTTCGTCGTTAATTGATGGTGCATTGCGTAGTGAATTGACACGCGATGAAGTGAATAGTGTGTTAGTAGAAGGTTTCTTGCCAAAAGTCTCCGTGAGTGAACGGCCTATTTCACGCCCACGTGGTGGTTTGCAAACTAAAGGTTTGCCGTATGCTCAAGACGCTGGAATCACACGCCATTTAGCCGCGTTTTTAGCTAAACAACAAAATGCGGTGAATGATTTAGATGGGATTGATTTGCCCGAAGGGGCAACTTTTTTACATCCAACGGCTGTTTTATTTAACGGTGGTGTTTTCAAAGCAGAAGCGTTAAGCCTGCGTGTAATGGATGTTTTAAATGATTGGTTGGAAAATGAGAATTCGCCCGAAGCCCGTTTATTGGCAGGTGCCGATTTAGATTTAGCTGTAGCACGCGGCGCGGCATACTATGGATTTGTTCGTAAAGGAAAAGGCGTTCGCATCAAAGGTGGCACAGCGGCAGCTTATTACGTTGGCATTGAAAGCGCAATGCCTGCTGTTCCTGGAATGCCACCCGAAGTTCAAGCCTTGTGCATTGCACCATTTGGTATGGAAGAAGGTACGCAAATTGAATTACCTTATGCTGATTTTGGTTTAATCATCGGTGAACAAGTGCGATTCCGTTTCTTTAGTTCAACAACACGCCGTGAAGATGTAGTTGGAACACGTTTAGATTATTGGCAAGACGACGAAATTTCTGAATTAAACGAAATTGAAGTCACACTTGACCAAGACGGTCATCGTAGTGGCGAAGTTGTTTCTGTTCATTTAGGAGCTGCTGTGACTGAAGTCGGTACGCTAGAATTACTCGCATTTTCAAATAAAGATAACGGAAAATGGAAAATCGAGTTCGATGTGCGTAACTAAAAATCACCGATTTTGCCGCGCTGCAAACAATCTATTCAGTGCGGCATGAATTTCATCGACACCTGTTTTTTTCAGCGACGAAAATAATTGTAATGTCAGAGGCATTGGCAAATCACTTAATTCTTTTTCAATTTGCAACATGACATTTTTAGCCGCACCGAAATTCAATTTATCCGCTTTCGTCAAAATAATATGCAATGGCAATTTCGTGTGCTGACACCATTCCACCATTTGCCAATCAAATTCTGTCAAGGGATGTCGAACGTCCATCACTAAAACCATACCGCACAATGATTTTCGTTTTGTTAAATATGTTTCCATCAATTGATGCCATTGTTTTTTCACAGGTAATGGAACTTTTGCGTAACCATAACCGGGTAAATCTACAAAACGCTGCTGATCTGCAATTTCAAAAAAATTTAACATTTGCGTTCTGCCAGGTGTTTTACTGGTTCTTGCTAAACCTGTTTGACGTGTCAAAGTGTTAATTGCACTTGATTTTCCTGCATTTGAACGCCCTGCAAAGGCAATTTCCAAGCCCAAATCTGGGGGGGTAAATTTTAAATCTGGTGAACTATTGATGAATTTGGCTTGGTGATAAAGTGGGTTCATGGTCTCTCGCTTGAAAGTGTGATTTGGAGTAGAATTTAAGCACACACGCGGCTTTGTGTACACTTAACGCGCATTCGTTCACACTTTTCAAGGAAAACCCCATGCAGAAAAAAAGTCTTGCCTTTGCTTTCATTGCTCTTTTGAGTAGTCATGTTCACGCTGAAATGGCACACGCCGATAGCGTAAATGCGGGTAAAACTAAAATCATGTCATGTATTAGTTGTCACGGAGAACATGGAAATAGCACGATGGCAATGTTTCCAAAGCTCGCACAACAAAATTCAGTTTACATTGTAAATCAACTTAAAGCCTTTAAATCTGGTGAGAGAAAAGATCCCATGATGGCTACCATTGCGATGTCTTTAACCGAAAATGACATGGTTGATATTGCGAATTATTATGCCGATCAAAAAATCGTGGCTGAACCTGAAGGAACGTTTGACGATGCAGAAGAGCGCACAGAACACGACGTATTAGTTGCACAAGGTAGTGATTTGTATCGTAATGGAGACTTGAAACGTGAAGTATCGGCTTGTATTGCTTGCCATGGGCCACTTGGTGAAGGTAACAAACCTGCTGGATTTCCGGCTTTAAAGTCGCAACACACAACCTATTTAATCAAAGCCTTAACCGATTTCAAAAACAACCAACGCGGACATCATAATGACAATATGATGCACATGATTGCTGTTAAAATGACCGAAGACGAAATTAAAGCGGTTGCAAATCGTATTGCGACCATGAAATAAGGGAGAAATAGACGATGAGAAAATTTATTAAACACACTTTATTTGCGTTGTCATTAGTTATTGCAGCAACATTTAATTCCGTTCAAGCTGCTTCTGAAACCCTCGGTTATGAACTGGTTACGCCTGTTCAGCCAACACAAGATGTAAAGAAAGTCGAGGTTATTGAATTTTTTTGGTACGGCTGTCCGCACTGTTTTGATTTTGAGCCAACGCTTGCGAAATGGGTAAAAATGTTGCCAAAAAATGTTGAGTTTATTCGACAACCCGCTGTATTTAGTGATTTATGGAGCAAACATGCAAAAGCTTATTACACTGCCGAAGCATTAGGTGTTATCGATAACGTTCATGGGGACTTTTTTGATGCCATTCAAACCAAAAAAGAGCATTTGGAAACGGAAGAACAATTAACAAACTTTTTCGTCGCGCATGGTGTGAGTGCAGCTGATTTTAAAGCGGCTTATGGTTCATTTTTAGTGGATACAAGAGTACGTCAAGCCGCTTCATTAGCAGCAAAATATGGGGTTTCTGGTGTTCCAGCGATTGTTATTAATGGGAAATACAAAACGAGTGGTCCTGTCGCAGGTTCACACGAAAAAATGATTGAGGTTATGAATCGTTTAATTGAACAAGAAAGTGCTACGAAAAAATAACACTGTTGTTTTAGATTTATCGTCGAAAGGAAAAATAGGACGTTATGAGTTTTTTTAATAAACAAAATAATGAAGATTCTGGTGAACAATGGCGCAAAAAATACCTTGATCTTTTCGACGAGCAGAACAAAATCGAATATACACAACAAGAAAAAGAAAAAGTATTACGTCAATTTATTATTCAACTTTCGATTTTACATGAGGGATTGGATAAATATCTCGATCCTATTTTAACGCATGTTCGAAATCATGTTAAAAATGAGCTCGAACTTGAACCGATTGCGCTGAAATCGGAGTTAAAAATGTTTACTGAATCAATTAAAAATATGCCTCAAAAAAAGGAAACACTGAAGGCAGATTTATTGTTTGATTTTTTAGTCAAGCAACACATGGATCCCAGTCAAAAAAATGCGTTACGCGAACTTCAAAAATCACTTGGTAATGATGAAAGTACCATTGAACAATCGACTGATTTATTTATCGAAATTTTAAAAATTACTGAGCCCGAGTTACTACCGACCGAAAGGGTTGAATCTGAAGACGAAGAAATTATTTATATTGATGTAAATATTGTGTGCGAACAAATTTTAGAATATTTGTCTATTTTAGGTATTCCAGAAGTTTTCGGGGGAGAAGTTGATCTAATCAAAGAAACCTTATCTAGCCCGCAAAAATCTGCGGCTGATTTTGAAAAAATATTGATTGAATTGGTAAGTATTTTGCTTAGAATTAAAGAGTTTAGTGAAGTTGAACAGAAAGATATTGATCAATTTTTATTCCATGTTGCAACGAAATTATCAGAATTAAATACCATCGTTACACAAACTAATTTGTTAGCAGCAACTTCAGCTAAAAATCGTAATAAATTAGATCAATCTGTTTTTACGCAAATTCGTGATTTACAAACTCAGGCAGTTAAAATGGAGTCTTTAGATTCACTGAAAGAAAATATAAATCAATGTTTTAAAGTAATTACATCGGATATAAAAACCAATTATCAAAATGAAAAAGAAGCACAATCACAATTTCAAAATAATATGACGGAATTGATAAATAAAATAATTAAAATCGAATTAGAATCTGAAAGTTTAAAAATGGAATTGAAGGTCGTCCACACGCAATTAATGAATGATACGTTAACGGGACTTCCAAATCGAAATGCTTATAATGTGCGCTTTAAAGAAGAAATTGCACGTTACAAACGATTCCAATTGCCACTGACATTGGCGATTTTAGATGTCGATCATTTTAAAAAAGTCAATGACACTTACGGCCATCAATCAGGCGATAAGGTTCTAATCTTATTGGTTAAACAGTTGGAATCTAACATTCGTGATACAGATTTTATCGCTCGTTTTAGTGGTGAAAAATTCGTTATATTGTTGTCGAATACAGATAAAAACTCTGCATTATTTTTAGTGGATCAGTGGCGAGAGGTGATTGCGAAAACAGAATGCAACATGAATGGCACGGTCGTTCCGATTACTATTTCGATTGGATTAACTGAATTTATTGAAAATGATACAGAAGAAACTACTTTTGAACGGGCAGATAAAGCATTGCATGAAGCTAAAAATAAAGGGCGTAATCTCTGTTCTGTTTTATAAACGTTACTTTTCAATACGAATTAAAAAATGAATGAAATAATACAATATCATTGGGGTGTAGAAGAGACGGTCGCGCAATTACGAGAATTACGTGTGTCATCTTTAGAAACGCGCAAACGACGAAATAAACCGCCAAAATTACCATCGAGTAAAGAGCTACAAGAAATTTTGGACGGTTTGCTGGCAGTACTTTTTCCGAATCGTTTAGGTCGTCCTGATTTAACTGAGGAAGGTATTGATTATTTTGTTGGTTATACGCTAGATCGTGTGCTGCATGAATTATTCAAACAAATTCGCCGTGAATTACAATTTATTTCGGGTAGCGACGGTATTGACGAAGCTGCACATCAACTAGCTATTTCGATTACACGTTTATTTACCGCACAATTACCTACTGTTCGGTCGTTAATTGACAGTGATATTCAAGCGGCTTATGAAGGTGATCCTGCCGCGCGAACACCAGATGAAGTGTTAGTTTGTTATCCTGGAATTAATGCGGTGATTTATCATCGACTTGCACATATTTTATACACACATGGCACACCATTAGTGGCCCGAATGATTGCTGAGCTGGCACATTCGGCAACAGGAATTGATATTCATCCTGGCGCGCAAATTGGTGAAAGCTTTTTTATTGATCACGGAACAGGTGTGGTTATTGGTGAAACAGCAATTATTGGACAGCGTGTGCGGTTATATCAAGCCGTTACATTGGGTGCAAAACGTTTTCAAAAAGACGAAAATGGCATTTTAATTAAAGGTAATTTACGGCACCCAATTGTCGAAGATGACGTGGTTATTTATGCAGGTGCGACAATTTTAGGGCGTGTAACGATTGGCAAGGGTTCTATTATTGGAGGGAATGTTTGGTTAACGCACAGTGTTCCTCCATGTAGTATTATCACGCAAGCCAGTGAACGAACCGAGTAAAACGGACAGCTTTCAATTACCATTAACCTTTATTTTTTATATTCTAGATTTTATGTCAGATTTCCATCCTTTTTTTCATGAACACGAGCATGATGACGATTTAGTCGTCTTAAATTCTCAACCAAAATTAAAAAAACCTTCGTTGTATCGAGTGATTTTATTAAATGATGATTTCACGCCGATGGATTTTGTGATTGAAATTTTAGTTAATTTTTTTGGAATGTCCGAAGAGCAGGCAACGGCAGTGATGCTACAAGTTCATACTCGTGGCGTTGGTATTTGTGGCACTTATTCAAAAGATGTTGCAGAAACAAAAGTTTATATCGTTAATTCTTACGCATTTGAAAATAATCATCCTTTGAAATGTGAAATGGAGGAGATTTAATTATGTTAGGCAAATCATTAGAAAATACATTAAATATAGCCTTTAAATCGGCTCGTGAACGGCGACACGAATTTATAACTGTTGAGCATTTATTATTTGGATTACTTGATAATCTTGATGTTATTCCTGTAATGAAGGCATGTGATGCTGATATTAATGCGTTACGTGGGAAATTGGCGCATTTTATTGACGATACAATTTCCTACTTACCAGATGGTACGAAACGTGATACACAGCCGACTTTGGGATTTCAACGGGTTTTACAACGATCCGTTCATAACGCTCAGGCGTCAGATAAAATTGAAGTTACGGGCGCAAATTTATTAGTTGCACTTTTCAGTGAGTCTGAATCACATGCGGTATATTTGTTGAGTCAACAAGATATTTCGCGCATTGATGTTGTGAATTTTATCGCACATGGTATTTCTAAATTTGATGATCCTTACGAAGAACGTGAATCAGAAAGTGGGCGTAAAAATTCCGAAAATGACAACAGTAAACCGCTTGAAAAATATGCTTTAAACTTAAATGAAGAAGCAGCGCGTGGACGAATTGATCCTTTAATTGGACGGGCGGCAGAAATCGAGCGAACAATTCAAACCCTTTGTCGTCGCCGTAAAAATAATCCATTATTAGTTGGCGAAGCGGGTGTAGGCAAAACAGCTATTGCAGAAGGCTTAGCAAAGCGAATTGTCGAAGAAGATGTGCCAGATGTTTTACTTGATTGTGTGATTTATTCACTTGATTTAGGTGCTTTGGTGGCAGGAACAAAATATCGCGGTGATTTTGAAAAACGTTTGAAATCACTTTTAAATCAAATGAAAAAAGAAGCGCACGCGGTTTTATTCATTGACGAAATTCATACAATTATTGGTGCAGGTTCAGCATCTGGTGGTGTAATGGATGCTGCGAATTTGATTAAACCAATGCTCGCGGCGGGACAGTTACGTTGTATTGGTTCGACAACTTATCAGGAATATCGTGGTATCTTTGAAAAAGACCATGGGCTGGCTCGACGCTTTCAAAAAGTCGATATTTTAGAGCCGTCTGTAGAAGAGACAGTATTGATTCTGAAAGGATTGAAATCACGTTTTGAAGAGCATCATGGCGTACGTTATACCCCAGAAGCCTTGCGTTTAGCTGCAGAATTGTCTAGTCGTTACATTACTGATCGGCATTTACCCGATAAAGCAATTGATGTAATTGACGAAGCGGGGGCGAAACAACGCATGGCGAATGCTGAAGATAAAAAAGAGCTAATTGAAGCCGCTGAAATTGAAGAAATAGTTGCGAAAATAGCACGAATTCCTGCCAAATCAGTGTCGAGTAATGACATTGATAAACTCGCAAATTTAGAAAAGAATCTGAAAATGTTGGTGTTTGGACAAGATGAAGCGATTTCAGTTTTAGCATCTGCGATTAAGTTATCGCGTGCAGGTTTACGAGATTCACAAAAAACAATTGGTTCATTTTTATTCTCAGGACCAACCGGTGTTGGTAAAACCGAAGTTACGCGGCAATTGGCAAAAGTTTTAGGTATTGAGTTAATTCGTTTTGATATGTCTGAATACATGGAACGCCACACAATTTCACGATTAATCGGTGCGCCACCTGGTTATGTTGGTTTTGATCAAGGTGGTTTGTTGACTGAACAAGTGAATAAACATCCACACGCGGTTTTATTGTTGGACGAATTGGAAAAAGCGCATCCAGATGTGTTCAATTTGTTGTTGCAAGTCATGGATCACGGCACGTTGACCGATAATAACGGACGAAAAGCAGATTTTAGAAATATCATTTTAGTAATGACCACGAATGCGGGCGCAGAAGAAGGTAGTCGCGCGTCAATGGGTTTTACGCAGCAAAATCATGCCAGTGACAGTTTGAAAATGGTTGAAAAAGGATTTTCACCTGAATTCCGTAATCGGTTAGATGCAATTATTCAATTCAAACCTCTTGATATAAGCATTGCTCGACATGTTGTAGACAAGTTTATTTTTGAATTGGAAGCGTTGTTGGCTGATAAAAATGTGACGCTAACACTCGATACGAAAGCCCGTTTGTGGCTCGCTGAAAATGGTTGTGATGCAAAAATGGGCGCACGTCCAATGGCGCGATTGATTCAAGAAAACATTAAAAAGCCGTTGGCTAATGATTTGCTTTTTGGAGAACTCGCGCACGGGGGACATGTCAAAATCAGTGTAAAAAATAACGAATTAGCATTTACGATTGAAAGTGCTAATGAAATGCTTTTGACAGATTAGTAAGCAGACAATGAGTGCGTACAATTAGCGCACTCTGAAAGTGATACGACCTTTGGTTAAATCGTAAGGTGTCATTTCAACTTTAACGCTATCCCCTGTCAAAATACGAATGTAATGCTTACGCATTTTTCCAGAAATATGTGCCGTAACGATGTGACCATTTTCAAGTTGAACACGAAACATAGTATTTGGTAATGTGTCGATGACCTTGCCATCCATTTCAATTTGATCTTCTTTAGCCATTTTGTAAATTTTCTCTTGTGAATTATAAAGGTCTGAATTGTAACATATTGGCGAATTTAAAAAAGAAAGCGCGATAATCTAAACATAACATCTCTAAATCAATGCAAAATCAGTCGAATCAACAATGATTCGCTATAATGCTTTCCACCTTGAACCTTTTACTTAAATAAAATAATGTTTGAAATTGAATACGAATTCCGCGAAGACGACTTAATTCACTTTAATGAAGTGCAATTTACTCGAAATGAAGACATCCAAAGTAATATCCGTAAAAACCGTTGGATTGTGCCAGCTGTTATGGGTTTGATTGGTGGTTTTTATTATTTTTATTATGGTGATAAAAGCTCTGCTGCTTATATTTTAGTTATTGCTGCACTTTGGGGCTGGTTATCGCCTAAAGTTATGATGTTAGATTTACGCCGCCAAATTCTTAATAACTACACTTACAAAGAAAAAAATGCAATGTTTGGTGCTTACACCTTGACGATTGATCCAGAACAAGCACAGTATTTGCTAGAAAAATCACCCAGTGGCAAACACAAAATGTTGTGGTCAGATTTGGTGAGAGTTGAATACAGTAAACATTACGTC
The DNA here is from genome assembly GCA_014191975.1 of Methylococcaceae bacterium. Classification (GTDB taxonomy): domain Bacteria; phylum Pseudomonadota; class Gammaproteobacteria; order Methylococcales; family Methylomonadaceae; genus UBA10906. Next base: position 10,114 of record BJHG01000003.1, on the reverse strand, counting down.
TACATTTACATTAGCTTAGCAACGGCGTTAGTGATTCCGATCGAAACATTGAAAAAAGGCGATTTAAAAGCATTTGCTAAACAAGCCGAGCAAATGATTGAGCGGGCTGCGTAATTAAAAATGCTTAATTTCAGAAACATCACGCTTCGACGTGGTACACGGGTTTTGTTTTCAAATGCTTCTTTTACCTTACACAATGGACAAAAAGTAGGTTTCACTGGCGCAAATGGTGCGGGTAAATCCAGTTTGTTTGCGATGGTGAAAAACGAAATTCACGTAGACGAAGGTGATTTCACCATGCCGCCGAATTTAGCTATTGCTCACGTTGCACAAGAAATGCCTGCAGTCGAATATTCAGCGCTCGATTATGTTATGGACGGCGACGTTGAATTACGTCAACTTCAAAAAAAATTAAACATCGCAGAACAAGCACACGAGGGCTTAAAACAAGCTGAGTTACACGCTGCATTAGATGTGATTGGCGGTTATAGTGCAAATTCTCGGGCGGCTCGTTTGCTTGATGGTTTAGGTTTTGCCGCACCGAAAATGGAAAATTCCGTAAGTTCCTTTTCAGGTGGTTGGCGAATGCGTTTGAATTTGGCACAGGCGTTAATGTGTCGTTCCGATGTTTTGCTACTCGATGAGCCGACAAATCATTTGGATTTAGACGCTGTGTTATGGTTGCAAGATTGGCTTGGACATTACGCCGGAACATTGTTATTGATTTCGCATGATCGTGATTTTCTCGACACGATTACCGATCACATTGTTCACATTGAACAAGGTCAAGCTGAAATTTATACAGGAAATTATTCTGCATTTGAGCGAATGCGAGCAGAAAAATTAGCACAACAGCAATCCTCTTATCAAAAACAACAGCGTGAAATTGCCCACATTCAAAGTTTCGTAACGCGCTTCAAAGCACAAGCCACGAAAGCTCGTCAAGCGCAAAGTCGAATTAAAGCGTTGGAACGAATGGAATTAATTTCGATGGCGCATGTTGATTCGCCGTTTAATTTCACATTTCCTGCACCGAAAAAAATGCCTAATCCTTTGTTAACGCTTGATGACGTGACGATTGGCTATGAACAAAAAGTGATTTTGCCGAATATAAGTTTGACGATTGCGGCAGGTGATAGAATTGGACTACTTGGTTCAAATGGCGCAGGTAAATCCAGTTTATTAAAAACAATGGCGGGAACGTTGCCGCTTTTATCGGGCAAACGTTTAGAAGCTGACGCGCTAACCAATGGTTATTTCGCCCAACATCAGATTGAACAATTGCATCTTGATGAAAGCCCGCTCTGGCATTTTCAACAAATCGACAAACAAGAAACTGAAAAGGAATTTCGTAATTTTTTAGGTGGTTTCGATTTTTGTGGTGACAAGGTTATTGAAAAAGTTAAACCGTTTTCAGGTGGTGAAAAAGCACGTTTAGTTTTGGCGTTAATTGTTTATAAGAATCCGAATTTATTGCTGCTTGATGAACCAACAAACCATTTGGATTTAGATATGTGTCATGCGTTAAGCGTGGCGCTACAGGATTTTCAAGGTGCAATGGTCGTGGTATCGCATGATAGACATTTATTGCGTTCCGTAACCGATACGTTACTTTTAGTAGCAAATGAAAAAGTGGTACCGTTTGATGGTGATTTGGACGATTATCGTACTTGGTTAACGGAGCAAAAACGAAATAATGACGTGACTAATTCGCCGGATAAAGCTGAAAATGTGTCGCGCAAAGATCAGCGTAAACTTGATGCTGAGCGCCGTCAAAAACAAAAGCCGTTGCTTGATGCATTGAAAAAATCTGAATCTACAATGGAAAAATACCACGTTGAACAACGTGAACTGGAAACACAATTAGCGGATATGGAACTTTATGCTGATAGTGAAAAATCACGATTAAAAACCGTTTTAGAGCGTAAAACACAAATTGATAAATTGTTGGAAGAAATAGAAATGATATGGTTGGATTTACAAGAACAGGTTGATGCTTACGCAGACAGCGTGGATTAACAATATAGCCACAATAACGAAAAACGTCCCTTGCTCCCTCTAAAATTATGACTTTATGGAAAATTTTCACGACAAGCTTTGTATTTCTTAGCGTCGCTGCTTGTTCAGCAAAGCAAGTCAAAGAAACACCCGCCCCTAAAAAAGATGCCTTTGAAAGTTTTAATCGAGGTATGTATTCATTTAATGAAAATTTAGATAAGGCGATTTTAAAGCCAATTGCGAAAGGTTATATGTGGGCAACGCCAGATATTGTTGAAAAAGGTGTCACTAATTTTTTTAGCAATATTAATGATATTGGCGTAACGGTGAATGATTTATTGCAATTTAAAATGACACAAAGTGGCATGGATGCAAGTCGTTTTATTGTGAATACGACAGCCGGAGGATTAGGCGTTGTCGATGTGGCTCAGATGGTGGATTTACCAAAACATAACGAGGATTTTGGGCAAACGCTAGGATTTTGGGGCGTTCCAGCAGGTAATTTTCTAATGCTACCGTTTGCTGGTCCAAGTTCACCACGTGAAATGGTAGGAATGCTAGGTGACGCAATGCTTAATCCATTCAGTTACACATTTTTATTTGGTGGCGGAGTCGCAGTAACTGCAGTAAGTAGAGGAGTTAATGCATTGGATGTTACTAATACTCGAGCTACTTTGATGGGCACTGAAAAAATGATCAATGAAGCGGCTTCAGACAAATACAATTTCATCAAAAATGCTTATCAACAAAGACGTGAATATCTTTTACATGATGGAAATATTTCTAACCAAGACGATATTGATTTACTTGATGAGGATTCTAATTATTCTGCGCCGGCACTTAAAAAACCATCCATTCAAAATATCCAACTGTTTTCTCCAAAAAATACGGGCTTACCACCTGTCATAAATAATTCTCGTCGTTTCTTAGAATTGAGCGCACCTAAATGAATATGTTGCACCCTTTTAAATTAGCTGTTTTATTTTTTTTGTTTATTTTCAGCACATTTGCGCATAGCAAAGATGGGCATTTTTTAGTTTTAAATTATCACGATATTATTGACGAAGAAGATATTGTTGCTCCGTTTGACCGAATGGAAGTTAATAAACATTTTTTAGAAGACCAATTCGCTTGGCTTAAAAAAAATGGTTACAGCGTCGTGAGTGTGCAAGCGGTTTTAGACGCTGCGGCAGGAAAATCTACATTACCCGAAAAAGCGGTTTTATTAACATTTGATGATGGTTATTTGAGTTTTTATACCCATGTTTTTCCGTTGTTAAAAAAATATCATTATTCTGCTTCGGTTGCGTTAGTTGGAAAATGGATGGCTGATGACGCTACAAATGATTCTGGTAAACCGATTATGAATTGGGATCAAGTTCGTGAAGTAGCAAATTCTGGGTTGGTTGAAATTGCGTCGCATACTTATAGTTTTCACAATGGTATTATAGCCAACCCTCAAGGGAATACCCAAGCCGCAACGGTTACACGCCTATACGATGATCCAATGTTGATTTATGAAAATGATGAACAATATCTCACTCGAATTCGTACCGAAATGTTTAAAAGTGCGGAGTTTATTTTCCAACACGCGGGAATTCGTCCACGTGTGATGGTTTGGCCTTACGGCGAATATAACGCGACTTCAATTGCAGCGGCAAAAGAAGCCGGTTTTCAAATCACAATGGGGTTAGTTGATGGTTTTAATACGCTTGCGGATTTAGATGTACTGCATCGTTCAATTATGGTTGATGACCCTAAAGTTGGGAAATTTGCCGAACTTGTCACAGGTTTGCGGTCACAACAATCTTTGCGAGTCGCGCATATTGATTTAGATTATTTGTTCGATAAAGACCCTGAACAAACTGAAAAAAACATCGGCTTGTTAATTCAACGTATCAAAGATATGCACATCAGTACCGCTTATTTACAGGCTTATGCCGATCCTGACGGCGATGGAAATGCCGACGAACTCTATTTCCCAAATCGTCATTTACCAGTTCGTCGAGATTTATTTAACCGTGTAGCTTGGCTTTTGAAAAAGAAAGCCGCTGTGAAAGTGTATGCGTGGTTGCCAATTATGGCGTATCAAAGCGATGACATTGATAAATCGTGGTATGTTCAAGAATGGAAAGATGGCAAAGCACAAACTTCAAGCCATATTTACACACGTCTTTCACCGTTTAACCCCCAAGCCCGTCAATTTGTGGCTGAAATTTATGAAGATTTAGGAAAATATTGTAATTTCGATGGCGTACTTTTTCATGACGATGGTATTTTGTCGGATTTTGAAGATGCATCACCAGCGGCGTTAGCTTATGGAAAACAAGCGTGGGGAATTTCAGACGATATGACTAAATTGCGTGCTACCAGTAAAAGTCGTTTGGAATGGGCAAAACATAAAACCGAATTGATGGGGCAGTTTACCGATGAATTAACAAATCGCGTGCGTGTTTATCGTCCTTATATTCAAACGGCGCGTAATTTTTACGCAATGCCATTGCTCGAACCTTACAGTGAAGAATGGTACGCGCAATCCTTTAAATCCTTTTTGAATCATTACGATTACGTTGCAATTGAAGCGATGCCATTTATGGAAGGAGCTAAAAATCCCAATCAATGGCTAACCAATTTAGTGAAAGCCATCACGAAAGAACCTGAAGGTTTGAAAAAAACGGTGTTTGAATTGCAAGCTGTAAATTGGAAGAATCAACAAAAAATTCCGAGCAATGTGTTTGTTGAACAGCTAAATTTACTGAAATCATTGGGTGTAAAACACATTGGTTATTATCCCGATAATGTCTATGTAAATCAGCCACGATTAGAAGATTTACAACAACATTTTTCTTTGCCAGAGTTGCAATAAGCTATGACATTTTTCCTTTTTGAAATTTTTCAATCTTGGCAAGATTTTATGGCGTGGTGGTCGCCGATTGATAAATCTATTGAAGAATTCATTTATTATTACCCGCTTTTTATGGCATATATTTGGATGTTTGGCGCGATTATTTTTTGTTTGCGTTATGAATGGCATCAACCAAAGTCCCCTTTTTCAAATACTGAAAATTTACCTGCCGTCTCAATTTTAATTCCTTGTTACAACGAAGGTGAGAACGTTCGTGAAACGATTGGTATTTTACAAAAACAGGATTATCCAAATTTTGAAATTATCGCCATTAACGATGGCAGTAAAGATAGTACGCTCGAAATTTTGCATGAACTCACCACTCAATATGCAAATTTGCGTGTGGTAAATTTAGCAATTAATCAAGGCAAAGCAATGGGTTTGCGAACAGCTGCATTGCTCGCTAAAAGTGAGATTTTGGTTTGCATTGATGGGGATGCGTTGTTGTCACCAGATGCTGTTGGATGGATGGTACGACATTTTGTTGAAAATCCAAATGTCGGAGCTGTGACAGGAAACCCACGCATTCGCAATCGTTCGACTTTACTTGGGCGAATTCAAGTCGGTGAATTTTCAGCAATTGTCGGCATGATTAAACGCGCACAACGTTCTTATGGCAAAGTATTTACGATTTCAGGCGTGATCGCGGCGTTTCGTAAATCCGCGTTGCACAATGTTGGTTATTGGAGCAACGACATGATTACCGAAGACATTGACATCAGTTGGAAATTGCAACTTGCAGGTTGGACGATTCGTTTTGAACCGAACGCGCTTTGTTGGGTCTTAATGCCAGAAACATTGAATGGTTTATGGAAACAACGCGTACGTTGGTCCCAAGGTGGAAGTGAAGTTTTATTACGATATTTTCGAGATTTATTTCGATGGTCGTCACGTGGAATGTGGCTGCTTTATGCGGAATGTTTGATTAGTGTCACATGGGCGTTTTTGATTTTGTGTCATTTGCTTTTTGCACCAATGGAATTTCTGACTTCGACTGCAAATGAATCGTTGCACGATTTGAGTCCAAGTTGGACAAGTATGTTATTGAGTGTAACGTGTTTGTTGCAATTTGGCGTGAGTTTGGCAATTGATTCACGCTATGAATCGCAAACTGGCGGCGTGGCACGTTACTATTATTGGATGGTTTGGTATCCGATTGTTTATTGGTTAATGAATGTTGGTACTACGATTGTTGGAGCAATTCGGGCTATTAGAAAAAAACGTGGACAACGCGCCGTTTGGGTCACTGTTGATAGAGGCTTGCGCAAATGAAACAGTACATCATTAACGCACCAAATTTACAAAGTTTGCCTAAACGGCTGAACGGTTTTATGGTCATTGTGATTTGCTGGGTGATGTGGGGATATTTGCTTTATCCTATTATTACCGTTATTAATTGGTTGCGAGGCGATTACAACGTCATTAACGAAATGCGTTGGTTTGGCGGTTATAAAAGCCTGTTAGATTTACTCGAAATTTACGTTGGTACGCTGGCTATTTTAGGCGCTGTGTGGATTGTGTGGATTTTGTTACGAAAACTTCGCTGCCAACGAATTTTGCCCGCTGCAGGAAAATGTGTCACAGATGATGAACTTTCAGCATTTTATCATGTTAGTACAGAACACATTTATCATTTTCGTGACCAGCAAAATGTGACAGTTTTTTTTGATAGTAATGGAAAGATTGTCGATTTGAAATAACCCAAAATTCGGATTACGCTGTTAACGTAACCCGACAAATAACCAATCTTATTTTAAAATTTCTTGTGCTTTGATAAATGCATCACGAAAATCTAAGAAAATAGGTTTTTCGGTTTCTAACATTGAAGCCAGCATGGCGTGTTGAACTTGGTATTTTACATCACCAATTGCCAACGCACCCACTGCTAGGGCATTACAATGAGTCGCATGAATTAACGGTGCACCACAATCTCCCCGATCAACACCCTCAACACCTGCAGGGGGTACTGCATTGACATCACCCACTACTTTTAGCTGTGTAACTTCTTGTAAAATCGTCGCATTTAAGACTTGAATTCCCGCTTTTGCAGTACAAAATATCACATCTACATCTTTTAATAACTCAATTTTTTCTCTATCGAAACTCGCCACTGCCGCTTTTAAATTACAACCAAAGCGACGGTTATAAAGTGTAGCGATATCAACAGCCGTGTCTAAATATAAATGATCGACAATAGTCGTATCGGCGCCTGCAAGTGATGCAATAATCCCCGTTGCAATCCCAACAGGACCTGTGCCGCCAAAAACAACCGCTTTACACCCTGCTAATTCTTTACCGTGTTTTTCTCGTAATTCTCTTTCAACACACGCCACTAGTGCTGCCGATGTTGTAAATGCACCACTTGGATCTGCAAAGACTGAAATTGCAAACGGTGCCATCATTGCTTGTTTAGCGGTATTGAACATATCAATCGCCAAACCTAAATGTCGTCCACCAATAAATAGCCCAGTCTGTTTTAATCCTGCGGGACTGCGTGAAAAAATGGCATCTTGCGTTAAACCATGAACGCCTTCTAATTTCACATTGTTATAGGGCATCAAAATATCGAAGCCTGCATCTACCGCCATATTAATATCGAATGGACTATTATTTGGCATAGGGTCTAGCATATGGAGAATACTGCGTTTCATAAAATCCCCAATTTAAGACGATTTTTGAGTTGATTTAATATATTCACGTGCTACTTCAAAAGCGTGTTCGAAATGCAAATAAAGGGGTTTTTCACAGTTAATCATTTGTTTTAACAATAGGTTTTGTGTTTGATATTTCACGTTTCCGATGGCTAACGCACCAATGCCAACCGCACCACTGATTGAATCTGTAATAGGCGTGCCATTGGACATAGCATCAATCCCTGCAATCCCCGCAGGTGGTACAGCATTTACGTCAGCGGCAACTTTTAATTGTTGTGCAGACGCAATCAATTCAGCACTTAATAATTCAATCCCAGCAGCACCAGTCGCAAAAACAACATCAGTCGTTTTAATATATTCGGCTTTGTCGACATCCGCACCTGCGAGAATTGTTATTTTTCCTTCACCAAATTCACAGTTACATACATCGGCGATGTGCTGTGCTTTGTCTAATTGACGACCGATGATACGAACATTTGCGCCTGCTTTTGCTGCAATGACGGCCGCTGCTTGACCAACAGGACCGGTTCCCGCCAAGGCTAAAATATTTTTGCCTTCTAGCGTCGTGTTGAATTTTTGTTTTAATTCATGTTCAACCGCTGCAACCATCGCTGCTGCTGTAGTGAATGCGCCACTTGGATCTGCAAAAATGGATACTTGAAACGGCGGAATCATGGCATGTTTTGCGATTCTCAACATATCCATTGCTTGTTTGGTATCACGTCCACCAATGAAAATACTGGTGCGCTTTAAGTTTTTAGCACTACGCGAAAAAATAACGTCTTGCACCAAACCTTGTACTTCACTTGCTTCGATATTTGTGTAAGGAATAGCAGAAACCCAACCTGCGTCAACTGCCATGTTGACATCAAATGGACTAAGATTTTTAGCGGTGGTGAGCATATGTAAAATAAATGGCTTTTCCATGAAAATTCCTTTGTTAAATAAGGCTGTTAAGTTAAGTGCGTAAGTATAAGAGAAAAAACAGGTGATTAAAACTGATTGTCAAAACTGATTTTTCAACGTAGTTTTATCCAATTATTCCCCCGACCCTTTGTATTTCAAACTATGTTTTCAGAACTCAAAAAACCTCTCATCATTGGCATTCTAAATGTAACCCCTGACAGTTTTTCAGACGGTGGAAAATTTAATCACCTTGAAAATGCGCTAGAACACGCACAAAGTATGCTTTTAGACGGTGCAACGATTATTGATATTGGTGGCGAATCGACGCGCCCGAATTCGGATTCTGTTTCCTCTGACGAGCAAATTGAACGTGTTTTACCCATTATCAAAGCGATTCGACAACACAGCGACGTGTTAATTAGCATCGATACAACGTCAAGCCTTGTCGCGGAAGCGGCATTAAATGCTGGCGCAAATATCATTAACGATGTTTCGGCGGGAAAAAATGATCCAAAAATGTTCACGTTAGCGGCTCAAAAAAATGTGCCTATTGTGTTAATGCACGCGCAAGGAACGCCCAAAACAATGCAGGAAAATCCTTATTATGAAAATGTCGTGCAAGACGTTATGTCAGCGTTAATGCAACGCACAAATGAAGCGATAAAGGCTGGCGTTAAAAAAGAAAATATCGTGCTAGATATTGGCATTGGTTTTGGTAAACGCAAACAAGATAATTTAGATTTACTCGCACATTTGGCAGATTTTGTCGCGTTAGGCTTTCCCGTTTTATTGGGAACAAGTCGAAAACGTTTTATGGGAATGATTTGTGATGTTAGTGAACCAGCAGAATTAATTACTGCAACCGCTGTGACAACCGCGTTAGGTGTTATGGCTGGTGTGCAGTTATTTCGGGTTCACGATGTGAAAGAAAACAAGCAAGCGTTGGATGTTGCGTGGGCAATTAAGAAACGCGAATAATTTACCACAAAAAAAACGCCTCCAGTTTTCATCGAAGGCGTTTTTTAGCTAGTTAATCTATCGTAAGCCGCATGGCTTCCAAAACCACACCTTCTGGAACGGGGACACCCAATGCACGATAAACCACTGTGATATTCGGCTAACGCTTCAGCCGCTAACGCATTCAATTTTCTATCATCAGCATCGCGCTCAATTTTTTTGTCCCAAATATTGCCATAAAATTCTGAAAACCAACGTTGTAATTCTGCTAAATCAGTTTCTGGTAATTGTTGAATTGCATCCTCAATGGCTTGAACAGAAATCATAAATCCTCCAAAAGTTTAAAATAAAAATCATAACACAACAAAAAAACCGCCCCCAGTTTTCAATAAACCGCATCATGATTACCAATATCAACCAAAAAAATCATGTCGTTTTGAATTATAAACAGACAAGCAATTCGGTAATCATGCGACAAACTGCAAGCGTGAAACTCGCTTAATTCACCGTGCAATTTGTGCATTTTTAATGAAGAATCAAACGGGTTTTCTTTGAGTTTTTGTAAAAGCTGAATTCAAATATGAAATGCAACAGCGGAAAAATGGTAGAACTAAGTGATCAAAAAAATAGAATAAAAAGTAGGATTTGATGGGACATAAACAAATTACAGACAAAGACCGATTTCAGATTAGCG
>BJHG01000002.1:67119-82869 GCA_014191975.1 Methylococcaceae bacterium | reverse complement strand
ATAAATACGCAACAACAGAAACATCAGTTCTGGTTTAAAAAAATGGGACAGCGCCATTCAGCTGGAGTGTAAACAGACTCTATCTTAAATTAAGACATTATTTGTCTGGACAATGGGGTCCACTTTAGTATCGTAAGCCGTTTTTTTCAATTTTTATCTTTATAATACATAAATTCATTAACCTTTTTCACAAAAAATAATTAAGCAATGGCAACTAAAGAAGATTTTTACAAAATACTTGGTATAGAACGTAACGCTAGTGATGCGGAAATTAAAAAAAGTTATCGCAGTTTAGCGATGAAGCATCATCCCGACAGAAACGTCAATAATCCTGAAGCGGCAGAAGCTAAATTTAAAGAAATCAAAGAGGCTTACGAGATCTTATCTGATTCTAAAAAACGTTCGGCTTATGATCAATTTGGTCACGCTGGTATCGATCAATCAATGGGTGGCGGTCGAAGTGGTGCAGGGGCGGGAGATTTTAGTGATGTATTCGGTGATATGTTTGGTGATATTTTCGGCGGAAGACGTGGTGGTACACAACAAGGCGGTCAACGTGGCTCCGATTTACGCTATAATCTTGAAATAAGTTTAGAAGCAGCTGTTCATGGGACGGATCAGAAAATTCGTATTCCTGTTTTAGTGAGTTGCGACAGTTGCTCTGGTTCTGGCGCAAAAGCAGGTTCTGCACCTGTAACCTGTTCAATGTGTCATGGACACGGACAAGTTCGGATGCAACAAGGATTTTTCACGGTGCAACAAACTTGCCCAACCTGTCGTGGTACTGGAAAACAAATCAAAGATCCATGCAGTAAATGCCACGGTCAAGGACGGGTTAAAGACGAAAAAACGTTGTCAGCCAAAATTCCAGCAGGTGTTGATACTGGTGACAGAATTCGCTTGACTGGCGAAGGTGAAGCAGGGCAAATGGGAGCTCCATCGGGTGATTTATATATTGAAATTCAAGTTAAAAGACACACAATTTTTAGCCGTGATGGTGCAAATTTATCATGCGAAGTCCCCATTAGTTTTGTAACTGCCTGTATAGGCGGTGAAATCGAAGTCCCAACGTTGGGGGGGAAAGCGGCATTGAAAATTCCTGCCGAAACACAAACAGGGCAAGTTTTTCGTTTACGCGGTAAAGGAGTAAAACCTGTTCGAGGTGGTGCAGTGGGTGATTTAATGTGTACCGTTAAGATCGAAACACCAGTGAAATTAACACCAGAACAAAAATCGCTGGTTTCAAAATTAGGTGAATCGCTTTCAAATGGAGGCATGCATCACAGCCCACAAGAATCAAGCTGGCTTGATGGTGTAAAAAACTTCTTTGATAAACTAAAGGGCTAGGTTATGACACGAATTGCAGTAGTTGGTGTAACAGGGCGTATGGGGTTGCATTTAGTGAAAGCCACTTTTTTGCACAATGAAACAGAATTAACGGTAGCTATTGCACGTGCTGGAAGTGATGTGATTGGTAAAGATGCAGGAATGCTAACAGGAATTGGAACAATTGGTGTAAATGTGAGTGATGATTTACATGTAAAATTAAATGATTTTGATGTATTAATTGATTTCACTCGCCCAGACGTTTCAATGAAATATATTGAAATTTGCCGAAAAGCAGGAAAGAAAATTGTCATTGGTACAACGGGGTATAACGAAACTCAAAAGTCTCAAATTACTCAAGCGGCAAAAGACATCTCAATTGTCTTTGCACCAAATTTTAGTGTGGGTGTGAATTTGTCATTGAAATTGCTCGAAATAACGGCAAAAGTAATGGGGGATTATACAGATATTGAAATTATTGAAGCGCATCATCGTCATAAAATCGATGCACCGTCTGGCACAGCATTACGAATGGGTGAAGTAGTAGCAAAAACACTGGGACGAAATTTGGAAAACTGTGCAATTTACGGGCGCGAAGGCAATACAGGTGAACGTGATAAAAAAACAATTGGATTTTCAACAATTCGTGCTGGTGATATTGTTGGTGAACATACAGTGATGTTTGCTGATGATGGTGAGCGTTTAGAAATTACGCACAAAGCAACTAGCCGTATGACATTTGCAAATGGTGCAATTCGTGCGGCATCATGGCTAGCTGAAAAAGAAAATGGAGTATTTGATATGCAAGACGTACTGGGATTACTTTAAATTTAGGCAAAAAAAAACGCCTATTTAATAGGCGTTTTTTTGAAACAATAACTTACGCTTCTCGGTCTACAAGCTCAACATATGCCATTGGAGCTTTGTCACCTGTTCTAAACCCACATTTCATAATACGCAAATAACCCCCTGCTCTATTTTTGTAACGTGGACCCAATTCATTAAACAATTTAGTCACCATGTCACGGTCACGCAAACGGGCAAATGCTAAACGTCTTTTAGCTACACTATCTTCTTTTGATAGTGTAATTAAAGGCTCAGCAAAACCTCTTAGTTCTTTTGCTTTTGGCAAAGTAGTTCTAATTAACTCATGTTTGAATAACGAGTTTGCCATATTACTGAACAGAGCCTTACGGTGGCTGCTATTCATATTGAGTTGTCTACCAGACTTACGATGTCTCATATTAAAAATAACCTAAAAATTAGTGTGATATGGATTGATTATGTTCGGCTAGACCTTCTGGCGGCCAGTTTTCAAGACGCATTCCAAGAGATAATCCTTTCAACGCCAAAATATCTTTAATTTCAGTCAAAGACTTTCTACCTAGATTAGGCGTTTTCAATAATTCAACTTCTGTACGCTGAATCAAATCACCGATATAAAAAATGTTTTCTGCTTTCAAACAATTAGCAGATCTAACCGTCAACTCCAAATCGTCTACAGGACGTAGTAGCACTGGATCAATAGACTCATCTGGTGACGTATATTCTACTCTGAGTTGTTCACTTACTTCTTTGAAATCAACAAATACGGATAGCTGATCATGAATAATTGTTGCAGCAAGCTTAATTGTTTCTTTCGGATCAATAGTTCCGTTAGTTTCCAAATCAATAATCAATTTATCCAAATTAGTACGCTGTGCAACTCTAGTACTCTCAACTTGATAAGCAACACGTAAAACTGGACTAAATGATGCATCTAAATGCAAAGTACCCACAGGATAATTTGCATCTGGATTTGCCTTTCTAACACTTGCAGGCTCATAACCACGACCACGGCCAACTCGAATTTTCATATTCAAATTACCTGTACTCGTCAAATTTGCAATTACCGAATCAGGATTTAAAATACTTACGTAATTCGGTAAAGAAATATCACCTGCAGTGACAATTCCAGCTCCTTTTTTAGAAATGGTCAACTCTGCTTCGTCTTTACCTTCAACAATGATTGCCAATTTTTTCAAATTGAGCAAGATATCTATTACGTCTTCGTGCACACCTTCAATAGTGGTGTATTCATGCAAAACGCCTTCAATTTCAACAGATGTAACTGCACAACCTGGAATAGTTGACAAAAGAACACGTCTCAGTGCATTTCCCAACGAATGTCCAAAGCCACGCTCTAAAGGTTCGATAATGATCTTCGAGTGATTTGGCGACTCGCTTACAACCTCAACTGACTCTGGTTTTAGCAATTTAGGGATAGAACTAAGCATTTATTATATTCCTCGGAACTAAAATTATTTAGAGTAAAGTTCCACAACAAGTTGTTCGTTAATGTCAGTACCTAAATCAACACGGTCAGGTAAACTACTAAATTTACCAGTCATGTCTTTGGAGCTAACTTCAACCCATGACGGAAAACCATACTGTTCAGTAACAGTCAATGCATCAATAATTCGTTGTTGTTTTTTCGCTTTTTCTCTAATTGATAATACATCACCAGGTGCAACTTGATAAGATGGTACATTAATCAATGAACCGTTAACTTGAATCGATTTATGCGATACAAGTTGACGAGCTTCAGCGCGAGTACAAGCAAATCCCATGCGATAAACTACGTTATCTAATCTTGATTCCAAAAGATTTAACAGATTTTCACCAGTAGCACCTTTTTTTAAATCGGCTGATTTATAGTAATTTCTAAATTGTTTTTCCAAAATACCATAGATACGACGCAAACGTTGTTTAGCGCGTAACTGTGTAGCGTAATCGGAATTTCTAGCACGTTTCGTGCCATGCTGACCGGGTCTTTGATCTAATTTACATTTATTTTCGAGAGACTTCCCTCTACTTTTCAAAAATAAATCAGTGCCTTCTCTGCGACTTAATTTACAGGTAGGTCCTAGATATCTTGCCATGTTAGTACTCCAATTTCTCTATACGCGGCGTTTTTTGGGTGGACGGCAGCCGTTATGTGGAATCGGCGTCACGTCAATGATGTTGTTGATTTTGAAGCCGAGATTGTTGAGCGAACGTACCGCAGACTCACGACCAGGACCAGGTCCTTTAATTAACACATCAAGATTTTTCATGCCATACTCCTGTGCAACAGCACCTGCTTTTTCAGCAGCTACCTGTGCAGCAAAAGGTGTACTTTTTCGTGAACCACGAAAACCGGAACCACCTGAAGTAGCCCAAGACAGTGCATTCCCTTTTCTGTCAGTAATGGTTATGATTGTGTTGTTAAAAGAAGCATGTACATGTGCGATACCATCTGCAACTTCTTTTTTGATACGTTTTCTTGAACGATTTTGACTTGCCATTAGTTCAGACTCTTTAAGTTGGTGCTTATCTTTTAATTGGTTTGCGAGGGCCTTTACGAGTACGCGCATTTGTTCTTGTACGCTGACCTCTTAACGGCAAACCTCTACGATGTCTAATTCCACGATAACAACCAAGATCCATCAAACGTTTGATATTCATAGAAACTTCGCGACGAAGATCGCCTTCAACAGTCATTTTTGCAATGACGCTACGAATAGCTTCTATTTTCTCTTCAGCTAGATCCTTGATTTTTACCGAAGGAAGCACACCTACTTCACTGCAAATTTCACTTGCAGTTTGGCGACCGATACCGTAAATCGCAGTTAAAGCGATAACAGTATGTTTGTTGTCTGGTACATTTATCCCGGCGATACGAGCCATTTAAATACTCCCTTGAGTACATATTCTAAGGTTAACAATATAATTATAACATATAACAGTAATTGAGCAATTAGAAATTACCCTTGACGTTGTTTGTGTCTGCCATCTTCGCAAATCACCCGAACAACACCTTGTCTTTTTACAACTTTACACTTTCTGCAAATTGGTTTTACAGATGCACGAACTTTCATAGGAATCTCCAAGATTCTCAAATAAATAAATATGCTAACCGTTACTTCTTAAGATTAGCTTTTTTCATTAAACCTTCATACTGCTGTGACATAATATGTGTTTGCATTTGCGATATAAAATCCATCACAACCACAACAATAATCAATAACGATGTTCCACCAAAATAAAATGGAACATTCCAATAAACAATTAAAAACTCTGGCAATAAACAAACTAACGTGATGTAGAATGCACCTATTAACGTCAATCTAGTCATTACTTTGTCAATATAAGCGCTAGTTTGTGCACCTGGACGAATACCGGGTAAAAATGCACCAGATTTCTTTAAATTTTCAGCAGTTTCTTTTGAATTAAAAACTAAAGCTGTGTAGAAAAAGCAGAAAAATATAATCGCTGCAGCGTAAAACATAACATATACTGGTTGTCCTGGTGACAGCAGAGTTGCAATATCTTGTAACCAACCGAACCCTTCGCTTTTACCAAACCAACCAGCAATCGTTGCTGGAAACAGTATAATGCTTGATGCGAAAATGGGTGGGATAACGCCTGCCATATTCAATTTCAAAGGCAAGAAACTGCTTTGTCCACCGTACATTTTCCGGCCTTCTTGTCTTTTTGGATAGTTAATCACGATTCTACGCTGTCCACGCTCTACGAACACAACCAACATAGTAACTGAAACAGACAGAAGAAATAACAACACAATAAACGGACTACTCATTTCACCTGTTCTAACTAACTCAAACGTACTACCAATTGCCTTAGGCAAACCTGAAACAATGCCCGCAAAGATAATCATAGATATACCGTTACCAATACCGCGTTCAGTAACCTGCTCTCCCAACCACATCAGAAAAACAGTACCCGTTACTAGCGTAATTGTTGTAATTGCCACAAAACTAACGCCTGGATTTAATACAACAGACAAGCCACCAGCAGTTTGATTTTGTAATGCTAATGAAATACCAATAGCTTGAAATGTTGCTAAAACAACAGTACCAAAGCGTGTGAACTGAGAAATTTTTCGTCTTCCAATTTCACCATCTTTTTTCATTTGCTCCATTGCCGGTATAACAACAGTCATGAGCTGCATAATGATAGATGCTGAAATATAAGGCATAATACCTAACGCAAACAAACTTAATCGCATCAACGCACCGCCCGAGAACATGTTAAACATGTCCAAAATTGAACCACTTTGTTGTGCAAACATTGCTGCCAAAGCTTTAGGATCAATTCCTGGAACAGGAATATGTGCCCCAACACGATAAACAATGAAAGCCCCCAAAACAAAAAGCAATCTTGCCTTTAACTCTGAGAAATCACCCGTTTTATTTGCCATTTGCGCTCTTGGTACACTCACCTTACACCTCTACTTTGCCACCAGCAGCTTCAATAGATTCTTTCGCGCCTACTGTTACTTTTACACCTTTAACAGTGACCGCTTTAGTCAATGTACCCGATTTGATAATGCGTGCAACTTTCGTAAAAATTGGAACAATGTTCGCGTCAATCAACACCTTCAAATCAATCACATCTGCAGTCAAGCCATTTAATTCGCCTAAACGCACTTCAGAAGAAAACTTCGCTTTGTGAGAAGTAAAACCAACTTTAGGCAAGCGACGCTGCAAAGGCATCTGACCGCCTTCAAAACCGACTTTGTGGAAACCACCACTACGAGCTTTTTGACCTTTATGACCGCGACCACAGGTTTTGCCCATTGTGCAACCAATACCACGACCAACACGACGTGATTTTTTACGCGCACCATCAGCGGCTTTAATTGTATTCAAAAACATAATTAGACCTCCTCAACTTTAAGCATATAAGATACTTTGTTGATCATCCCTTTATTCTCAGGAGTATTCAGCACGATAACTGTTTGATTAATTTTACGCAATCCCAAACCTTTTAAACATGCCTGATGATTAGGCAAACGCCCAAACCTACTTTTTGTCATTGTGACACTTAATTTTGTACTCATCGCATTACCCCGTAATTTTTTCAACAGGCAAGCCACGTTTTGCGGCAATTTGGTGAGCATTGTGCATTCCAGTCAAACCGTTAATCGTCGCACGAACCACGTTAATTGGATTGTTTGTGCCGATACATTTTGCCAAAACATTATGTATACCAACAACTTCAAATACTGCACGCATTACACCACCAGCAATAATACCAGTACCCTCGGAAGCAGGCTGCATATAAATCTTTGCCGCACCAGTTGTATTCGTAATAGCGTATTGCAAGGTATCTCCTTTCAATTCGACTTTACGCATATTTTTACGGGCTTGCTCTAGCGATTTTTGTATTGCAATCGGCACTTCTCTGGCTTTACTCACGCCGTAACCGACCCGACCTTCACCATCGCCAACTACTGTTAATGCAGTAAAACCGAAAACACGGCCGCCTTTAACTACTTTTGCGACTCGTCTAACGTTAACCAATTTTTCTTGTAAGCCGTCCGCGCTACCTTGTTGAGTAGGTGCTGTAGCCATTGTAATCTCCTAAAATTCCAAGCCGGCTTCACGAGCGGCATCGGCTAGTGCTTTCACACGACCGTGATATTTAAAACCTGAGCGATCAAAAGCCACTTTAGTCACACCCGCTGCAAGAGCTTTTTCAGCAATACGTTTACCAACTGCAATTGCAGCTTCAATATTGTTGGTATTTTTCAAACCAGACTTTAATTCAGCTTGGTTTGTAGAAGCGCTTACTACGGTTACTGTGCCATCGCCGCTAATAATTTGTGCGTAAATGTGCTGTGACGATTTGTGAACTGACAATCGAGTAGCGTTTAATTTTTTAATCTGACTACGCAATTTCAATGCGCGTTTCATACGAGTTTGTTTCTTATCCATCACGCTACCTTACTTTTTCTTAGCTTCTTTTCTAGCAACATGCTCATCCGAATAACGTACGCCTTTACCTTTATAGGGTTCAGGTGGACGGTAAGCTCGAATTTTCGCAGCAACTTGTCCAACAAGTTGCTTGTCACTACCTTTAAGAACGATTTCAGTTTGACTTGGAGTCTCTACTGAAACGCCTGCTGGAACTTCAAAGTCAACGAGATGTGAAAAACCAAGCGACAAACTAAGAATATTTTCTTTTGCCTGTGCTCTGTAACCCACGCCAACTAGCGTTAATTTTTTTTCGAAACCAGCTGATACGCCAGTCACCATATTATTTACAATAGCTCTGGCTGTACCAGCTTGAGCAGTTGCTTTTTTGTCATCATTATTCCACTGCATTGAAATCACATTGTCTGTAATCTCCATACTAACTGAACTATCAAAATTAAACGTCAACAAACCTATGCTACCTTTTACAGTAACGTTGTTGCCGTCAACTTGAACGTCCACACCACTTGGAATAGTAACGGGGGCTTTAGCAATTCTTGACATAACTACGCCTTATGTTAGCAAACAGTGCAAATGACTTCGCCGCCGTGTCCGATGGCACGAGCGGCTCTATCAGTCATTACTCCGTTTGAAGTTGACACGATAGCGACACCCAATCCACCGAGAACTTTAGGCAACTCGTCTTTCGATTTATAAATCCGCAAACCCGGTCTGCTGATTCGTTTGATGTTTTCGATTACAGGTGCACCTTTGTAATACTTTAACTCAACGGTCATCTCTGTGTGAGAGCCAGTTGTTTCGGTGCTAAAATCCGTAATATAACCTTCTTCTTTAAGTACTTTTGCAATCGATACTTTAAGTTTAGACGAAGGCTGTTTAATAAATTTTTTACCAGCAGACTGACCGTTTCTAATGCGTGTCAGCATATCCGCTACTGGATCTGTCATACTCATTTTCTAAATCTCCAAAATTGATTCACCAGGACTACCAGCTTGCCTTAACAACACCAGGAACGTCACCACGCATTGTTGCTTCACGTAATTTATTACGACTCAAGCCAAATTTACGATAGTAACCATGTGGACGACCTGTTAAATTACAACGGTTACGTACACGAGAGGCACTGGAATCTCTAGGTAATTTTTGAAGCTGCAAATGAGCAGATTCTTTATCTTCAAAAGCTGCGTTAGGATCACGAATGATTTCTTTCAACGCGCTGCGTTTAACAGCGTACTTTTTGACTAACTCTTTGCGTTTTTCTTCACGCGCAATCATCGATTTTTTTGCCATAATCAATCACCCCTTAGTGTTTAAATGGAAAATTAAACAACTTCAACAACGCCAAACCTTCTTCGTTGGTTTGAGCTGTCGTCGTAATGGTGATGTCCATACCACGCAACACATCGATTTGGTCGTAATCAATTTCTGGGAAAATGATTTGCTCTTTAACACCCATTGAATAATTACCGCGTCCATCAAAACTTTTAGGGTTTAAACCGCGGAAATCACGAATTCGAGGAATCGAGATACTAATTAAACGATCCAGAAATTCGTACATTTTATCGCTACGCAACGTCACTTTACAGCCAATTGGCATATCGTCACGGATTTTGAATCCCGCAATCGATTTTCTTGCCAATGTAATAATAGGTTTTTGACCTGCGATTTTTTCCATGTCACCAACAGCAAACTGTAGAACTTTTTTGTCTGCAACTGCGCCACTTACGCCCATGTTAAGAGTGATTTTAGTAATACGAGGTGCTTGCATTACCGATTTGTAACCGAACTGCTCCATTAATGCAGGACGAACAGTTTCTTTATATACCGATTCTAATCTAGCCATGATTCACCTTACGCATCGACAACTTCGTTAGTTGATTTGAAGTATCGGACTTTTTTTCCATCATCTAAGAATCTAAAGCCTACCCGATCCGCTTTTTTTGTTACAGGGTTGTACAAACCAACATTTGAAATTTCAATCGGCATATCTTTCACCATAAAACCGCCTTGAATCCCTGCATTAGGGTTTGGTTTTTGTGTTTTTTTAACTTGATTGATGCCTTCAATAAGAAGCTTGTTATTTTTTAAGACTTGTACCACACGACCAGTTTTACCTCTATCCCTACCGATACGTACGATGACTTCATCGCCTTTCTTGATTTTTTGCATAATTTTTGCCTTGTTCTTATAGCACTTCAGGAGCAAGTGAAATAATTTTCATAAATTTCTCACCTCTTAGCTCACGGGTTACTGGACCAAAAATTCGTGTACCAAGTGGTTGCAAATTATTATTTAAAATAACAGCTGCATTGCCATCGAAACGAATAACTGAACCATCTGAACGACGCACACCTTTACGCGTGCGGACAACTAACGCATTATACACGTCACCTTTTTTTACTCTGCCGCGTGGAATTGCGTCTTTGATACTAACTTTAATAATATCGCCAATACCAGCATAACGCCTGTGTGAACCACCTAGCACTTTGATACACATGACCTTTTTCGCACCGCTATTATCGGCAACCTCAAGGTTAGTTTGCATCTGAATCATGATTTATTCCTAAAAATAATAAATTAAGCTATTAAATTATTTTTTAGCAGGTTCTAAAACCCGCACTAATTTAAAAGTTTTGTTTTTAGACATCGGACGGCACGACGTAATAGCAACTACATCACCTTCTTGGCAAGTATTTTGCTCGTCATGAGCCATCATTTTTGTTGAGCGTTTGATGTATTTTCCATAAACTGGATGTTTAACCACTCGCTCTACCAAAACAGTAATCGTTTTGTCCATTTTATTGCTGACAACCTTTCCTGTAATGGTTCGTACTTTACCATCTTCACTCATACTATGCTCTCGCCATTTCGTTTAAAACCGTTTTAACGCGAGCCACGTCACGTCGTACTTTTTTCACTTGCGCGGTTTTGGACAATTGCCCAGTACCCTTTTGCATTTTAAGGGTAAAACTTTCTCGTGCCAATTCAATCAATACAACCGATAATTCATCGCGCGATTTTTGACGTAATTCACTTGCTTTCATCACATTATCGTCCGTACAGTAAACAGTGTTTTCAAGGGTAGTTTGGCAGCAGCAAGTGTAAACGCTTCACGAGCTAGCTCTTCAGATACACCTTGAATTTCATACAACATAGCACCTGGGCGAATTTGTGCAACCCAATACTCAACATTACCCTTACCTTTACCCATACGAACCGCTAGCGGTTTTTCGGTAATTGGCTTATCAGGGAAAACACGAATCCAAATTTTTCCGCCACGTTTAACGTGACGTGAAATTGCACGACGTGCTGACTCGATCTGACGCGCTGTTAAGCGACCACGACTAACTGATTTTAGACCGAATTCACCAAAACTTACAGATGAACCACGTACAGCAATACCGTTATTCTTGCCTTTATGCTGCTTGCGAAATTTTGTTCTTTTAGGTTGAAGCATCTTTTTATTCCTTCAACTATTTCTTAGATTCAGGGTTAATAGACGCTTTGTGTGCATCTATATCAAACACTTCACCTTTGAAAATCCACACTTTGATGCCGATAATTCCATAGGTTGTGTGCGCTTCTGCTGTTGCGTAATCAATATCGGCACGTAGAGTATGCAAAGGCACACGACCTTCTCTATACCATTCACTACGAGCAATTTCAGCGCCGTTTAAACGACCACCGAGATTAATCTTAATACCTTCAGCACCCAAACGCATTGTATTTGTCACAGCACGTTTCATTGCACGGCGGTACATAATACGTTTTTCGAGCTGTTGTGCAACGCCTTCGGCAACTAAGTAAGCATCAAGTTCAGGTTTTCTGATTTCCTCAACATTCAATTGAACAGGCACGCCAATCATTTTGGCAATTTCTTGCTTCAATACTTCGATATCTTCGCCTTTTTTACCAATAACAATACCTGGACGCGCAGTATAAATAGTAATCTGTGCATTATTTGCAGGACGATTGATCTGAATTCGGCTCACTGATGCGTGCGCTAATTTTTTTCTTAAAAACTCTCTGACTTTCAAATCTTGATGTAAGAAAACTGGATAATCTTGACTGTTGGCGTACCAACGAGAATTCCAATCTTTAACAATACCAAGGCGAATGCCAATTGGATGTACTTTTTGACCCATGTTATCCCCTACTCGCTTTCTGCAACTTTAATGGTGATATGGCAGGTTCTTTTAAGGATATGGTTCGCACGACCTTTAGCTCTTGCCTTAAATCTTTTCAATGTCGCAGCTTCATTAACAAATACTGTAGACACTTTTAATTCATCAATGTCCGCACTTTCATTATGCTCTGCATTAGCAATTGCTGACTCTAAAACTTTTTTTACAATAAATGCGGCTTTTTTAGGACTGAATTTTAAAATATTCAATGCTTTCTCAACTGGCAATCCGCGAATTTGATCGCAAACTAACCGTGCTTTTTGAGCAGATAAAGGCGCATTACTTAATTTTGCTGAAATTTCCATCATCCATATCCTACTTAGATTTCTTGTCAGCGACATGACCTTTGTAGGTACGGGTCGGAGCAAATTCGCCTAATTTATGACCCACCATGTTCTCAGTAACAAGAACTGGGATGTGTAACTTGCCATTATGCACTGCAATAGTCAAGCCTAACATATCAGGAATAATCATTGATCGTCTTGACCATGTTTTAATCGGTTTCCTACTACTGCTTTTCACAGCATCTTCAACTTTTTTAAAAAGATGATGATCAATAAAAGGACCTTTTTTAATTGAACGCGGCACGTTGATTCCCCTCTATTTTACTTACGACGTCTAATAATCATACTATCAGTCCGTTTGTTTT
This sequence comes from Methylococcaceae bacterium, assembly GCA_014191975.1. GTDB lineage: Bacteria > Pseudomonadota > Gammaproteobacteria > Methylococcales > Methylomonadaceae > UBA10906. The sequence goes on along the minus strand of BJHG01000002.1, from coordinate 69,949 downwards.
TTCTTGTTTTATAACCTTTTGTTGGCATACCCCAAGGCGATACAGGGTGTCTACCACCTGATGTACGACCTTCACCACCACCATGTGGATGGTCAACTGGATTCATAACAACGCCTCGAACGGTTGGTCTAATACCACGCCATCTTGATGCACCAGCTTTACCTAAAGAAATTAAACTGTGTTCTGAATTAGACACTTCACCAATAACAGCTTTGCAATCTGCTAAAACTTTACGCATTTCACCAGAACGCAAGCGTAGGGTAGCATGAATACCGTCACGCGCAACTAACTGAACAGAAGCACCCGCACTTCTTGCAACTTGTGCACCCTTACCGGCCTTCAATTCCACGCAATGTACAGTCGTACCTACTGGAATGTTACGCAATGGCATACAATTTCCAACTTTTACTGGCGTAAATTCAGCAGAAATAATTTCTTGCCCAGCTTCAAGACCTTTAGGCGCAATAATATATCTACGCTCACCATCTTTGAACAAAACTAACGCAATATTTGCAGTTCTATTTGGATCGTATTCCAAGCGCTCAACAACAGCTGGAATATCTACTTTATTTCGTTTGAAATCAATCAAACGGTAGTGTTGCTTGTGACCACCGCCAACATGGCGAGTTGTAATACGACCGTTGTTGTTACGACCACCCGTTTTACTTTTTTTCTCTAATAACGCAGCAAAAGGCTTCCCTTTATGCAATTCGTCATTTTTAACTCTTACTACAAACCGCGATCCAGGGGAGGTCGGTTTTGACTTTATAATCGCCATAACTTTTTACCGTTTCCTTTTCTAATCAATTAAGCCGACGCGAATTCAATATCATGACCTTCTTTCAGCTTAACATAAGCTTTTTTCCAGTCAGAACGCTGACCCAATAAACGCCCAAATCTTTTTTGTTTGCCTTTTACGTTTAAAACACGTACAGCATCCACTTCGACATTAAACATTGCTTCGACGGCATTTTTTACTTGTTTTTTTGTTGCATTTTTTTGCACTTTGAAAACAATTTGCTTATCTCTTTCTGCAACGATACTACTTTTTTCAGAAATAATTGGTGCTTCTAAAACGCGAGTCAACTGATACAAATTCGTACTCATGCTAAACGCTCCTCTAATTGCTGTAACGCACTCGGCGTTACAATCACTTTATCGGCCGCAACCAATAGAACAGGATTTAAATTAGCAGCCTCAACCACTTCAACATAAGGAATGTTTCTAGAAGCCAAAGCTAAATTCATATCAACTTGACTCACAACAATCAAAGTACGCTTTGAATCAAAAGCATCCAATTGCGCACGTAATGCTCTAGTTTTTGGCGTATCAGCCAACACTTCAGCACTTATAATCAAACGATTCTGACGCAACAATTCGGATAAAATTGAACGAACACCAACACGAAACATTTTTTTATTTAATTTTTGATCGTAATTACGTGGTCTTGCAGCAAAAGTTGCACCACCTGTCCGCCATAATGGGCTTCGAGTTGTACCCGATCTAGCGCGACCTGTTCCCTTTTGTCTCCATGGCTTGATGCCACCGCCACTTACGTCAGAGCGTGTTTTTTGTGCTTTCGTACCTTGTCTTGCACCAGCTAAGTAACGAGTTACTAGTTGGTGTACAAGAGTTTCGTTATACGACTGTCCAAACACAGCTTCACTAACCTGAATGCCGTTTTGTTCATTTAATTTAGGTATTTTCAATTCCATGACTTAAACCTTATTCCGCATTTTAGAAGCAGGTGTAATCAAAACATTACCACCTTTTGCGCCAGGCACAGAACCTTTAACCAAAATCAAACTTCTTTCTGTATCAATCGAGTGAATCGTAAGGTTTTGAATAGTAGTTTTTTCAGCACCTAAATGCCCCGCCATTTTTTTACCCTTGAAAACGCGACCTGGCGTTTGACACATACCAATAGAACCCAATACACGATGTGATAACGAGTTACCATGAGTAGCATCCTGCATACTAAAATGATGTCTTTTTACACCACCAGCAAAACCTTTACCTATACTTTTACCCTGTACGTCAATTACTTGACCTGCGGAAAAAATACTTAAAGGCAATTCTGACCCTAAGCCGAATTCTGAAGATTCGCCTTCTTCAAGCCTAAACTCCCAAAGACCACGACCTGCTGTAACATTAGCAACTGCATAATGCCCAGCCATTGCTTTGGTTACCTTAGACGCTTTTTTATCACCAGCTGCAACTTGAATTGCGCGATAACCATCGATTTCAATACTTTTAATCTGCGTTACTCTATTTGAATCAATTTGCAAGACAGTAACGGGAACGGATGATCCGTCTTCGCAAAAAATTCTGGTCATACCACATTTACGACCAATAAGACCTATTGACATTAGCCAATTCCTCTATTCTTAATTCAACTTAATCTGAACATCAACACCAGCTGCTAAATCTAACTTCATTAAGGCATCAACTGTTTTATCAGTAGGCTCAACAATGTCTAGCAATCTTTTGTATGTTCTTAATTCATACTGGTCGCGCGCATCTTTATCAACGTGCGGTGAAACCAATATCGTGAAACGTTCTTTTTTAGTAGGCAATGGAATCGGACCCTTAACTTGAGCGCCCGTTCTTCTTGCTGTTTCTACTATCTCACTAGCCGACTGATCAATTAATTTGTGATCAAATGATTTCAAGCGAATTCTGATAGTTTGATTAGACATAATTTTTACTCGATAATCGATGCAACAACGCCTGCACCTACTGTGCGACCACCTTCACGAATTGCAAACCGCAATCCATCTTCCATCGCGATTGGTGAAATTAATTTCACTTTCACAGAGATGTTATCACC
>BJHG01000002.1:0-67019 GCA_014191975.1 Methylococcaceae bacterium | reverse complement strand
TTTACTCGATAATCGATGCAACAACGCCTGCACCTACTGTGCGACCACCTTCACGAATTGCAAACCGCAATCCATCTTCCATCGCGATTGGTGAAATTAATTTCACTTTCACAGAGATGTTATCACCAGGCATTACCATTTCAACACCTTCTGGCAACTCTACTGCACCTGTTACATCAGTGGTTCTGAAATAAAACTGAGGACGGTAACCATTAAAAAATGGTGTATGACGACCACCCTCATCTTTAGATAAGATGTAAATTTCAGAGTTAAAATAAGCGTGCGGCTTGATTGTGCCTTTGTGCGCTAAAACCTGCCCACGCTCAACATCATCACGTTTCGTGCCACGTAATAACAAACCTACGTTATCACCTGCCTCACCCTGATCCAATAATTTACGGAACATTTCAACGCCAGTACAAGTTGTAACAACAGTTGGACGAATACCTACAATTTCAACTTCCTGTCCAACTTTAACTATACCACGCTCAATACGACCAGTAACAACTGTACCACGACCTGAAATCGAGAATACATCTTCAATAGGCATTAAGAATGCACCATCAACAGCACGCTCAGGCAAAGGAATGTAAGTATCTAACGCTTCAACCAATTTGATAACCGAAGGCATACCAATCGGACTTTCATCACCTTGCAATGCTAACAAAGCAGAGCCACGAATAATTGGCGTATCATCACCAGGAAATTCGTACATATCTAACAATTCTCTGATTTCCATTTCAACCAATTCAATCAACTCTTCATCGTCAACCATATCAGCTTTATTTAAGAAAACAACCACATATGGAACACCAACCTGACGTGACAACAAAATGTGTTCACGGGTTTGTGGCATCGGACCATCAGCAGCTGAACAAACCAAAATAGCACCATCCATTTGTGCAGCACCTGTAATCATGTTTTTTACATAATCAGCATGACCAGGACAGTCAACGTGTGCATAATGACGCACCGTTGATTCATATTCAACATGAGATGTAGCAATAGTTATACCACGCGCTCTCTCTTCCGGTGCATTATCAATTTGATCAAATGCTTTTACTGCTCCACCGTGCAATTTAGCCATTACACTAGTTAATGCCGCAGTTAATGTAGTTTTACCGTGATCAACGTGGCCAATTGTACCAACGTTGACATGCGGTTTGCTACGCGAAAATTTTTCTTTAGCCATGAGTTACACCTTAAAATAATTCAAATTTATAAAAATCTTTTAATGATTGCTTCAGTAATATGCGACGGCACTTCACTGTATTTTTCAAACTGCATACTGTATGTTGCCCGGCCCTGCGATAAAGAACGCAAATCGGTAGCATAACCAAACATTTCTGACAACGGCACTTCACAGTTAATCACTTTTGCAAACGCACTATCTTTCATAGACTGAATAACACCACGTCGTTTACTAATATCACCAACAACATCTCCCATATAATCATTAGGAGTAATCACTTCAACACGCATCATTGGCTCTAACAAAGTTGGATTGGCATTTTTAGCGCCGTCCCTAAAACACATCGCGCCGGCTGCACGAAAAGCAGATTCACTGGAATCAACATCGTGATAAGAACCATTGAACAATGTCACCTTTACATCTAAAACAGGATAACCCGCTAAAACACCACCACGAAGCTGATCTTGAATCCCTTTATCAACAGCTTGAACATACTCAACTGGAACAACTCCTTTTGGCACATCACTTACAAATTGATACCCTAAGCCACGTTCTAACGGCTCTAATCGCAAATTGATATGAGCATATTGTGCTTTTGTACCCATTTGCCTTGAAAACTCTGTCTCTTGCTCAAAAAATCCATTAATTGTTTCACGATAAGCGACTTGGGGAGTACCGACAGATGCATCAACATTAAACTCTCGCTTCATGCGATCAACAATAATATCTAAATGCAATTCACCCATTCCAGAAATAACTAATTGCCCTGAATCAGGATCAACACTTGTTTTAAAAGACGGATCTTCTTGCGTCAATCGCTCCAACGCAACAGCCATTTTATCTTGGTCAGATTTAGTTTTTGCCTCAATTGCAATCGAAATAACAGGCTCTGGAAAAATTATCTTTTCCAAGATAATTAGCTCTTTCATATCACAAAGTGTGTCACCGGTGGTAATATCTTTTAATCCAATAATTGCCGCAATATCGCCAGCGAAAACTTCTTTTACTTCTTCTCGACTATTTGCATGTAATTGAACAATCTTTCCAATTCGCTCACGCTTCATTTTTGAAGCATTAAAAACAGTATCACCGATAGACAAGATACCAGAATAAACCCTAAAAAAGGCTAGCATACCCACAAAAGGATCAGTTGAAATTTTGAACACCAATGCTGAAAAAGGCTCTACATCATTAGACGCCCTAACAGATAAAGAAACACCATCACCTAACGCACCCTTAACAGGCATTATATCTGTCGGGGCTGGCAAATAATCAATTACAGCATCTAGTAAAGCTTGAACACCTTTATTCTTAAAAGCAGTACCACAAAATACAGGCACTATTCTATTGGCAATTGTCAACAACCGAATGGCGCGCTTAATTTCTTCATTAGTCAATGAGCCAACTTCTAAATATTTATCCGTTAACTCATCACTGATATCAGCAGCCGATTCAACAAGAGCAGCTCTCCAATTTTTAGCATCTTCAATTAAATCAATAGGAATATCAGACTCATCAAATGTCAAACCCATATTAACGTCACGCCAATAAATAGCTTTCATTCTAACTAGGTCAACAACACCTTCAAAACCATCTTCTTTACCTATGGGCAATTGCAACAACACAGGACTTGCAGCTAAACGAGTTTTTATTTGATCAACCGCACCAAAAAAATCAGCACCAATGCGATCCATTTTATTAATAAAGACTAATCGCGGAACCTCATATTTATCAGCTTGCCGCCAAACAGCCTCAGACTGAGGTTCAACACCACCAACAGCACACAAAACAGCACAAGCACCATCTAAAACTCGCAATGACCGCTCTACTTCAATCGTAAAGTCAACGTGACCAGGCGTATCAATAATATTAATACGATGCTCATCATACTGACCACGCATACCACTCCAAAAACAAGTTGTTGCTGCAGACGTAATTGTAATACCTCGCTCCTGCTCTTGCACCATCCAATCCATAACAGCAGCACCATCATGAACCTCACCCATTTTATGGGAAACACCGGTGTAATAGAGAATACGCTCCGTGGTCGTAGTCTTACCAGCATCAATGTGAGCCATGATACCAATATTACGATATCTTTCTATCGGTGTTTTTCGTGCCACAACTACTAATTAACCTTTCTACCAACGGTAATGAGAGAATGCTTTATTCGCTTCAGCCATACGATGTGTATCTTCACGCTTTTTGACAGCGGAACCACGACCCTCAAACGCATCCATCAACTCACCAGCCAACTTAGCTGCCATCGTACGCTCATTTCTTTTACGAGAAGCATCGATCAACCAACGCATTGATAACGCCAAGCGACGCGCAGGACGAACCTCAACCGGCACTTGATACGTTGCACCACCAACACGGCGCGATTTAACCTCGACACGAGGCTGAACATTTTCCAATGCCTTAGAAAGAATATCTAACGGTGTTTCATGGCCCTTGCGCTCAATTGCATCTAGCGCGCCATAAATAATACTTTCAGCAATTGATTTCTTGCCGCTTTCCATAATCATATTCATAAACTTGGTCAACATTACGCTGCCAAATCTAGGATCTGGAATAATTTCTCTTTTTGTAGCTACTCTTCTTCTTGACATTTATTTACCAATTAACCTTTAGGACGTTTCGTTCCATACTTAGAACGACCACATTTTCTATTATTAACACCTGAAGCATCTAGGCTGCCACGCACAACGTGATAGCGAACACCTGGCAAATCTTTTACACGACCACCACGAATCAAAACCACAGAATGCTCTTGTAAATTATGACCTTCACCACCAATATAACTACTTACCTCTGCCCCGTTTGTTAAACGAACACGAGCTACTTTTCTCAAAGCAGAGTTAGGCTTTTTAGGTGTAGTAGTGTAAACACGAGTACAAACACCTCTTCGCTGCGGACACGCTTCCAAAGCAGGAACATTACTTTTTTCTATTCTTTTAGCTCTAGGCTTGCGAACCAATTGATTGATCGTTGCCATTTTTTTACTCCGAAATATATTTTTAACTGTCAGTTCAATAAAACAACTTGCCAAAACGGTACTGACTGACTTCAACTTAAATAAATTAAAGCACAATAGCTGACTGTAGCAGATTATAATACTGATTATTTCATATTAGGTCAAGCCTAAATATTCTAAATGCTTAACGCTTGCTTCAAAGCTTCCTCTACATCATCGACATCAATCATTGATGACGAATCAATTTCAATAACCTGTTCAGCCATTGCTGTAAAACGTTGCCGCCTGCTTTCGTGATAAGCCAATCCTGTTCCAGCTGGAATTAATCGACCGACAATCACATTTTCCTTCAATCCCAATAAATTATCACTCAACCCACGAACCGCTGCATCAGTCAAAACTCGTGTTGTTTCTTGAAAAGATGCTGCTGAAATAAACGACTCAGTCGCTAGCGATGCTTTCGTAATCCCTAACAAAATTGATTCATAACTTGCTGGGATTTTCCCTGCTACTTCCACACGATCATTCTCCTCACGCATAGCCGTCCGCTCTACTTGCTCTCCTTTCAAGAAAATCGTATCACCACCGGCTGTAATTTCAACTTTTCGTAACATTTGACGAATAATCGCCTCAATGTGCTTATCATTGATTTTAACACCCTGTAAACGGTATACATCTTGAATTTCTTTAACCAAATAATTAGCTAATTCTTCAATTCCACGAAGACGTAAAATATCATGCGGAGTCAATTCGCCCTCTGCAATAGTTTCACCTTTTTCAACTTGCTCACCCTCAAATACAGTAATGTGTCGCCATTTAGGGATTAAAGTTTCAAACTGCTCACCATTTGCATCAGTAATCGAAACACGCTGTTTACCCTTTGTTTCTTTACCGAACGAAATCGTACCTGTTGCCTCTGCTAAAATTGCGGGGTCTTTAGTTTTACGAGCTTCAAACAGATCAGCTACTCGTGGCAAACCACCAGTAATATCACGAGTTTTGCTCGATTCTTGCGGAATACGAGCTAAAACATCACCGATTTTTACTTCACCACCATTTTTAATGCTAGCAATCGCACCCGATGGCAAAAAGTATTGTGCTGCAATTTCAGTTCCTGGAAGGTAAATTGTACCGCCATTCACGTCTAACAATTTCACCATTGGACGTAATTCTCTACCGGCACTTCCGCGCTGTTTCGGATCGATAACAACCTCTGAACTTAACCCCGTAATTTCATCTGATTGCTTTTGAACCGTTACACCTTCAATGAAATCTTTCATCTCAATAAGACCATCGACTTCCGTTATAACGGGATGTGTAAATGGATCCCAGGTGACGATAATGTCACCAACATTAACGTGCTCACCTTCTTTTTTGGAAATTACTGAGCCATAAGGAATTTTATAGCGTTCGCGTTCACGCCCATATTCGTCCATTACAACAACCTCACCAGAACGTGATACCGCGACAAGGTTACCTTCACGATTAACAACGCTTTTCAAGTTACTTAAACGAAGTGTTCCTTCAGACTTAACTTCAACTTTACTAATAGCCACGTCACGAGATGCCGCCCCACCAATATGGAAGGTCCGCATTGTAAGCTGCGTACCAGGCTCACCAATCGATTGCGCTGCGATAACACCTACAGCCTCACCAATATTTATCAAATGCCCACGACCCAAATCACGACCATAACATGAAGCACAAACACCATGGCGACTTTCACAAGTGATAATTGAACGCACGATAACGTGATCTATTGCATTTTCTTCTAGTTTTAAGACCCAATCTTCATCCAAAAACGTTCCGCGAGGTGCAACAATATGCTCTCCTGATTTATCCATAATATCAACGGCTGCAACTCGTCCAAGCACTCGCTCTGACAAAGACTCAACCACATTAACACCATCAATAATAGGGGTCATCAACAAACCATTACTTGTACCGCAATCTTGTGAACTAATAATTAAATCTTGAGCAACATCTACTAATCGACGAGTCAAATAACCCGAGTTCGCAGTTTTTAACGCCGTATCCGCCAAACCTTTACGTGCTCCGTGAGTCGAAATAAAGTACTGTAAAACATCAAGACCTTCACGGAAATTAGCGGTAATTGGCGTTTCAATAATTGAGCCATCTGGTTTTGCCATCAAACCACGCATACCCGCTAACTGCCGAATCTGTGCCGCCGAACCTCTAGCACCAGAATCGGCCATCATAAAGACAGAATTAAATGATTTTTGCTCTTTCGTATCGCCATTTTCATCAATATAAGGTTCTTTCCCCAAACCTTTCATCATTACATCAGCAATTCTATCGTTTGCATGTGACCAAATATCGACAACCTTATTATAACGCTCACCGTCGGTAACTAAACCTTCACTATATTGACGTTGGATCTCGTTCACTTCAGCATTTGAAGCAGCAAGAATATCGCCCTTTTTAGCTGGAATCACCATATCTTCGATGCCGAATGAAATGCCAGAACGCGTTGCATATTTGAAGCCCAAATACATCAACTGATCCGCCAAAATTACTGTATCTTTGTTACCCATGTAACGATAACCATGGTTAATCAAGTTGGAGATATTCTTTTTCGTCATATCACAATTTACTTTTTCAAACGGCATTCCTTCAGGAATAACTTCCCAAATCAACGCCCGCCCTACAGTCGTTTTTACACGATGTGTTTTATGAGTAACAACACCTGCTTTATCAGTTATTTTTTCAGTAATTCGCAATTCAATTTTAGATTGCAATTCCACCGACTTTTCCATTAAAGCTTTATGAATTTCACCGATACTAACGAAAATACTGCCGTTTCCGATCGCATTTTCTCTTTCTCGACTAATATAATAAAGCCCTAAAACCACATCTTGTGATGGGTTTATAACTGGTTCACCATTTGCGGGAGACAAAATATTATTCGTCGCCATCATTAACGTCCGCGCTTCTAATTGTGCTTCAATAGATAAAGGAACGTGTACAGCCATTTGATCCCCATCAAAATCAGCATTAAACGCGCTACAAACTAATGGATGCAATTGAATAGCCTTGCCTTCAATTAATGTTGGTTCAAACGCTTGAATTCCTAATCTGTGCAAGGTTGGCGCACGATTTAACAAAATTGGATGTTCGCGAATCACTTCCTCAAGAATATCCCAAACTTCCGCTCCTTCACGCTCAACCATTTTTTTCGCGGCTTTAATTGTTGTTGCTAACCCACGGAATTGTAATTTACTAAAAATGAATGGTTTGAATAATTCCAATGCCATTTTTTTAGGTAAGCCACATTGATGCAAGCGTAACGAAGGTCCAACAACGATAACCGAGCGTCCGGAATAATCAACCCGTTTTCCGAGTAAATTTTGACGGAATCTTCCTTGCTTACCTTTAATCATATCTGCAAGCGATTTTAACGGACGGCGATTTGTTCCTGCAATAGCGCGACCACGACGACCATTATCAAGTAAGGCATCAACAGATTCTTGCAGCATTCGTTTTTCATTACGAACGATAATATCAGGCGCACTTAAATCTAATAAACGATTCAATCGATTATTCCGATTGATTACACGACGGTATAAATCATTTAAATCTGATGTTGCAAATCGCCCACCATCTAGTGGTACTAATGGACGCAATTCCGGAGGTAAAACGGGTAAAACATTCAAAACCATCCATTCAGGACGATTATTGGATACCAATAATGCGCTCATTACTTTGAGGCGTTTAGCGTATTTTTTAATTTTAGTTTCAGAGCTTGTTGCATTTATTTCTTGTTTTAAAATCTCAACTTCAGCTTTTAAATCAATCGATTTTAATAGCTCATAAATTGCTTCAGCACCCATTTTAGCAGTGAAATCATCACCAAATTGTTCTGAATAATCTTGAAATTCGTCATCAGTTAGTAGCGTACCTTTCGTCAGCGATGTATCACCAGCATCCAAAATAACAAAAGATTCAAAATACAATACGCGCTCAATTTCACGCAATGTCATATCAAGTAATAAAGCGATACGCGAAGGTAAAGACTTTAAAAACCAAATATGCGCAACCGGACTGGCTAAATCAATATGCCCCATACGATCACGTCGTACTTTTGACAATGTGACTTCAACACCACATTTTTCACAAATTACACCACGATGCTTTAAGCGCTTATATTTGCCACACAAACATTCATAATCACTAACTGGTCCAAAAATTTTGGCACAGAATAAACCATCACGCTCAGGTTTGAATGTGCGGTAATTGATAGTTTCTGGTTTTTTGACTTCGCCGTACGACCACGAACGAATTACTTCTGGTGAAGCTAAACCGATTTTAATTGCGTCAAAATCTTCTGCGCGATTTTGACGCTTTAAGAAATTCATTAAATCTTTCAAGAGCTTGTCCTCTTTAAAATACGTTTAAAAGCACAAGGCGCAATATGCGCCTTGTAGACTGACTTGTGCCTAGATTATTCTCGTTCTAATTCAATATTGACTGCTAATGAACGAATTTCTTTAATTAATACGTTAAAGGATTCTGGCATACCCGCTTCCATTTTATGGTCGCCATCTACGATGTTTTTATACATTCGTGTTCTTCCGGTTACGTCGTCAGATTTAACAGTAAGCATTTCTTGCAATGTATATGCTGCACCATAGGCTTGCAATGCCCAAACTTCCATTTCACCGAAGCGTTGCCCGCCAAATTGCGCCTTACCACCTAACGGTTGTTGCGTCACTAAACTATAAGGTCCAGTGGAGCGAGCGTGCATTTTATCGTCAACCAAATGGTTCAATTTCAACATATACATGTATCCAACAGTGACCTTACGCTCAAATCGCTCACCTGTTAATCCATCAAATAACCACGTTTGACCATCTTCAGGTAAATCTGCTAAACGTAACATTCTACGAATATCTTCTTCGTCTGCACCATCGAACACTGGTGATGACATAGGCACGCCAGCAATCAAATTTGATGCCATTTCTAAAATTTCAGCATCGCTAAACGAATTTAAATCTTCTTTACGTCCACTACCATTATAAATTTTATCGAGATATTCACGAATCGCTTTTACTTTACCTTTCGATTCATCGTATTTTGCTTCGAGCATTTTGCCAATTTTAATACCAAGACCTTTTGCCGCCCAGCCTAAATGCGTTTCTAAAACCTGCCCAACGTTCATCCTTGAAGGTACACCTAACGGATTTAATACGATATCAACAGGATTCCCATCAGCAGTGTAAGGCATATCTTCAATGGGACGAATCATAGAGATAACACCTTTATTTCCGTGTCTCCCCGCCATTTTGTCACCAGGTTGAATACGGCGCTTAACTGCTAAATACACCTTCACCATTTTCAATACACCAGGTGGTAAGTCATCACCCATTGTAATCTTACGTTTTTTATCTTCAAACTTAGCATCGAAATCTTTACGTTGCTGCTCGATTTGTTTTTCGGTTATATCTAATAACTTATTCAACTCGTCATCTTTCATTTTGAGTTTGAACCAATCTGAAGGCTTTAAGTTTTTCAGATATTTTGCAGTGAGTTCATCCCCAGCACTCAAATCTTTACCCACTTGCGCGATTTTACCAACCACTTCTTTGGCAACACGAGCAAAGATATCACCTTCCAAAATTTTAATTTGGTCATCTAAATCTTTGCGGTAGCTTTTGATTTGCTCTTCCTCAATGTCTAAAGCACGCTTATCTTTTTTTACGCCATCACGAGTAAAAACTTGCACATCAATCACTGTCCCTTCGATGCTACCTGGAACACGCAATGATGTATCTTTAACATCTGCCGCTTTTTCACCGAAAATTGCTCGTAATAGCTTTTCTTCTGGTGTGAGTTGAGTTTCACCTTTTGGTGTAACTTTTCCGACTAAAATATCACCACCTTTGACTTCCGCACCAACATAAACAATGCCTGATTCATCCAGTTTTGATAATGCTTCTTCACTCACGTTTGGAATATCAGCTGTAATTTCCTCAGGACTGTGTTTAGTATCGCGGGCAATACAAGTCTTTTCCTCGATATGAATTGTAGTAAAACGATCTTCTTTTACCACACGCTCAGAAACTAAAATTGAATCTTCAAAGTTGTAACCATTCCAAGGCATAAAAGCTACAAGCATATTCTGACCGAGTGCTAATTCACCCATGTCGGTCGAAGGTCCATCTGCCATAATATCGCCAGCTTGTACTTTATCACCAACTTTAACGAGCGGTTTTTGATTGATACAAGTATTTTGGTTTGATCTGGTATATTTAATTAAATTATAAATATCAACGCCTGACGTGCCGTTTTCTGTTTCTGTATCATTCACGCGCACTACAATTCGAGCGGCATCTACTGATTCAATTTTACCACCACGAGTTGCAACGACTGACACACCAGAATCTTTCGCAACAGTTCGCTCCATACCGGTTCCGACTAACGGTTTTTCAGTACATAAAGTTGGAACAGCTTGACGTTGCATGTTCGAACCCATGAGCGCTCTATTCGCGTCATCATGCTCTAAAAATGGAATAATTGAAGCAGCAACAGATACAATTTGCTTCGATGACACATCCATATATTGAACAGTAGGTGACATTGCTAACGTAAATTCATCTTTATGTCGGCAAGATACCAATCCATCAACCAATTTCCCTGTTGAATCAACTGGAACACTAGCCTGCGCGATAACAAACTCGCCTTCTTCGATTGCTGATAAATAATCAACTTGATCAGTTACCTTGCAATTAATTACTTTACGATAAGGAGTTTCTAAAAATCCGTAACTGTTGGTACGAGCATAAACTGACAATGAATTAATCAAACCAATGTTTGGCCCTTCAGGTGTTTCAATCGGACAAACACGACCATAATGTGTCGCGTGAACGTCACGAACTTCAAAACCAGCACGTTCACGTGCTAAACCACCAGGTCCTAACGCAGATACACGGCGTTTATGCGTGACTTGTGATAATGGGTTATTTTGATCCATAAATTGCGACAATTGACTTGAGCCAAAAAACTCTTTGATTGCCGCTGAAACAGGTTTTGCATTAATGATTTCTTGTGGTACTAAACCTTCAGAATCCGCTAAAGTTAATCGCTCTTTAACCGTTCGTTCAACACGAACCAAACCAACACGGAATTGATTTTCAATCATTTCACCTACTGAACGTACACGACGATTACCTAAATGATCAATATCATCTACAATCCCGTTACCGTTACGAATTGAAATCAATTCTTTTAAAACATCAATAATATCGGCTTTTGTTAAGGTGCCTGTACCAATAATTTCTTCACGCCCTAAACGACGATTAAATTTCATTCGTCCGACAGCCGATAAATCATAACGATCAGCTATGAAAAATAAATTTTGAAATAAATTTTCAGCCGATTCACGAGTTGGTGGTTCACCAGGACGCATCATACGGTAAATTTCAACTAACGCTTCTAATGTACTTGAAGTAGTATCAGAACCCATCGCAGTTGAAATATATGCACCACGATCTAAATCATTTACGTATAGCGTATTAAAATCACTTACACCCGCTTCAATACAACGATCAATAATAACACCTGTTAATTCATCATTAACGTGTGCAATCAATTCACCTGTTTTTTTATCAATAATGTTATGCGCTAAAATTTTTCCTAGCAGATATTCTCTGGGAACTTCAAATGAAGTTAACCCGACTTTGTTAATATCACGGACATGCTTAGCAGTTATCCGCCTTCCTTCTTCAATTAAAACTTGATTGCCATCTTTAATATCAAACGCGGCGATTTCACCACGTAGACGCTCTGGTACAATATGGTAAATATAAGAATCTTTGTTGACGGTGAATTTATTGGTTTCAAAGAACATTTTAATCATGTCTTCATTATCGTACCCTAAGGCGCGTAACAAAATTGTAGCAGGAATCTTACGACGACGATCGATTCGCACAAAAACGCAATCTTTATGATCAAACTCGAAATCGAGCCATGAACCACGGTATGGAATTACACGAGCATTAAATAATAATTTCCCTGACGAATGTGTTTTTCCTTTGTCATGATCGAAAAATACGCCAGGCGAACGGTGTAATTGTGAAACGATAACACGCTCGGTACCATTAATCACAAATGTGCCATTGTCTGTCATTAAAGGCAATTCGCCCATATAGACTTCTTGTTCCTGTATATTTTTTACGACTTTTGCAGAAGCTGCTGCTTCTTTATCATAAATAACTAATCGAACCATAACACGCAACGATGCTGCATACGTTGCACCACGTTGTTGACATTCGCGCACGTCAAAAGCAGGGTCACCTAAACGATAACGCACATATTCTAAAATGGCATAACCGTTATGACTTTCAATAGGAAAAACGCTTGAAAATGCCGCATGTAATCCTGTTGTTTCACGATCATCTACACTAACACCAGCTTGTAAAAAATGAGCATAAGAATCGATTTGAGTGGCGAGAAGATAGGGAACTTCAAGCACTTCTGTGCTTTTCCCAAAGTTATTTCGAATACGCTTTTTTTCGGTAAAAGAGTAAGTCATATCGCTTAAAAACCTTTTGTCGTAGAACGTTTTACTGTGCAAATCATTGCAAGCAACAAAAGGCCGGTGACAAAAAAGCCACCAGCCCATTCAGAAATCAGGCAAAACCTGAGCAGTGAATCAAAAATTATTTGATTTCGACTGTTGCGCCAGCTTCTGTTAAATCTTTTTTGAAGGCTTCTGCTTCTGCTTTAGAAACACCTTCTTTTACTAGAGTTGGAACGCCTTCAACAGCGTCTTTAGCTTCTTTCAAGCCAAGACCTGTGATGCCACGAACAACTTTAATAACCGCAACTTTGTTTTCGCCAAAGCTAGTCATAATTACGTCAAATTCAGTTTGCTCTTCAACTGCTGCTGCTGCTGCAACTGGAGCCGCTATTGCGACTGCTGCAGAAACACCAAATTTTTCTTCCATTGCTGAAATTAAATCAACGATTTCCATAACGGTCATGTTTGCAACTGCGTCTAAAATATCCGCGTGTGAAATTGCCATTGTATGTTCCTTTAAAATAGGGGTTAAACGAGTAAATAAAAATTAGGCTGCTTCTTGTTTCTGATCTCTGAGGGCTGCCAACGTCCGAACAAATTTTTCGGTTGGTGCTCTCATAACAGACATCAACATTGCAATACCTTGGTTGCGTGTAGGCAAATTCGCCAAACGTGGCAACTCTGAACCGCCATAAGATTGACCGCCAATAGCGACAATTTTAGTGATAAGTTTATCGTGTGTTTTCGCAAAATTACTGATTAAACGTCCAGCTGAACCTGGATCTTCCATTGAAAATGCAATTAACAAAGGTCCAACAAGACCTTCTTGCATACATTCAAATTCAGTTCCCGAAACAGCACGCTTTGCTAGCGTGTTTTTTACAACTCGCACATAAACGCCTGTTTCTCTAGCCGTTTTACGCAATTCAGTTAATTCGGTTACGGTCAACCCACGATACTCTGCGGCAACTGCGGAATGCGCTTTCGCGGCATATGCAGCAACTTCTTCTACGACAGCTTTTTTGCTATCTAAATTTAGAGCCATAGCTTACTCCAATAATTCTGAAAATTTTCAGCTTGAAAATTCACACTTTTCAGTGTGTTTAAACTCACGGCACGAACCAATTTGGTTACGCTCCGCCTACGCAGGATAATTAAGTGAAACACCCCTGCGGTCTTTGACGGCTACAAGGATAAAACCCTGCAACTCAAAGTTTGATTGATTATAAACCGCTCATATCTAACCATAAGCCTGGACCCATAGTTGATGATAATGTAATTTTTTTAACATAAACACCTTTCGATGTTGAGGGTTTTAATCTTCTTAAATCTGCCATTAAGGCGTCTAAATTACCCTGGATTGCAGCTGCATCAAATGCTACCTTGCCCAATGTACAATGAATAATACCGCCTTTATCTGTTCTGTAACGAACCTGACCTGATTTTGCATTTTTAACAGCAGTTGCAACGTCTGTGGTTACTGTTCCAACTTTTGGGTTAGGCATTAAACCACGAGGACCTAAAATTTGACCTAATTGTCCTACCACACGCATTGCGTCTGGTGATGCAATAACTACATCAAAATCCATTTCGCCTTTTTTAACTAATTCACCTAAATCATCCATACCCACAATATCGGCACCGGCTTGTCTTGCTGCATCAGCATTTGCACCTTGTGTAAATACAGCAACACGAACAGTTTTTCCGGTTCCATTTGGCAACACAGTTGCACCACGAACGTTTTGATCGGATTTACGTGGATCAACACCGAGACTAATACTGACATCAACCGCTTCAGAAAATTTTGTAGTGGTTAATTCTTTCAATAAAGCAACTGCTTCAACTACAGAATACTGTTTCGTTGCATCAACTTTAGATTGAATTAATTTTGCTTTTTTTGTTAACTTTGCCATTACAAACCCTCCACAATTAAGCCCATGCTTTTCGCACTGCCTGCAATCGTTCTCACAGCACCTTCTAAATCGGCTGCGTTCAAATCTTCCATTTTAACTTTCGCAATATCTTCCAATTGCTGACGAGTTACTGTACCAATTTTCTTAGTATTTGGATTGCTACTGCCGCTTTTCAAGCCTAACGCTTTTTTCAACAAAATTGACGCTGGCGGAGTTTTGGTAATGAACGTAAAACTACGATCACTATAAACAGTGATAACGACTGGCAAAGGCAAACCTTTTTCAACATCCTGAGTTTTTGCATTAAATGCTTTGCAAAACTCCATAATATTCACACCTCGCTGACCCAATGCAGGACCTACTGGCGGACTTGGATTTGCTTCACCTGCTTTGACCTGCAATTTAATATAGGCGGTAATTTTTTTAGCCATAACTTACTCCAAAATGGGTTAATCGCTTTTCAGCTCCCCTAAGACAAAAAATCTCTAGCTTCAAAAAGCCAGAGACAATTAACAAAAATTTAAAAACTTTATTAAGTTTTTTCGATTTGATCGAAATTTAACTCAACAGGTGTTGCACGACCAAAAATAAGTACCGCTACTTTTAACTTACTTTTTTCGTAAAGAACCTCTTCAACTTCACCATTAAAATCTTTAAATGGTCCATCAACAATTCTAATAACTTCACCTGCCCCAAATAAAACCTTATGGCGAGGCTTATTAACACTATCCTCAATACGATTCAAAATAGCGTTGACTTCTTTTTCTGTAATTGGTGCTGGCCGATCTGATGTACCACCAATAAACCCAAGTACTTTTGGTGTGTCCTTAACCAAATGCCACGTTTCATTAGTCAATTCCATCTGAACCAAAACATAACCCGGAAAAAACTTGCGCTCACTTTTTCGTTGCTGCCCCATTTTCATCTCAACAACTTCTTCAGTTGGAATAAGAATTTTACCAAAAAGCGCGTCTAAACCTTCTCGTACAATACGCTCTTGAAGAGCAAGCTTTACTTTATTTTCAAAATTAGATTGTGATTGAACGACATACCAGCGTTGCAACATATTACGCCTGCCCTGTCAACAAACGCACACCCCAAAATAGAAACGTATCTAGCAGCCAGAGCACTAAACTGACGATTGATACCATCGCAAATACCAACAATGTGGTGCGAGTGGTCTCATCTCTAGTTGGCCAGACAATTTTCCTAACTTCTATTTTTGAATCTACAATAAATGCACTAATACCAACGCCCCAGGCAGTTGTCGCAAGCATTGCAATAACAGCAACTGACACTGTTAATAAACCTAATACACGGTAAATTAATTTAACATCAGAAAAATGATAAAACGCCGTGATTCCAGCAATAACAAAGACGACGGAAAAAACTTGTTTGACAACATCAAAAACGTTTGTTGATGCCTCTGTTTGCGTATTCATAAGTACGGACTTTTTAAGATGAGCTATAAAAATAAGATGATTTGCTGGCAGGCCAGGAGGGGATCGAACCCCCAACCAACGGTTTTGGAGACCGCCATTCTACCAATTGAACTACTGACCTATTTCAGACAAATTTTTGATACAACAATAAACCACTCCTTTCGAAGTGGTAAAACTATTTACTCGATAATCGATGCAACAACGCCTGCACCTACTGTGCGACCACCTTCACGAATTGCAAACCGCAATCCATCTTCCATCGCGATTGGTGAAATTAATTTCACTTTCACAGAGATGTTATCACCAGGCATTACCATTTCAACACCTTCTGGCAACTCTACTGCACCTGTTACATCAGTGGTTCTGAAATAAAACTGAGGACGGTAACCATTAAAAAATGGTGTATGACGACCACCCTCATCTTTAGATAAGATGTAAATTTCAGAGTTAAAATAAGCGTGCGGCTTGATTGTGCCTTTGTGCGCTAAAACCTGCCCACGCTCAACATCATCACGTTTCGTGCCACGTAATAACAAACCTACGTTATCACCTGCCTCACCCTGATCCAATAATTTACGGAACATTTCAACGCCAGTACAAGTTGTAACAACAGTTGGACGAATACCTACAATTTCAACTTCCTGTCCAACTTTAACTATACCACGCTCAATACGACCAGTAACAACTGTACCACGACCTGAAATCGAGAATACATCTTCAATAGGCATTAAGAATGCACCATCAACAGCACGCTCAGGCAAAGGAATGTAAGTATCTAACGCTTCAACCAATTTGATAACCGAAGGCATACCAATCGGACTTTCATCACCTTGCAATGCTAACAAAGCAGAGCCACGAATAATTGGCGTATCATCACCAGGAAATTCGTACATATCTAACAATTCTCTGATTTCCATTTCAACCAATTCAATCAACTCTTCATCGTCAACCATATCAGCTTTATTTAAGAAAACAACCACATATGGAACACCAACCTGACGTGACAACAAAATGTGTTCACGGGTTTGTGGCATCGGACCATCAGCAGCTGAACAAACCAAAATAGCACCATCCATTTGTGCAGCACCTGTAATCATGTTTTTTACATAATCAGCATGACCAGGACAGTCAACGTGTGCATAATGACGCACCGTTGATTCATATTCAACATGAGATGTAGCAATAGTTATACCACGCGCTCTCTCTTCCGGTGCATTATCAATTTGATCAAATGCTTTTACTGCTCCACCGTGCAATTTAGCCATTACACTAGTTAATGCCGCAGTTAATGTAGTTTTACCGTGATCAACGTGGCCAATTGTACCAACGTTGACATGCGGTTTGCTACGCGAAAATTTTTCTTTAGCCATGAGTTACACCTTAATTAACTTTAATTTAAATAATGGAGCTCATAACCAGATTCGAACTGGTGACCTCTTCCTTACCAAGGAAGTACTCTACCGACTGAGCTATATGAGCCTTACTTAATTTCTGAGTCTGGAGCGGGTGATGGGAATCGAACCCACGCAATCAGCTTGGAAGGCTGGAGTTCTACCATTGAACTACACCCGCTGGATTTATATTTGGTGGAGGGGGGAGGATTCGAACCTCCGAAGGTAGAACCGGCAGATTTACAGTCTGATCCCTTTGGCCGCTCGGGAACCCCTCCTAAACAGTCTCACATTATCTTTTACGAAAATAATCTTGTCAACAATTAACTCTAATTCTTTGCATTTAATCCATTCATTACTTTTGTAATATCCCCAGAAATAATTTCTTCAAGATGAGAATTCACGTTACTAAAAGCGTTAAACATACTTTCACTTTCAAATTTATTTTGCTCTGAAAGAACATAATTTGCAACTTTATGACTTGAACCAGGGCGGTCAATGCCGACGCGCAAGCGATAAAAATCATTACCATTTAAATGTAAAATAATGTCACGCAAGCCATTATGACCGGCATGACCACCACCTTTTTTTAGTTTGACGGTACCTACCCTAAAATCCAACTCATCATGCACAACCAAAATTTCATCGGGATTTATTTTGTAATAACGCGCTATATTCCCAACAGCTTGACCACTACAATTCATGAAACTCATAGGCTTAAGCAGTCGAACCTGTGCATTAGCAATTGTTAAAACAGCAGTTTTTCCATTAAAACGCGACTCATTTAACCATGTGCCGGAATACAAATAGTCCAAAAACAAAAACCCAGCATTATGCCGGGTTTTTTCATATTCCTGCCCTGGATTTCCCAGACCAACAATTAACTTAATCACAAAAATTATTCAACAGGTACTTTTGCTGCCTGCATAGAAACCACAGCTAAATCATGGTCGGGACCATGTGTCAATTCTACGATTTGTACGTTTGCAGGCATTTTCAATTCTGACAGATGAATAGAGTGACCAACATCAAGGTTTACTAAATTTACCTCTATAAAATCCGGTAAGAAAGCAGGTAAACAAAAAACTTCGACACTAGTCATTGTATGTGCCGCCACACCACCTTTTTTACCACCAATACCGGCATGCTCATTGATAAAATGTAACGGAACATGAACCTTAATTCGATCTGCCAAGTTGATTCGTAAAAAATCAAGGTGCAAAATACGGACTTTTGCCGGGTGGCGTTGCACACCTTTCAAAATCGCTTTTTCAACTTTACCATCAATCATGACATCCAAAATGTGCGAATAAACTTCTTCATGCGCTAAATGCTTAACCACCTCGTTATGATTTAACGATAACATTTGTGGTTCGCCGTGCCCATAAATCACCGCTGGCACATTACCTGCACGACGCATAGCTCTCGCAGAACCTTTACCTGATTCAGTACGCGATTCTGCAACAAATTCAAATACATTAGACATTTTTCTTACCTTGTGCTTTTCACACGTTATTTTAATTCTTAATCCACATACATCGAGCTGACAGACTCACCAGCCGAAATGCGCCTAATTGTTTCTGCGAGCATTTCTGCTACGCTTAATTGTCGAATTTTCCCTAACTCTCTTGCTTCTTGACTCAATGGAATCGTATCAGTAACAACAAGTTCATCAAGTTCAGAATGTCGCAAATTTATCATTGCAGCACCCGATAAAACAGGATGCGTGCAGTATGCAACCACTTTAATTGCACCGTGTTTTTTCAAAGCACTCGCTGCGTGACATAACGTACCAGCGGTATCTACCAAATCATCAACAAGAATACAGGTTCGCCCTGCAACGTCACCGATAATATGCATCACTTCCGAAACATTAGCTTTTGGACGGCGTTTATCAATAATTGCTAAATCGGCATCACCTAAGCGTTTTGCTAAAGCTCTCGCACGAACTACACCGCCAACGTCTGGTGAAACAACAATTAAATTTTCATACTGTTGCCGCCAAATATCACCAAGTAAAAGAGGCGATGAATAGACATTATCAACAGGAATATCAAAAAAACCCTGAATCTGATCGGCATGCAAATCAATTGTCAAAACGCTATTTGCACCTGACTGCTCAATCATTTTTGCTACCAATTTTGCACTGATTGAAACTCGGGCTGAACGTGAGCGACGATCTTGTCGTGCGTAACCATAATAAGGCATTACTGCTGTTATTTTTGCAGCTGAAGCGCGCTTCAGCGCATCAATCATTACAAGCAATTCCATTAAATTTTCGTTGGTTGGCGAACACGTTGGTTGAATAACGAAAATTTCTTTTCCTCGCACGTTCTCTTCAACTTCAAATGCAATTTCACCGTCGCTAAAACGACCAAGTGTTGCCATGCCAAGACGCATATTGAGTTTTTTCACTATGCCTTCAGACAAAGCTAGGTTAGCATTTCCAGAAAACACCATTAAATTGGTGTCACTCATAAATACTCCATGAATGGTTTTAGCGTAGTAGATAGTTGGCTGGGTCGCAAGGATTCGAACCTTGGTATGCGGAGATCAAAACCCCGTGCCTTACCGCTTGGCGACGACCCAAATTTTAGTTTTCGTAACCCTACAAGAGAGTTAAACGAATAAAGGTGATTTATTACAGCTTTTGGTGAGATAGGTTTGCCACTTATTCTTAAGTGTAAGCTCTGCCTCAATGGCAAAATCAGCAGAATCAAACAGCGCAAAAACACACGCTCCTGTTCCAGTTAATCTTGCTTCAGAAAAAACATTCAAATCACACAATGCGTTTTCAATTGCTTCATAATGCTTGCAAACCACGTCGAGACAATCGTTTTTAACTTGTCCCGCGTTGAATTCGTGTATTGTTATCGATTTGCTATTTCGTGTCAAATCATTAGCCAAAAAAACTTCTTTTGTATTAACATGGCATGGTGGCTTCAAAATCAAAACCCATTGTTCTTTAACATTTATTTTATCTAATTTCTCTCCAATACCTTCAGCCCAAGCGGCATGCCCAAAGATAAAAATCGGCACATCAGCACCCAACGAAAGCCCTAGCTCCATCAATTTCTCACGTGACAACTTCAAATTCCATAACGAATTTAAAATCACCAGCGTCGTCGCGGCATCTGAACTTCCACCACCTAAACCGCCACCCATCGGTAAATTCTTTTCTAATCGAATTCGTACGCCACGCGAAAATACCGTTTCAGCTTTCAACAAATTCGCTGCCCGAACAATCAAATTATCGGAATTCTCAACACCCGAAATCGCATCCTCTAAAATCACTTCACCTGAATCATTCGGCAAAAATGTCAACCAATCACATAATTCTACAAACTGAAAAACGGTTTGTAACAAGTGATAGCCATCTTCACGCTGCCCAATAATTCGCAACATCAAATTTAATTTCGCAGGCGCAGGATATTTTTCACCCCAATTGAAAGTTTTATTTTCGTATGTCATCTAACATCCATTGATGAATAAACAATTTTAATTTCACCGAATCTTTCGTCACTGTCATATTGCGTGGTAAAATGTGATTACTAACAGTTTGCATGGTTTTATATTGATTACGCCAACCTGCTTGTTCAAAACCACTTTCAATCAGAGTAACGTCTTGGGATTTTTCTGGTACGCCAATCACCCAATATCGCAACGATTTCACGGGTACAAACAACCCAACTTCTTGATTGATAAATTCTTCTGGATTAATTGAAGTCTTCAAGTCACCGCCACCACGATCGATTGTCACACCCGTTGAATTCAATTGAATCGTCACCGCACCCTGCCCTAATGGACCGTATAATTTAATCAAATCTCCATCAGGCGAATGCTCCCAATTAATACTTGCATGTGTGACATCATTATTGCCGACTACAGCAATACGCCCTTCAAAACCCCAACGTTGCAAATTATATAATTCACTTTGTACGTTAGTTTGCTTGTACGAAATTTCTGGTGTTGTAGGTAAAATCGAACATGCGGGTAAAAATAACACGCACGATAATAGAATTTTCTTCACACGCCACTACTCCAAAAAACGCTTTTTGAAATCTAGCAAATCGGTATCGTCAGGTGAAGCCTTCAAGGCTTCATCCAATAATTTTTGTGCGTCTTCTTTTTTATTCATCATCCAAAGGACTTCGCACAAATGTGCAGCAATTTCACCGCTATTTTGTTTTTCATATGCCAGCTGTAAATATTTTACGGCTTGTAAATAATTGCCTAATTTAAATTGTAACCAACCAAAACTATCCATAATCACAGGTTCATTCGGTTGTAATTTAATTGCTCGCTGTAGGTATTTCTCTGCTTCAGCTATACGTTTTTTATCGCTCAACAGCGTATAACCAAGAGCATTTAAGGCTTCAGAATTATTGGCATCTTTCGTTAAAATTCTTTTTAAATCCGACTCCAATAAATCTAACTTACCCAAATGCTCTGCTACTAACGCACGGGTATAAAGCAAATCTTTTTCGTCTGGCATTTGTAACAACGTTTCACTCAACAAACTAAATGCTTTCTCAGCTTGATTTTGCTGGTTATACAAACTCGCTTGCATTAAAACAAAACGTAATTTTTGTGCAGGAAATTTTCTTACCAACACATCTAAACGCAAATCAATATCTGCATATTTACCATCTTTTGCCAACAAGTTAATTATTGAAACGCCTGCATCTAATTCAAATCCACCGTCCTTTACTTTATCGAACATCAAAACAGCCGCTTCCGTGTTATTACGTTTTTCTTCGATTTTACCGAGATAAAAATTGGCTTGAGATGCCCATTCAGCTTTTTCTGCTAGCGTTTTTAAGATTGTTTCTGCATTTGTATCACGATTTAACTGTAAATTAATTAACGCCAACGCAATGTAATTTTCACCATCTGACGGTGTTTGAGTAATTAGCGTTTGATAAAGCTCTGCCGCCGCCTCATATTCAGTCGTTTTAATTAACATTTGGGCGAGTAATTTTTTAAACGCCGGATTATTTGGATGTTTCAAAATCGCGGTATTTAACAATGTTTTTGCACCCAGAAAATTGTTTGCCATAAGCGCTAATTGTGCTTGAATCAATAACGGATGTTCCCAATCTGGCTTTAAAATCAACGTTTGCTCAATTTTCTTTTCAGCCTGCACGTTGTTTTTCATTTGGATAGATAACAACGATTGCACAAAATAGATAATAGGTTTGCTGCTGGTAGTTTTTGTTGCCAATACTTCAAGCGTGTCGTATACAAATTTTTCTTTACCTTCTTTTTGTAAAATATTGCTTAATTCCAACAGCGCATTTTCAAAATTATCAGGTTCAGTTGTCAATAACGCATTTAATTCTTTTGCTGCTATTTTTTTATCGTTACCACGTAACGCATTTAATGCAGCTACTTTTTTAGCCGTAACATTTTTTGGTTCTTGATTCATCCATGCCGAAATGGCATCAGTCGTTTTGTGCGAATCTTTAATCTGTAACGCCATTTTCGTGGCTTGTTCAGCAAATCTTTGATCCTTTACCCGCTTCGCCAATTCCATATACGCTTCATACGCCAAGCCAAATTGTTGACGCTGCATCGCCAATTCCGCTGCTAACATCAAATACATGACATCAGGATCAATCGCAGTTTTTGCTTCAAGTGGCGGCAAACCGGATTTTTCAAGTTTGACTTCAGTAGACGCTTCAACAAATGATACCTTTTGCGGTGCAACGACTTCGGCTGGAGAAGGTTTTTCAGTTTCCACAGCACAACTACCTAATAAAATAATACTAATAACAGATAAAAATGGGAGCTTTAACACGCTTATTCCTAGTTCGTGACGGTAGGTGAATTTGTTTAATAGGGTAGCAGAAAACACACCTAAATTAGAATGCTGATTTTTTACAGTTGGACAACACCGCTAGATTTCTTAGAATAGTGTTAATCATAAAGCTAAATTTACATCTAAATTGTTTAAATTAAATGACATTTATTACTATCGGTATCAATTATACTACAGCCCCTGTTGCGATTCGTGAACGGTTAGCATTTCCCTTAGAAGTCTTGCAGCTGGCATTGCAAGATCTTGTCAGCATTAAGGAAATTAACGAAGCTGCAATTTTATCGACGTGTAATCGCACTGAATTTTATTGCATTACACAATCCGATAATCAAAATTTATTAATTGATTGGATTGCTCAAAACAAACAAATTGCCATACAAGATTTAACGCCATATTTATATTGTCATAAAGATAAAGCCACAATCCGCCATATTTTTCGGGTCGCGTGTGGATTAGATTCAATGATTTTGGGCGAACCGCAAATTTTAGGGCAAATGAAAACCGCGTATCAATCAGCATGTGACGCTGGAACTGTCGGGAAATTATTGGGGAAATTATTTCAACATACTTTTAACTCCGCAAAAAAAGTGCGCACTGATACAGAAATCGGCTCAAGCCCAGTTTCAGTTGCATTTGCGGCGGTTCAATTAGCACAACAAATTTTTGATAAACTCAGCGAGCAAACTGCGTTGCTAATTGGTGCAGGTGAAACGATTGAATTGGCGGCGAGACATTTAAATCAGCAAGGTGTCGGACGTATTATCATTGCCAACCGTACCTTTGAAAAAGCGCACACACTAGCAGCACAATTCAACGGTTACGCGATTAGTTTGGCAGAAATTCCTAATCACCTTGCCGAAGCAGATATTGTGATTTCGTCCACTGGGAGTCAATTACCCATTTTAGGTAAAGGCAGTGTTGAAAGTGCCTTGAAAAAACGCAAGCGTAAACCGATATTCATGGTCGATTTGGCGGTACCGCGTGATATAGAATCTGAAGTCGAACAATTAGATGATGTTTATTTGTACACGGTTGATGATTTACAGCATACGATTGAACAGAATATGAATTCACGCCGTCAAGCAGCCGAACAAGCTGAAGAAATTATTGACACACAAGTTGATTATTTTCTCACATGGTTACGTGCTCAAGGCGCACAAAAATTGATTAAAGATTATCGCACGCAGGCAGAAATGTTTCGTGATAACGAACTTCAAAAAGCACTCATGTCACTTGGAAATGGCACTTCTGCTGAAATTGCATTACAACGCTTGGCACATACATTAACCAATAAACTGATTCACACACCGAGTACTCAAATCCGTGTCGCGGCAGAAAATGAGCGTCATGATTTACTTGCTGCTGCATTAGAAATTTTTCAACTTAACCCAGCTTAAAAATGAAACCATCAATTGAACAAAAATTACAAAACTTATGTGAACGTCACGACGAAATTTCTGCTTTGCTTTCGGAACCTGACACGCAAAGTAATCAAAATAAATTTCGTGCATTAAGCCAAGAATACGCACAAATTAGTCCGTTAGTGGAATGCTACAAACGTTATGAATTGCTTTTAGAATCCTTCATGGCAGCGAAAGAAATGGCAAACGACAACGATCCTGAAATCCGTGAGTTGGCGAAAGACGAGATTTCTGACACACAAAATCAAATCGATGCGTTAGAAAACGAATTGCAAGTTTTACTTTTGCCCAAAGATCCAAACGATAATCGTAATATTTTTTTAGAGGTTCGCGCTGGAACAGGCGGTGATGAAGCTGCGATTTTTTCAGGCGATTTGGCACGAATGTATCAGCGTTTTGCGGAACGAAAAGGCTGGCAAACTGAGATTATTAACGAAAGCGAAGGTGATCACGGCGGTTACAAAGAAATTATTTTGCGTGTTTCGGGGCGGGATGTGTATTCCCAATTGAAATTTGAATCTGGAACACACCGCGTCCAACGGGTACCAGAAACCGAATCGCAGGGTCGAATTCACACGTCAGCTTGCACCGTTGCGATTATGCCCGAAGTGGATGAAATCGATGCGATTGACATCAACCCCGCTGATTTGAAAGTCGATACTTATCGTGCATCAGGCGCCGGTGGTCAGCATATTAACAAGACTGAATCCGCGATTCGAATTACACATATTCCAACAGGAACAATCGTGGAATGCCAAGACGAACGCTCACAACATAAAAATAGAGCCATTGCGATGGCTTTATTATCGTCACGTATCCTTTCTGCGAAACAAGAAAAACAACACGCTGAACAATCGTCAATGCGTAAATTACAAGTCGGGAGTGGTGACCGTTCGGAACGAATTCGTACTTACAATTATCCACAAGGGCGCTTGACCGATCACAGAATTAACTTAACACTTTATAAGCTCGACGATATTATGGAAGGTGGTCTAGAACAAGTGATTTTGCCTTTGATTAGCGAACATCACGCTGAATTATTAACCCAATTAGGCGACGAATAATCCGATGATTGAAAATCGTCTTATCGAATTAGAAATCAAAGCCGCGTATCAAGAAGATTTATTGCAAACGTTAAATGATATTATCGCCACGCAACAGCAAAAAATTGATCATCTTGAGCGCGCTTATAAAACGATGCACGAACGTGTGAATAATTTAACTTCAAAAAACCCTGAAGAATCCACTACAAATTATGAATTGCCGCCACATTATTAAATGTTGATTCGAATTGCGCTTTGGCTATTTTTACTTTGCCTTCCCTTGTTTATCGTGGCAAAAGCGTTATTGATTTTTACGCTTTTCGTGATTGCATCTGTTGCCATGAAAGGCGCACTTTTTTTGATGTTAGCTGGATTTGGCTTATTTATTTTAGCGGGGGGGATTTTTATTTTTAGACAGCTTTGGTGTATTTTTCAGCAGTATTTTTCGACTGAACAATGTTTTCAGCGTCACATGCTATTTGTCAAAAATCAAAAAACGAATCGACAACGATTACTTTATTTTCAACGTTTACAGCTGAATTATTTCAAAGAACGGCAACGTAAAAAAATCTTAGAGAAAAATAATCGTCAACAAATTAAAGTACTTTCAAACGCAATTACACACGAGTTAAAACAGATTAAAGCTCAGATTTCTCACGAGATTTTTTCGAAATTAGAGCTTGAAAATTACCGTTATCGTCTGCAACAAAATGAAACGGCTCTGTTAGAATTGCACAATAAAATTGCAACTATCGCGGGCAAATACAAATGTTAAAAGATTGGCTTTTAAATATCGTCGCCACCATCCATGAGCTTAAAACCAAAAATTTAACGTGGAAACGTGATAATCAAGAACAACAATCGGCATTAAAACAAGCTCAGGTTTTAGCTGAAAACTCCATGATTTCCGAATTAAAAAAACGCAGTAGCCAGTTAAAACATGAATTATCGATTTTACAAACACAGCACAATGCCGAATTGTTAATGTTTAAAACAAAATGCAAGCAAGATGTTAAAGATTACAAACAATATCTTACCTCGCTCGATCAGCTTAAAGATTCAATTCACAGTAGTTATACACATTTGCCAGAAGCAGTTGCTTTTACTATTCATCATCATGCGAAATATCTTCTCAATGAAATGTGGGAAACTACCGATTTCGAAGAAAAAATGCGCCGTGAAATTCAGTTAATTCGTTTTATGTCTACGGTTCACGAAGATGCACGGCTGTATTTAGAAGGTGAAAATAAAGATACTTTACCTGAACGGACGTTAACGCTTATTGAGAATAAGTTAGAGTTTAGATAGAGAGGGAATCACCGATTATGAACACAATTTATCGGAATTATTATCGCCAACGCACCGCAAATCAGTGGCGAAAAACACCAGCTGAACAGGGTGCTCCAAGTGCAATACGTCCCTTTTTGGCGGGCAATTGGAAAATGAATTTAATTCCACTTGCAGGCGTAGCATTAGCTGCCCGAATTTTCGATTTATGCCGTGATGTGAAAGATGTCGATATGGGTTTTGCACCACCATTTACAGGACTTTCGACTCTCGCAGATTATATAGAACCCGATTTTTTGCAACGTGAATATGGAATTGGACGAAACGTATTTTTACTCGCACAAGACACATTTTTTGAATCCAAAGGTGCATTCACAGGGGAGATTTCGTCAGATATGTTGGCGGCAATTGGTGTAGACAGAGTGATTGTTGGGCATTCAGATCGACGTGCAAATTTAGGTAAATATTTTGGTTTTAGTTCTAGTGTGGCACGGCGATTATCAAAGGATTTTTTGACACATACGTTGAAACGATTAAGCGTGCGAGGAAATCCTGACCCACAAATTTTGGCGACAATTCGCTACCTGCTCGAGGAAAAAAATAGCGATGTGTTAGTCGGTTTAGCGACTTTTCTCGAAGGCGAGTTAAACGAGCGTGCTGGGGAAAGTGATGACGCAATTCAACGTAAAATCCAAGCTGCATTAGCAAATGGGTTACAAGTTATTTTGTGTTGTGGTGAAAATCGAGAAGCATGTGAAATGCATGAAACCTTTAAATTACTTGAACGCCAGTTACGAATAGCACTCGAAGGCGTGGCACGTCCGATGATGCCAGAAGTGATTATTGCATATGAACCGATTTGGGCAATTGGTAAAGGGGCAAAACCTGCACCATTGGAACAAATCGCAGAGGTTCACGATTTCATTCGTAATTTACTAATGGATTTGTATGGAGAACAAATTGCGGCACGAGTGCGAATTTTATACGGCGGCAATGTGAAACCAGATAATATCGTGTCAATTATGGGATTGGCTGGTGTAGATGGTGCACTTGTTGGTGGCGCGAGTTTGAACGCCACCGATTTTGCAAAAATTATTCGCTTCGGTTTACCCGATTAAAAATCAAGTCAAATCCAACGCGTACTTTAATGCCTTCAAAAACATTAGATTTTCGTCGGGCGTTCCGACAGTTACCCGTAAGCAATTTGCTAATAACCCGCCTTGTGGATGAACATTTTTAATCAACACTCCCTGCGCTTTTATAGCTTCAAAAATTTTAGTAGCTTGATTGTCAGGCGTTTTGAATAAAATAAAATTCGCCGCACTTTCAAAAGCAGTAATGCCATCTAACAAATTTAACGCCAATAACATCAATATTCTTTCAGCACAAATTGCGCTGGTTTGCTCATCAAAAACATCTTTGTGCTCAAGTGCGAATTGCACGCTGGCTTGCGTTAAAACGTTTATATTATAAGGCAAACGAATTTTATGCAGCTGTTCGATAATGTCACATTCGCCGGCAATATAACCTAAACGTAAACCTGCTAAACCCAGCTTTGAAAACGTTCGCATAACTAAAACATTATTTTTAACATGATTCATAAAGCTTGAATTCGCAAATGGTTCGTAAGCTTCGTCGATAATGACTAGCCCATTCGCGGTATCAATAATTTGATTTATCGCATTTTTATCAAATAAATTTCCCGTTGGATTATTAGGGTAAGCGAGAAAAATAATCGCAGGATTATGTTGTTCAATTGCCGACAACATTGCCGGTACATTTAACTCTAAATCAGCACGTAACGAAATACCATGATAATTTAAGCCTAAATAGTCACTGATTTGTTTGTACATCACAAAACTGGGTGTAGTACTTAAAACATGAGAATTCTGTGGCAATGCCATCAATAATAATTGAATAATTTCATCTGAACCATTTCCAAGCAATAACTCAATGCCATCAGGAATTTTATTTAAGCTTTTTAAGGTATTCGTTAACTCAAGTGCTTCAGGGTCTGGATAGCGATTTAACGAACAATTTTTCAGTTTTTCTAACCAACCTTGCTTGAGTTCATTTGACCAAGTATAAGGATTTTCCATAGCATCAAGTTTAATAAAGCCTTGCGCGTCCGCGACATGATAGGCTGATAACGCTAAAACTTCGGGGCGAAAAAGCGTTTGAACAGTAAATTTTGACATTTATTTTTTTGAAAGTGAGAGTAAGAATGAGTGATATTTTAACAGACGAAAGCTGGATACGTTACGCGATTCGCTTGGCACAACGTGCCGAAGAAAATGGTGAAGTTCCAGTTGGTGCTGTATTGATAAAAAATGAAAAAGTAATTGCCGAAGGTTGGAACGCAGTCATTGAAACTAACGATCCCAGCGCACACGCTGAAATTTTGGTCATTCGGAAAGCAGGAAAAGTGCTTGAAAATTACCGTTTAATTGATACTACGCTGTATGTGACCCTTGAACCCTGTGTGATGTGTATGGGCGCAATTTCTCAAGCACGTGTAAAACGTCTGGTTTTTGGTGCGTTCGATGAAAAACGTGGTTGCGTTTGTAATGCATTGAATTTGAGCGACACACCATTTTTGAATCATCGAATTGACTGGCAAGGTGGGATTTTGGAAGAAACCTGCTCACAATTATTGAAAGACTTTTTTGCGGTTCGTCGTCAGAAAAATAGTGGCAGATTCAAGTAGCAAGTTATGAATTCTTTTATAACCGCAAAATGCGGCACTGCGCTAATCTAAATGCCGCCAGCAAACTATGAAACAGTTATCAAAATCACTTAACTTTTTTCCTAACGACTATTTAAGGATTAGAAGCATGACCGTCAACAAATCACAACACCGAAAATGTCAACGCAAACACAAATGCCACAATCAAAAATAATGTAAAAATTCCCTTTTTACTCAATCCTCGCAACAGTGCAAAAATCTCTGCTTTGAAAGCCTTTTTTTTATGTTCAGCTTGCCAAACTCGCTTGATCTTTCCGCGCCAACTGTTTTCCTCAATTTTTGCGGCGTCTTCTGCTAAAATTTTTGCAATTTTTTCATTTAATGAGGGATGCGTCATCTTCGTAAATTCCACTAAGTTTGCGTTTAAATTCATCTGTGATTAGTCCCGCGTCTTGGCGATTCTTGACCACGCGAGGGGTAATTAAAACGACGAGTTCAGTTTTGTCCTGATTTTTAGTCTTACTGCCAAATAAACTTCCTAAAATGGGGATTTCATGCAAGAACGGTATACCACCATTGCCATTAGTATTGTTATCTTTGATTAAACCACCCAAAACAATAGTTTCACCACTTTGAACGGCAACGGAACTACTAATTTCACGAGTTAAAATCGGCGGATTCCCACCAGAAACAGGAATTTCCCCTGGATCTTCAACGCTTTGTGTGACTTCCATCGTCACTAATCCATTCGCATTTACACGAGGTTTTATTTTCAATTTCACACCCGTTTTACGCTGTTGTTGCTGACTAAAAACGTTATTCGTGTTGCTACTTTGCGTATTATTGAGAGAACCAAGCTGACCTGTCGTCAATGAAATTTCTTTACCAACTTGCATGGTTGCTTCTTGATTGTTCAAGACCATCAATGAGGGTGACGAAATAACATTTACATTATTGTTAATGGCTTGCGCGTTCAAAATTGCCCCAATCTCTTTAGAGTTACTCAAAAAAGAATAACCAAATCCGCCAGTTGCAATACCCGCTGCTGTTTTTGCTAACGTGTCTGTTGAAAGAGAACTTAGTCCACCATTATTAACTGAATTTTCACCGCCATTATTGTGGTTAAAATACCATTGCATTCCATATTTTAAAGTATCGGTTAGCGTCACTTCGACAATTGTTGCGTCAACCAAAACTTGTAATGGCATTACGTCTAACTGGTTAATAATCGGGCGAATAAGTTCGTATTCTTGTGCGGTCGCGACGATAATTAGTGTGTTATTAGCTTCATCAGCAATAATCCGCACATCGCCAACATTTGAGACTTTTGCATCACCTGTCGCGTTACTAGATGTTGAGCGTTGAGAGGTATTTTTTTTCGTATCGATTGTTTTATCAGTTTTATTTGTTAATGAACCTGCCTTTTTATCTCCTGCTAATTTTGGTGCTTTTTCACGACGAGATGAATTACTGCCATTACCAAAAATATCATTCAACGTATTCCCTAATTCCACTGCATCAACATGTTGAACTTTATAGACATTAACGCCGCCGCCCGTCGTTGCGTTTGCGCGGTCTAAACGTGTTACCCATTGTTCAATATCTTTCAAATAACGGGCTTGATGCGTAATCGCTAACACCGCATTTAAACGCTCAATTGGCATAAAACGGAAAAATTGGTCTTCGTCACTTTTGGCTTTTTTGTAAAACACTTCATCTAATTCTTTGATAAGCGTTTCAGCATCGACGTGTGCGAGTGGAAAAAGTGCAAACGAACGACCTTTTAAAACATCGATGTCAAATGTATTGACCATGTCCATAATTCGCGCCAATTCATCTGCCGCGCCTGAAACAACTAATAAATTACGTCGCCCATCAACAGTTAAAAGTGTTTTTTCATGTAGCAAGGGTTTAATTAAATCGGCGATATTATCGACAGCCACGTTTTTTACAGGAATAACACGCATTTGATAACCTGATTTACCACCACGATTTGAACTGAAATTCGCGGTGTATAAGGCTTCATTTATTGGTTCGATATGATAAATAGCACCATCTTTTACTAAAGCGGCGTTATTCATACTTAAAACCATTTCAAGCGTTGGCAATAATTCTTCTTTGCTTAAAGCGTGCGTGGTTTGTAAAGTAACTTTACCGATGACTTTTGGACTGAGAACGTAATTTTGTCCCAAAATATCACTTAAAACTACTTTTGCAACTTCACCCAAATCTGCATCATCAAAATTCAAACTAAATTCACCTTTACCTTTTGGTATTGCATTTTGTGACGCTTGTTCGGATGCCGGTGGAATATCTTTTGCGTAATCCATGCTGGGATATAACTCATTTTTTGATTGCAGAGTGTCATTTGGCGCAGGTTTATTTTGCAATTGTGGAATTGTTTCATTCGGTAATTGCGTGTGTGATGTTATGGGTAATTTAGCGCGTTGCGTGAATAATTCACAGCCCGATAACGTCGTTAAACTTAAAATTGCCGACACTAAAGTAGTTAGTTTTTGATTTGAATTCATTATAGGTTTTCAGGATTAATAGTTTCTACAGATAAATCATCAGAATTTTGTGTTGTTGTTTCGGGTGGTGGCTCACTTTCAATTTTTTGCTGAATAGCTGGTGGTGATTGCGGAATACGATTATTAATATTCTTTTGTGTCTGTGCTGATTGTATTGGCACAGATGCTGTTTTAGACTTTTCTTTTCGCAACATCAATGTTTTCGTTTCATTCATTTGCGTCAGAACGACATTATCAGTGTGAATTTCAATCATTTTCCAACCATCCAACTCTTCACCAATTTTAGATTTTCGGTAATTATCTTTTAGAACTTTCGCATTGGTGCGACTAAAAAATGCAGTTGCGCCTTTGGGTGTGGTGAAAATCCCCGTTAAATCCCAAAAAAATGCCTCAACTTTTTTCATCTCAGTAGTTGGTGCACTTTCTGACTCGGGTTCATCTACAGGTTTACGGCCTTTAATAAACATGGGACGATCAACTAAATCGCTGTAACTATCCTCGCTCATCGCGGTTAAATCAAATTCAAGCGCAGATTCTTCGGATTCAACATTATCGGTTTTAAGAGGTGATATGATGGAAGTTGTTTCGGTACTTGTCAGGAATTCTGCACCTAATACGACGATAAATAACGCATTCAATACAATTAAAACAAAAAGTGTCGGGCGATTCATACGGCTGGTTTTTTCATGAAACTAATGGCTTGAAAATTGATGCTCAATTCATTACTTGGATCAATTTTATGCGTGACTTTATTTCGTACGCCCCGCATTGGACGAATATCGATTTGCTCAACCACAACAAGTGGCGTAGCGGTTTCTATTTTGTAAAGCACCGCACGCAAAACCTCGCTATTTCCTGTCATACGAACGTTAATCGGAATATGTTGGAAATTATTTTTAATAACAATAGGTAAACCTTGTGTACTACTCAATTGTCCACCCGCTTCTACAATAGCTTGCTTAATCATTTCTTGTAAATCTGCGGAGGCTAATGCACTGGTATTTTGAGTACTTAAATAATTTTGATCAGCAAATTTCTCTTTCAAAGATTCCATTTCGTCGATCACGCTCTGTTTACGCGCTAAAATTCGTTCGTATTGTTCAAAACGAAAACCGAGTGCATTTTTCTCTTCATATAGCGCTAAACCTTGATTCACGAGCGGCAAAATAATAATGAAACCGATAAGACTTATCAGAGCTAATAGTAAGCCAACCGCTAACCATCGAGCATTTTGATTATTCTTCTGGCGTATCATTTTGAATCACAGCCTCTTCTGTCATTTTATCAGCAGGTATTGCGCTTATTGGCTCTGCTATGGTTTCAGTTGTTATATCAGTGCTTCCAATATTTTCTGGCTTTGTAATTTCGGCAGAAATTTGAAAGCGTTCCATGCCACTGGCTTTGTCTTGTGTCACAGGTGAGGCAAAATTCACTTTAGCAAAATAGTCGGACGCTTCCAAATCTGTTAGTAAATTAGATGCCTTTGGCGATTCACCTTGCAATTGCACTTGACCTTCACTGTATTGTAAATATGAAAGCCAGCTATCATCTTTCATTAAAATGCTAATTTCATTAAGAATGGCGACAACATTTGGTGTAGCCGTTTTATCATTAATAAGTACCTGATTTTCCTCGCGTATAACATCCATTTCAGCTTGCAAGGTTTTGACCGCTTTGACTTCTTTGTCGATTTTAGCAATTTTAGTTTGTAAATTTTCGACGGCTTCATATTCAAGCCACACAGGCAACGTCAAACTGGCGACAATTAAAAATACTAATGACATCACTAATCCCGCAATAATTCGGCGTGGCGTGTTAGCAATTTTTGGCTGTAAATGTGGTGGCAATAAATTATAAAGGCAATGTAGTTGCTGCAAATCATTCGGGAAATTTTCAGCCTCAACGAAATCAAGCGAAATGCCCAACATTTTGCAATCGGCATAAAGGGTTTCAAGTAATTTTCGAGGCATAAAAATTAACTGAACAATTAATTGTGCTGCTTCGGTGTCGATACTTTCAATGCGTGTTGCAAAATACACTTTCTCGGCTTGAAACGGACTGTAACGATCTAATTCATAGTGCACAACTTGTGACACATTAGCTTGTGCGGCGAGCGGTAAATTTAACGTTTTACTCAGTACTTCATGGTGCGATAAACGTAAAATGAATATCGCATCTTTAAAACGATTATCATTTGAAAGCAATTTTTGAACTACGTTTACTTTAGAAATATCACGTGCAACTGTTACTAATTTTTTTTGTACACCATTAATTTCGTAACTAAAATCAAATTTTTCACCCATCGGCTGAATGATAATTGCCGTGCGTGGCGCTTGGAAAAACTGCCGTACTTTGATGGGAATTAAAAACGCTAATTCACATCCCCACCATCGTAGAAACGGTTTGATTTCAATTTTAACATTTTTATTTAGATTCATTTAAACAGGTAGTTTCAAGTAATAAGTCCAAACACCAGCATTCCGCTAATGACTCGATATTATCAACGAGCGTTGAATAGTTAGAATGCGTCCTTATTACTCTTGGTGGATTGAAATCCCATCATTTTTTTAAAAAAATTAGCGTTTCATGGATTCAAAAAATTCACTATTCGTTTTGAAGTCTTTTAATTTTCCAAGTAAAAATTCTGATGCAGCGGTATCATCCATTGGATGCAATATTTTTCGCAAAATCCACGTTTTCTGTAACGTTTCAGCATCAACCAAATACTCTTCGCGACGTGTTCCAGAACGGTTGATGTTGATTGCAGGGTAAATTCGTTTTTCAGCAATTTTTCGGTCTAAATGTAATTCCATGTTTCCTGTGCCTTTGAATTCTTCAAAAATCACGTCATCCATTTTAGAGCCTGTATCGACCAACGCAGTTGCGATAATCGTTAAACTGCCACCTTCTTCGATATTTCGTGCGGCACCAAAAAAGCGCTTTGGCTTTTCTAATGCATTTGCATCAATACCACCGGTTAAAATTTTACCCGATGACGGTACAACTGTATTATAAGCGCGTGCCAAACGTGTAATCGAATCTAACAAAATCACCACATCATGCTTGTGTTCAACTAAACGTCGCGCTTTTTCAATCACCATTTCGGCAACTTGCACATGGCGTGTTGCCGGCTCGTCAAAAGTACTTGAAATAACTTCGCCTCGCACGCAACGCTCCATTTCGGTAACTTCTTCAGGGCGTTCGTCAATCAATAATACGATCAAATAACATTCTGGATTTCTTTCTGCAATCGCTTGCGCCAAACTTTGAATAATCATCGTTTTCCCCCCTTTGGGTGGCGAAACAATTAATCCACGTTGTCCTTTACCAATCGGCGCAATTAAATCAATAACTCGTCCTGTTAAATCTTCGCTGGTACCATTTCCTTGTTCTAAAACAAAGCGTTGGTGTGCAAAAAGCGGTGTTAAATTTGAAAATGTAATTTTGTTTTTAGTATTTTCAGGTGATTCAAAATTGATTTGATCCACTTTTAACATTGCAAAATAACGTTCATTATCTTTCGGTGGACGAATTTTACCCGTAATGGTGTCACCTGTTTTTAAGGAAAAACGGCGAATTTGACTGGGAGAAACATAAATGTCGTCAGGTCCCGCAAGGTAGGAACAACCTGGAGTACGAAGGAAACCAAAACCATCGGATAAAATTTCTAATACACCGTCGCCAGAAATATCATCGCCAGCTTTGGCTTGTTTTTTCAAAATAGCAAAAATCAAATCTTGTTTGCGTGATCGCGCCACATTTTCAAGCCCAAGAGATTCGGCGATTTCGATAACTTCACTGATTTGTTTTAGTTTTAATTCGGTAAGATTCATAAAAGACAGCTCAAAAGAAAAGAATAGCGTTAAGAACTAAAGTTCAAAACGATTATTGGAGTAAAAAATTAAGGGGTTTTATTTTTGAATGATATGCTTGAAGTACGCACGACTGTGAGTCTTATCATTATAGCGCACTAGCGTTATATCAGCAATATAATCGATAATTACATAGTATTTCTTTTTGTTGATATCGCCGCAGTCATTTTCCTAAAAGCGTGTTTTAGGCAACCTGAAAAATATCAATTTCCCAGTATTTTTTTATTCGAAGCAAATTTATTTTTGCTATATTTATTTTTTAAAGCTCAAATGAGCACACTTGAAATTGTAAACTTTTTTGTAGTTTCAGAACTTTTACAATACGCAAACACTACAAAAATGACCAATTCCACATTTACACCATCTAAGCAAAAAATAAGGCTTATGAAATAATCCACAAGCCTTCGTTTTATATGGTAGACCCTGTAAGACTTGAACTTACGACCTGCCGATTATGAGTCGGATGCTCTAACCAACTGAGCTAAGAGTCCAAAAAATTTTAATCTGTATCCAAGAAGCAGCGTAATTGCTCAGAACGTGACGGGTGACGTAATTTACGCAATGCTTTTGCTTCGATTTGACGAATCCGCTCACGTGTTACGTCAAATTGCTTACCTACTTCTTCTAATGTGTGATCAGTATTCATATTGATACCGAAACGCATTCTTAAGACTTTCGCTTCGCGAGCAGTTAAACCCGCTAAAACATTCTGAGTTGATTCTTTTAAGCCCTCTATCGTTGCGGCATCGACAGGCGATAAAACTTTTGCATCTTCGATAAAATCCCCAAGATGCGAATCTTCATCATCGCCGACAGGCGTTTCCATCGAAATAGGTTCTTTCGCTATCTTTAAAACTTTACGCACTTTGTCTTCTGGCATTTCCATACGTTCAGCCAATTCTTCTGGTGTTGCTTCGCGTCCTAATTCTTGTAGAATTTGACGTGAAATGCGATTCAATTTGTTAATTGTTTCAATCATGTGAACAGGAATACGAATCGTGCGTGCTTGATCTGCAATCGAGCGCGTAATTGCCTGCCGTATCCACCATGTTGCATACGTTGAAAACTTATATCCACGTCGATATTCAAATTTATCAACCGCTTTCATTAAGCCGATATTACCTTCCTGAATCAAATCTAAGAATTGTAAACCACGGTTAGTATATTTTTTAGCAATTGAAATAACGAGTCTTAAATTAGCCTCAATCATTTCTTTTTTGGCACGACGTGCTTTTGCCTCACCAATTGCCATGCGTCGATTTATATCTTTCAATGCCTGAATTGTTGAGCCATATTCACTCTCAATTTCTTTGAGTATTTTTAATGCTTTTCGTAATTCTTTTTCATACTCTTTTACAATTTCAGCATACAGAGGGTCAGATAAAGACTGCTCCAACCATGTTGATTTTGTTTCATTATCACTAAATAAATTTAAAAAATCTTTTCGAGGCATTTTAGCTTTGTTAACTATAATATCGACAATAATTTTTTCTTGCGTTCGAATAACGAGCATTCCACGAGGAATAATGGCAGTTAATTTTTTCAAGTAATTCGATGACCATTTGAATTCCAAGAATAAATCAGTGAGTACCTCAAATTCAATATCGTTTTTTTCGCTCGAGTAACCATGAATCTTCAGTGTATTTGAGCATATGACTAGCTGTTTTTTAAGATTATCAACCTTATCTTTAACTTCATCATAATTCAAACCTTTGCTATCATCTTCAACACTATCATCAACTTCAGGGACTTCATCATCAATTACCTCATCATCTACGGGTAAGGATGGAGGTAAATCTTCTGGCTCAGATAAATCGACAAATCCAGAAATTAAGTCGGTTAATTTGACGTTATTTTCGCCGTTATTAACGGATTCACCACTAGGTCCTGACGTATTAGTTGAAATAGATTCAAACGATGTAACAAAGTCATTGACGACATAAACTGAACGAGAAACAGCTTGCATGACTTGACGCTGTCCTTCTTCTATTCTTTTCGCAATCTTCAATTCGTCCGCACGTGTCAGCAATTCAACTGAACCCATTTCACGCATATACATACGAACTGGATCTGTTGTTCGACCGAATTCACTGTCTGTTGAGGCTAACGCGGCGACTTCTTCAGCATCCTCATCGTCAGTCGTAACTGCCGCTGAATCTGTAATTAATGAGTCTTCATCTGGCGCTACTTCATGCACCTGAATTCCCATATCATTTATCATGTTAATGATATCTTCAATTTGCTCAGGATCAGCAATATCGCTAGGTAAATGATCATTAACTTCGGCATAAGTCAAATAACCCTGGATTTTTCCTTTTGCGATCAATTGTTTTAATTGTGATTGCTGTTGTTCACTCATTATTTACCTGTGCTAGTAAAGTTGATTAGCGTTGAAACTTCTCTGTAGGACGGAAATTATACTTAAAGCGTAGTTAATGGTGCAATAAAAAACCTATTTTTACTACACCAAAAAAGCCCTGCTAACGAAAAACGCAACAGGGCTCAAAATCTGGTGGCGATGGGTGGGGTCGAACCACCGACCTTGGGGTTATGAATCCCACGCTCTAACCAACTGAGCTACATCGCCTTAATTCTTAGTGAATTATATGAATTCACATCGATTTTGTCAAATACTCAATTTTTTACCCGATACTTTCACAATTCCCCCAGAAAACTAACTTAACGAAGCATCACGAAAAACCAATGATAAAAAATTGAACGTAAACATTGATTAAAAGGTTTTTTTGAACTGTTTATATTGGTTCATTTAAACAAAAATATAAAATTACCTAGCAATAAATACAATATATTGACGTACAATTCAATTGTTTACATAAAAATATCTCATGGCACGTTAATCGCTTTATCGAAAATAACTTTTTTGAATAAAATGAGATTTTTATGAATGATAATGCAACAGCATTCTTGCCAGAAACCGGTTTAGCAGGTTTAAAAGCGCATTGGCGCAATGATTTACTTTCTGGTTTTTTAGTCTTTTTAATCGCCCTGCCATTGTGTTTGGGAATTTCGATGGCTTCTGGTTTCCCACCGTCGGCGGGAATTATCACTGCGATTATTGGCGGGATGGTGGTTTCACGCGGAAGCGGTGCTTTCATGACGATTAACGGCCCTGCTGCGGGTTTAATCGTTGTCGTTTATGACGCAGTTCAAAGTTTGGGCGACGGCGATGCGATGGCGGGTTATCGTTACGCACTTGCGGCAATTGTCGTAGCAAGTGTGATTCAAATTCTCATGGGCGTATTCAAAGCGGGGCTTTTGAGTTCGTTTTTCCCAGCGTCGGTGGTTCACGGAATGCTCGCCGCGATTGGCATTATTATCATGGCGAAACAAATCCACGTCATGTTGGGCGTGACTCCAGAAAAAGGAAGTCTACTGTCTACCATCGCGCAAATTCCTGAAAGTTTTGCGAATTTGAATTTAGAAATTGCCATTATTGGGTTTGCAGGATTGGTGATTCTCATCATTTGGTCATTATTAAAAGATGGCACGTTAAAAATGATTCCAGCACCGCTGATTGTGGTTTTAGTCGGTATGGGACTTGGACATTATTTCGAGTTGGAACACCAGCATATTTATTTGTTGCATCCAGACCATCCGTATATGCAACCGACGCATCTTGATTCTGACCAAGTAGGACCTAAATTTTTGGTCGCAATTTCTGAAAACTTCATGTCGAGTTTTTACTTTCCCAATTTTGGTAAATTTTTTACGTTGAAATTTTGGGAAGCGGTTGTAGCAATTGCATTAGTGGGTAGTTTGGAAAGTTTGTTGAGTGCAATGGCGGTGGATAAATTGGATCCGTATAAACGTCATTCTAATTTGAACAAAGATTTAACGGCTGTCGGCGTGGGTAATTTAATCGCGGGTTCAATCGGTGGTTTGCCGATGATTGCAGAAATCGTGCGGAGTTCAGCGAACGTGAACAATGGCGCGAAAACTCAATGGGCGAACTTTTTTCACGGTTCGTTTTTGTTAATCTTCGTGGTTTTCTTCCCGCATTTAATTCACAGCATTCCTTTGGCGGCACTCGCATCATTATTGGTTTTCACAGGATTTCGTTTGGCTTCACCGCGCGAATTTGCGAACGTGATGGGCATCGGAAAAGAACAATTGTTTATTTTTGTGGCGACGATTATCAGCGTCATTGCGACTGATTTGTTAATCGGTGTCACGATTGGCATTTTGGTTAAACTCGTGATTCATTTGATGCACGGCGCAAAACTGAATAATTTATTTAAAATCCATTTCACCCAAAACTTTCAAGCGGACGGTTCAATTGTAATTAACATTCAAGGCGCGGCAGTTTTTTCAAATTTCATGGCATTAAGAGAAGTGTTGTCGCAAATCGAACACGGAAAAATGCTGATTTTTGACAAAAGCGCGGTGACGTTAATTGACCACACCGTGATGGAATTTCTCCATGGATTTCAGCATGACTACGAATCACAAGGCGGACTTTGCGAATTTCAAGGATTGGATGCACACGAATCATTTTCAGATCATCCTTTGGCGGCTCGTCGGATTAAGCTCTAATACAAATGGATTTCGTAAATTTTATAAATAAGTTACGAAGTTTAATTTCATTAAAAACCGCTTATTTTTCGATTTAGCGAAGGTAGTGACACAACCAAAAAAAACCAGATTTAGCGGGTAGTGTTTTATTTGTTTGAATGAAGCAGGAGGTGACGAAATGTGGAGTTTTTTTGGGCTCTAAAAAACGTCAGCATACTATTGAACAAACGATTGATCACCAAAGTGGAAAATTTTTAGCTTGTGCTTTTGGCGACCGCAAAAATGACATTTGTAAAGATACGCTCAACGCTTAAAACCTTTTCGGAATCGCATTTTACACAGAAGACTGGGCGTCTTAAACTCATACTCCCGTTGTAAAAAAATATCGTCGAGAAGAAAAACACTCAGAATATTGAACGAAAATATTTTACTTGGCTTACTCGTATAAAGGGTTTAGTACGCAAAACAACCTGCTTTTTAAAATCAATTTTAATTCACGATACCGTTGCTGGAATTTTTATCAACAGATTTGAATTCGGTATCCGGTAAAATGCTATCAACACAAATGAAACACTATCTTTTTGGCAAACTCATTGCCGGATTTTATTTTTGGAACTTTGTTTGTGCCTTTTAGCTCTTAATTCGCATTAAAGTAAAAATGTGTAGAAATTCTTTCTATAAATTGACTTTGTAAACTTCAAAAGTAGAATGACAGTGTTTTTTAATTTCAAATTACATTCCAGTTTTGAAGCTGGATTTTTTATTTTTACTCCAAAGGAAAAAGCTCTATGAGTCATACTTTATATTCAGCAAATGTACAACGTGTACAACGCTGTGAATTAGCTGTTCCGGGCACCAGTCCAGAAATGTTTGAAAAAGCGTTAAAAAGCGGCGTGGATTTTATCTTTTTAGATTTAGAAGATGCCGTTGCGCCAGACGACAAATTACGCGCTCGTAAAAACGTGATTGAAGCGATTAACGATTTAGATTGGAAAGGTCACGGCATTACGGTTTCAGTTCGCATCAACGGATTGGATACGCAATATATGGTGCGTGACGTGGTCGATTTGGTTGAGCAAGCGGGCAGCAAAATCGACACTATTTTGATTCCAAAAGTGGGCGTTTATTCTGATGTTTATATGGTTGAAGCGATGCTGAACCAATTGGAAACGCAACAAGGTTTGAAAAATAAAATCGGCATCGAAGCGTTAATTGAAACCGCGTTAGGCATGGCAAATGTGGAAGATATTGGGAAACAAGGCGCGTTGGGCGGACGTTTAGAAGCGTTGCATTTTGGGGTGGCGGATTATGCGGCGAGTAATCGCGCTAGAACCGTGAATATTGGCGGTTTAAATCCTGATTATCCTGGCGATCAATGGCATTTTGCGTTAAGCCGCATGATTGTAGCGTGTCGTGCTTACGGTTTACGTCCAATCGATGGCCCTTTCGGTGATATTAAAGACCCAG
Source organism: Methylococcaceae bacterium (assembly GCA_014191975.1). Classification (GTDB taxonomy): domain Bacteria; phylum Pseudomonadota; class Gammaproteobacteria; order Methylococcales; family Methylomonadaceae; genus UBA10906. Next base: position 24,904 of record BJHG01000002.1, on the reverse strand, counting down.
ACGGTTACATTTTAGGCGCGAAACGTGCGGCAGCTTTGGGTTGCGAAGGAAAATGGGCGATTCATCCGTCACAAATTGCGTTGGCAAACGACGTTTTCACACCACCCGAATCCGAAGTCACGAAAGCAAAACGTATTTTGGAAGCGTTAAAAGAAGCCGCTGCACAAGGTAAAGGTGCGGCGGCGTTAGACGGTCGTTTGATTGACGCGGCTTCGGAAAGAATGGCAAATAATATCGTGCGTGCCGCTGAAGCAATTGCCGCAAAAACGCGCTAAGTCACAATCTGAATTGCCAAATATGGTACTAAATTAAACAAATAAGTGCCAATTTTGTAAAAAACCATCCCAGCATAGTGAATGGTGTCGAATTTTTCTTCCGACAACTTAAACCATTTGCTATGCCATCGAAAAAATACATCGTGATAAAACACAAACGCTAAAAACCACACCGTCACGATGCTCAAGTTAATGACAGTTGCCCAGCCTAAAAGACTACTCAAAATGTCGATTGTCATGTCATTCTCCAAAGTTGTTTAGAAGGCCTTATAATACCTATTGGTTTATACCAATTATTTATTTCAATATTAAGAGGAAAAAATGGATATTCATGAATATCAAGCCAAAGAATTATTAAATGGCTATGGCGTAAAAATCGCCGAAGGTGGTTTGGCTTATAGCCCAGAAGATGCTGTGCAACGCGCTAGAGAAATCGGTGGTCATCTTTGGGTTGTGAAAGCTCAAATCCATTCGGGCGCACGCGGTAAAGCAGGCGGCATCAAAATTTGCAAAACGCACGACGAAGTTGAAGCCGCCGCCGAAGCGTTATTGGGTAAAAAATTAGTCACGCATCAAACTGGCGCAGCAGGAAAAATCTGCAACCGTTTATACATCGAAGCGGGAACGGACATTGCCAAAGAATTGTATTTTTGCTTTTTGGTAGACCGCATTTCTGAAAAAATCGTCATGGTCGGTTCGCAAGAAGGCGGCATGGACATCGAAGAAATCGCCGCGACAAATCCAGATGCAATCGTAAAAATTGAAATCGAACCTGCTGTGGGTTTGCAAGATTTTCAAGCGCGTGAAATGGCTTTTGCGTTAGGTTTGGATGCTGAATTGATTAGCCATGCAGTGAAAACGATGAAAGGTTGCTACCTTGCGTTGCGTGATTTAGATGCCAATATGATTGAAATAAATCCGTTAACAATCACGGGTAGCGGCGAGTTAATTGCCCTCGATGCCAAAATGGGCTTCGATGAAAATGCGTTATTCCGTCGTCAAAAAATCTCCGAATTGCGTGATAAAACCCAAGAAGATCCACGCGAAACGGCGGCGGGTGATCGTGGTTTGAGTTACGTTGGTTTGGACGGCGACATTGGTTGCATGATTAACGGCGCAGGTTTAGCAATGGCGACGATGGACATGATTAAATTGGCGGGTGGTGAACCTGCGAATTTCTTGGATGTTGGCGGTGGCGCGTCGGTGGAACGTACTGAAAAAGCGTTCCGTTTGGTGTTAGCCGATAAAAATGTTAAAGCGATGTTGGTCAACATTTTCGCTGGGATTAACCGTTGCGATTGGATTGCGGAAGGCGTGGTGCAAGCGGTCAGAAAAATCGACATGAAAGTGCCGTTGATTGTGCGTTTGTCAGGCACAAACGTTGAAGAAGGTCGTCGGATTATTGCCGAAAGTGGTTTGCCGATTATTACCGCTGAAACCTTAGCCGAAGCCGCTGAAAAAGCAGTTGCCGCACGCAATCAAGTTGTCGCCAACGAAACAGCAGGAGCATAAACAATGGCAATCTTTATTAACGAAACCACCCGCATTATTGTTCAAGGATTCACGGGCAAAATCGGCACATTTCACGCCCAAGACATGATTAACTACGGTTCAAACGTGGTCGGCGGCGTAACTCCAGGCAAAGGCGGACAACGACATTTAGACCGTCCCGTTTTTAACACCGTTAAAGAAGCGGTTGAATTAGCTGGCGCAGAAGCGAGTATTATTTTTGTACCGCCAGCCTTTGCAGCAGATTCAATTATGGAAGCAGCGGACGCGGGAATTAAATACTGCGTGGCGATTACTGACGGCATTCCGACTCAAGACATGATGACGGTGAAAAGTTATTTGCGTCGTTTTCCTGTCGAAAAACGGATGGTTTTAACAGGTCCAAATTGTGCGGGAACGATTAGCCCAGAGCGTGCGATGCTCGGGATTATGCCTGGTCACATTTATATGCGCGGCAATGTGGGCGTGGTGGGACGTTCAGGCACGTTGGGTTATGAAGCCGCTGACCAAATGAAACGTTTAGGTATTGGTATTTCAACGTCTGTGGGTATTGGTGGCGACCCGATTAACGGCAGTTCGCACCGCGATATTTTTGAAAAATTCGAGCAAGACGACGAAACCAAAGTCATTTTGATGATTGGTGAAATCGGTGGTCCACAAGAAGTCGATGCGGGAATTTTTGCCCAAGCGAATATGAAAAAACCTGTGATTGCGTACATTGCAGGTTTGACTGCGCCAGAAGGTCGTCGTATGGGTCACGCGGGGGCGATTATTTCGTCAGCGGGTGAAAGTGCGGCGGAAAAAGTCGCGATGTTGCGCGATTTAGGCGTAACGATTAGCCCAACGCCTTCGGCGATGGGGGAAACGGTGGCTAAGGTTTTGGCTGGGTTGAAGTAGATTTTGAAATATAAAAGGCTCAAAACATGAAGTTTTTTGGCTTTATGGTTTGGGCTTTTTTTTGAAAATTTAAGGGGATATATATGAAAAATTTTATACTTACAACGATGCTATTACTGTCTTTTATGCTTCTAATTCCACAGGCTAAAGCAGGCGTAGTATTTATGACTGGAAATAAATTAGTCGAGAGTATGCGCGAATATGAAAAAGCTGAGGCACATTATCCTAATGATCGTTATGTTGATGGAACATATACTGGTTTTTTACTTGGTGTATTTGATGCTACTTCAGCAATAGGAGTTATTTGCCCACCAGACCAAGCGGTATCTGTTAGGCAAGTGAATTCTATCGTAACTAACTATTTAAAAAACCACCCAGAAAAGTAGAGTGATGATGCGGTAAATCAAGTGTTTATAGCGTTGCAATTAGAATTTCCATGTAAAAAATAAGAATCGAACATGATGGCGAAATATCTAACTTATAAATCTACTCGTTTATTTTTAAAATTATCAAAAATTTGCTATCTGACTGGTTCACTTAGCTGTTCACAATTTATGGAACGCTTGGCACTGTTAAGAATGATGTGTTCGCCTAAAAATCCTTCAGGCATTTATGCAGAGCGTGTTTTATCTCGTGAAAAGATTGAATTGAATGACGTATGGTTTGATGATGCAAAAAAGATTGGTGTTATTGAAAGTAGTGAGGAATTCAAATCAAATAATGAGCCGCCGTTGCTATATTTTTGTTCCGCGCCACATACAGCAATGTCACATTGGACATTTCACAAATGTGATGATGATTTTTTCCCTTCAATTCCTCATGGACATTTACAGGGCAAATCACAACCAAAACTAGATAGCTACAACGGTCGTGTTTATCAAAAAGAAAATGAAATACGACAAGAGTCGAGAGACAAAATTATCAAACTTTGGAATGACGAAAAATTTCGAGAATTTGCCACACAATCTATCCAGTATTACCTTGATAAGCATCCGACTTATAAAGGCTGGAGAGTTGAAAAACCACTTCGTTTGCCCCGTCGTCGAAAATAACATCAAACTGGAGATTTCAACTAATGCGTTACACAATCAAAGCACAACAAATGTAGGTTTGGAGGATTAACCATGATTTCAGTCACTATTTCAGAACCATTAGCCCAAGCGGCGATTTCAAGTATTCGCACCGCATTTCCTAACACATTAGCTATTTATCTTTTCGGGAGTCGTGCTAACGGCACAGCAAATTCAGACAGTGATTTAGATTTAGCCATATTGGTTGCAGGTTATGCAGAGCCTTTGCAACTTTGGGATATATCGAATGATTTAGCTGAAATCGCAGGTTGTGACGTGGATTTACTCGATATGCGAGCGGCTTCAACGGTCATGCAATATCAAATTTTGCAAACGGGTCGCTGTTTATGGGCAAACAAATTAGAAGCCGATTTATTTGAATGTTTTGTTTTAAGCGAAAAATTATATTTCGACCAATCTCGCGCTGGACTATTAGACGATATTCAAAAGAGAGGAACAGTTTATGGATGATGTCTTAATCAATAAAGCCGACACGATTGAACGTTGCGTGGCACGAGTTCGAGAAGAATACGATTTTAATCCTGATAGTTTTGAAACTAATTACACCCGTCAAGATGCTGCCATTTTAAACATTCAACGAGCGTGTGAAGCCGCATTAGATATGGGGCAACATTTAATTCGTCGTGATAATTTGGGCGTGCCACAAAGTTCGCGTGATGTTTTTGCGCTGTTAGCGAAGGCAAATTGGATAGATGCTAAACTCGCAGAATCACTCAAACGGATGGTGGGGTTTCGTAACATTGCAGTGCATGATTACAAAAAATTGCAATTTGTAATAACGGTTAATGTGATTACGCAGCATTTGGATGAATTTTTGCGTTATTCATCGGCTATTTTGAAAAAAGAGGCGATTTCACAAGCTGAAGATTTCAACTAATGTGTTACACAATCAAAGGTCAATAACATGACAGCCATCACACTGAACGAAAATTTAAACCAGCAAATTAGCGTGATTGCACAACAAACGCTAGCCTCTGTTGATGAAGTTGTGAATAACGTTTTGGCAAAATATCTGAATGATTATGTTGATGAGGCATTGGAAGATGCGGAACTTTTAGCAATTGTGAAAGCGCGTGAAAACGAACCGACAATTAAGGTTTCGCTCGATGATTTATTAGACGAAGTGGCGGAGTTTGATTTGAAAACACAATTTGAAATTCGCGCTCAACATGGTGCAGGTAAAACGCAACGCGGGCTCGAATTACTTGAAAAAGCAAAATTCACGCAATAAAAAATCGTGAATTCACACGATAATTTCACAAACTGGAGATTTCAACTAATGCGTTACACAATCAAAAGCACCCTTACTCCCCGCCCTAAACGGCGGGGCTTTACGGGCTATCTGGTAATTTTAATGCTTGAAAATATTGTCAAACGTCGCGCGTCACTTTGTCGTGCGACGTTTTGTATTGGTTATTTAATTTCTCGAACCAACCGAAAACCAATGTCGCCAGAACGGGTACTTGGTAGACCACTGTAACGTACCGCAGACCTTAAAAGTGTCTGTTTCGCAACCCAACTTCCACCACGATAAACTTTATACTGCCCTGTTTCTGAACCTTTTGGATTATTAGCAAGACTGTTTTGATAAGCATTTGGATCATACCAATCTTGTACCCATTCCCAAACATTACCGTAAATATCAACTAATCCCCACGGATTGGCTTTTTTTTGCCCAACTTCGTGCGTGTCACCACCGTAACCTTCGTTACCAAACCAGGCATAATCACCAATGGATTTTAAATCATCACCAAATGACCAAACGGTTTGTGTACCTGCTCGTGCGGCATATTCCCATTCAGCCTCAGTCGGTAAACGATAAAAATCCCCTTTTGCACGGTCATTTAATTTTTCAATAAACATTTGTGTGTCATTCCAACTAACTTTTTCAACTGGTCGATACATTCCTTTGAATTTACTTGGATTACGACCCATTACGTCTTCCCATTGTTTTTGGGTAATTTCAGTTTCACCAATATAAAATGGTTTATCAATACATACTTTGTGTTGCGGTAATTCATTTGCCGTCGTTTGCTTGTCTTTCGCGCTTAAATCGGTCTGCTTATCTTGTCCCATTTGAAAACAACCTGCATCGATTTTAATAAACCGAATGCCTTCAAAATTCTTCATTTCATTTGCAGAAACATTTTGCGTGAATAGCAACGCAGAAATTAACACAATTTTATTTTTGTTATACATGATGCTACCCCTGATAATTATTGATAATCATCGCGTGTTATCAAACATAACACGCGATAATCTCCCAAAATTTAGAAAGAATTAACGGCATTCAATTCCACAAACGCTTGTTCGATTCGAGCGACAATACTGACTTGACTTGCACGTTGCCAAACACGTGGGTCGTAGTATTTTTTATTGGGTTTATCGTCACCGTCAGGATTGCCGATTTGACCTTGTAAATAGCCTTCGTTGACCTTGTAATAATTCATCACACCTTCCCACGCCGCCCATTGTGTATCGGTGTCAATGTTCATTTTAATTACACCATAACCGATTGCTTCTTCAATTTCAGCCGCTGAAGAACCTGAACCGCCATGAAATACAAAATCCAAACTATTCGCGGGTAAACTAAATTTTTTTGATACATGTGTTTGTGAATCACGCAAAATCGTCGGTGTGAGCTTCACATTCCCTGGTTTATAAACGCCGTGAACATTACCAAATGACGCGGCAATTGTGAAGCGGGGACTAATTTTAATAAGTTGTTCATAAGCATAAGCGACATCTTCAGGCTGCGTGTACAAACTAGATTGGTCTAAATGACTATTATCTACGCCATCTTCTTCACCGCCTGTGCAACCGAGTTCAATTTCTAACGTCATGCCAAATTTACTCATGCGCTCTAAATAATGCCCACAAATTTCAATATTTTCATGCAACGGTTCTTCGGATAAATCCAACATGTGTGAACTGAAAAGTGGTTTTCCCGTCACAGCAAAATGTTTTTCACCTTCATCGAGCAAACCATCAATCCATGGCAATAATTTTTTCGCCGCATGGTCAGTATGTAAAATCACAGGAACGTTGTAATATTCAGCCACAGCGTGAACATGTTGTGCGCCTGAAATCGCACCTAAAATCGCGCATTGTTGACCATCTAATTTCAAACCTTTGCCAGCAACAAATTGTGCGCCACCGTTTGAAAATTGAACGATGACCGCCGATTTTGATTTTGCTGCCGCTTCTAAAACTGCGTTAATCGAATCACTGTTTACAACATTCACAGCAGGCAGAGCCATTTTATTAGCTTTACAAAACGTGAAAATTTTTTGTACGTCATCGCCTGTCGCAACACCTGCGCTGACGATTTCAGATAATTTTTGAGCCATTTGAATCTCCAGTTAAAACGTTAAAAATTTCAGTTACTGTATTTTACAACATCGATTTCCCAATCAATGCTAAACCTGCTGTAAACAAGAAAATAGCAAAAATATGATTGTATTTTTCATTATTGATATTGCCATAAAGCATTTTCTCAACAATTAAAAACGTCACGATGCCAATTTGGACAAAAAATGCTCTGATGTCGTAAGCAATACTGAAATCCGTCTGCATAATCAACAACGTAATTAATTGAAAAAAAGCAAACATTGCATAACACGCAGCCGCTGTCACACGGGTAGTATCTTTAGGATATTGCTTGCTATAAATCATAACAGTTAACAGTGAGCCACCTAAATTACTCACGCCGTGAACCAAACCTGTGATGATTAAGTACAATCGTTCATATTTCACAATTGATTTGAGCGTGTTGTCCACTTGTGGCAAAAAACTCTTGAGTGCCACAAGTAATAAAAAAATCCCCATAATAAAGCCAACATTGATTTTAATTGATGTAATCAATGCCAAAAATAATACGATAACCGGAATGCAATAACGTAACACCTTTTTAAAAAAAATCTTATCGACATAATCAATGTGTTTTATCACTTGGAACAAACTAATCGCAATCGAAATCGGTAATACGACACTCAGTGCATCAATGAAACTGTAACCGAGCAAAAGTAAAATTGGCGTGCCAAATAAAAGCATTCCAACACCAAAAATTGATTGAACCGTTGCAGTGACAATAATCGTCAATAAAATATCAATAGGCATAGATTTGTCTCGTTGCGTTTATGTTAAAAAAGCCGCTTTATTTTTTCAGCGCATGACCCGCTAAATTTTTGCCTAAATCCCAAATCGAGCCACCCATTTTGTGGGTTTCTGCAATCGTAGCATCAAACGCACTGATAATCGTGTCGTGATCTTTTGGGGTCAAATTCAACGGCGGCAAAAGTTTCACCACGTTCATGCCGTGACCTGCAACTTGGGTCAAAATGTGGTGTTCTTTGAACAACGGAATCGTCACCATTTGACAGAATAAGCCTTTGTTTGCGGCTTCAAGCATCATCCAACCTGCTTTAAGTTTTAAACTTTTTGGCGATTGGAATTCGATAGCAATCATCATTCCTTTGCCGCGAGCTTCTTTGAGCAATTCGTAACGACTGCTCATCGCGTTCAAATTGTTTATGATTTCTGTGCCGATTTTTAGACTATTTTCGACTAAGTTTTCATTTTTCATAACTTCCAATGTTGCCAAACCTGCCGCCATTGCCATGTTATTTTTCGCGAAGGTCGAACCGTGAACCACGGCTCTGTCCATGCGGTTATAAACGGTGTCCATAATTTTTGTGGTCAACGCTACACCACCAACGGGAACAAATCCGCCGGATAACCCTTTCGCCATACAAATCATGTCGGGCTGCACATTCCAATGATCAACTGCCCAAAATTTCCCAGTACGTCCTAAACCCGTTTGTACTTCATCAGCAACAAACAGCGTGCCGTATTGTTTACATAAACGTTGAACCTCAGGCAAATAATTATCGTCAGGTAAATTCACGCCTTTACCTTGAATAGGTTCGACAATGAACGCCCCCACGTCTTTGTTGCTCAAGGCTTTTTCTAACGCGACTAAATCGTTAAACGGAACCGCTTCACAGTTTGGCAATAAGGAACCGAAGCCTTCTTTGAAAATGTTTTCGCCGTTCAACGACAACGCGCCCATCGTCAAACCGTGATAACCGTGTTCACAGAAAACGATTTTGTCGCGTTGCGTGGTGAAACGGGCAAATTTAATCGCCGCTTCCACCGCTTCCGTTCCTGAATTGCAGAAAAACATTTTGGTTAAATTGTCGGGCGTGGTTTTGAGAATTTCTTTTGCTAATAAACCACTCAGAATCGACACGTCGAGCTGCACCAAATTCGGCAATTCCAATGTGAGCGTTTCTTTTAACGCTTCGATGACGGTCGGATGATTTCGCCCAATCGCAAACACGCCAAAACCGCTCAATAAATCGAGATATTCCGTGCCTTCTTGGTCGTAAAGATATTGTCCGACCGCTTTTTTGTAATGGCGGTCGTAACCAATGGTTTTTAAAACGCGCACCATTTGGTTGTTTAAAAATTGTTCGTGCAACTCAAATTTATCGTTGCTGTGTTGGTTCAAAAGGGTTTCGATGCTAAAGGTCATGGCTTTTCCAAAAGTTAAGGTTGAAATTTTTCTTGTAATTCTTCGGCAGAGAAAACGTCGTCGTATTCGTCTTTGTGTATTTTGCTAATTTTTAGATTGTCTTTAATGGACTTTAAAAAGTCTTTGAAATCGGGATTTTGATTGCACAGTTTATCAATCGATTCCCAATCTAAATTTTCTTTTTGTTTGGCGGGAAAAATAACGCGGCTCGCATCTGGATCAGAAAGATTCAATTCAATGACACCAATTCCAAATGAACCAGAAAGGCGTTTTAATTCAGACGAAAAATCGTCATCTTTAGAAATATCCGCCGCACAAAGATAGCCTTCATGCGCCCACGATGAATTTGAAACTGCTTGAAAAAAGGCTTCGCGTAAATTTGAGAAGTTTAATTCACGCTTTAATTCAAACGAATAAAGCCGCACATTCATAACGCCGAGAGCTTGGCTTAATTCAATCGAACTTTGCGACCAATTTCCCATTGGAAACCAACAATCCACAATGTCAGGGTGCAACCATTCACCGAATTCTTTTTTACCACTTTTAGAATGATTTATCGTTTTGCAATGAACATTCAGATAAGTTTTTGCAAAATACACAAGTAACGGATTCAAATCTTTTTCGAGATAAGTTTTTGCTGATTTGCGCGGCGTTGATTTTTCTTCTGTGGCTGGTACTAAATCGATTTGATTTGCCATTTCCAAAAGATAATAGCGTTTAGGACGGTCTTCTGTTGCTGCAAAAATGTTTTTTTCTTGTCCCGTTCTTGCGCCCATTGTTGTTTGTGGCGTTTTACCGTCGCTATTTAATTCCGCAACATAATTTTTTTCAATCGCATAGTTCCAAATTGCTTCGGTTGAAAGTGGCGTGTTGTCATGTTCCGTTAAAACTCGTTGTGCGAGTTGTACAAATGTTAATTTTGCCATTTTTAAATCCTCTTCCCGCTCCACGCAGGCAACACAATCAACGAACAAATCACCGTGAAAAACAGCCCAATCGACAACAACAAACCCATGCTTGCCATACCTTGATGATGGGTAAAAGACAAACTCGAAAAACTGCACAACGTTGTAATCGAACTGAAAATAATCCCGCGCGTCGTGCTGCTGTGCAACAGATTTTCGTCTTCGTTTTTATTAAAATGCAGGCGGTGCATAATTAAAATGCTGCTATCAATACCCATTCCGAGCAACAACGGCAACGCAATCACGTTGGCAAAATTGAACGGATTATCCAGCAACACATTCGTCGCGCCCGTCAGCAAAGCTGCCAACATCAATGGTGCAATCACCAACGCGGTATGTTTGAAACTTCGATAAATGACCAAAAGTAATAACGTAATCGCCGTAAACGCGCCACCGAACGCTTGTAAAAATGCTTTCACCACCGCGCCACCACCCGCTTCATTCGCAATCGGCAAACCCGAAACCGCGTCATCGACACTTTTAATTTGCGCGACAAACTCTTTCATATTCGCTTCGACATTTTGGTCTTTAGCAGGCGTGATTAACACTTTATACAACCCATTTTTGCTGACCCAATGTGAACGCATTTCTTCTGGAATCGAGGCTAAATTAAACGCCGACGCACTCAAACTGGTTCGCAAACGTTCCAACGTGTAAGGCAATAAACCCAATATATTTTTTTCTAATTGCTTATAAATCAAAGGCTCATCATTATGCGCGTGCAGAAAAATCTCAACGTGACTTTGCAATTTTTCCAGCGTTTCAAGCGGCGCATTCGGCCTTTTATCAGCAATCGCGCGTTTCAATTGCTCGTTAAATTTAATTAACGCGGCGCGTTGTTCATGATTTTCAGGCAACGAAACGTTGAAATTTTCGAGCTGATTTCCCAGCATCAAATTTACATCGTCAATAATCGCCAATTTTTCAGCCTGATTTTCAGCCACAAAACTGCTCAACGTAATCGTTTCGTGAACGGCTGAAAGTGCTTTCATTTTAGTCGCCAACGCATTCGCGTCATCCAAATTATTCGCCAAACCTGTTACGGAAAATGGCGAATCGTTTTTCGATTTCAGCAAATCTTTAATCGTCGAAACGGATTCACTTTGCGGGTCGCGCAAGTTAATCGGATTCGCGTCAAACGTTAAATTCGTCAACGCGCCAATTGAGCCAATCGCCAATAAAATCGACGCGACACGAATCGACTTTGCATAATGAAATGGAAACGTGACAATAGATTTTGGCGCGAACGCGGATTTAATCGACTTCGGATTATTCACGGGCAAAATGCAAAGCAACGCAGGCAAAACCGTCAGCGAAATAATCAAACCGATAAAAATCCCGCCACCTGAAATAATCCCCAATTCTGAAACGCCCGCGTAATCGGTCGGAATAAACGCTAAAAATCCCAACGCCGTGGTCAACGCACATAAAAACAACGACGAACCCACGCCTTTCATGCTGTGATGAATCGCTTCGGCATTGGAATAACCGCGCGTTTTGCGTTCACGGTAATACAAACAAATATGCACCGCGTAATCCACGCCCAAACCAATATACAAACTGGCGAACGCAATCGAAATCACGTTTAAATGCCCGACTGAAATTGCGGCAAAACCTGCCGTTAAAATCAGCCCCATAATTAACACAATGTAAGTAATCACCAGCAAACGCAACGAATGAAAGCCAATCCATTGCACCGCAAACACCAAAATCAACGACGCAATCCCCGCAAACGTCGCGCCATTGCTGACGCTTTCGAGTTCTTCATGTTCCAACGCACTCTCGCCCGTAATCCGAACACGCACGGTCGAATTTTCGCTCATGATTTGATTAGCAGCTTCACGCGCGGCAGCTTGGGCGCCTTCGACGGGCAACATTTCATCAAAATGCACCACTGGTTTTGCCACAATTAAAACCCGTTTCGCATCGTCGCTGAGTTTGTTATTCGCCAACAGCGTTTGCCACGACAGCGACTGTGATTTTCCATCGAGTTGCGCGTTAATCGTGTTATCCACCGCGAGCAATAACGGATTTAAATCCATCGGCAACGCATTTTCTTTTTCGTTCAACGCTTGTTGAATGATGTCGAATAAACCATCCAGCGAATAATTTTGCGCCAAATGCCCAATAAACGGCTGCGCGTCGGTGAGTTGTTTGGCAACGGTTTCTAAATCGGGCGTTTCCAAATATAACAACGCTTGCTGACGAAAAAAATCATTGTCAGTTGGAATATAAACCGACGCAAAACGGTCAGGTTTGGCGCGAAGTGAATCCACCAATTTCGTGGCACTTTGCGTGGCTTCTTCCGGCGAATTCGCATCGACCACAAATAATGTCGTGTACGCATCGGCGGGAAATGCCAAATCGATTTTTTTTTGATTTTGCTGAAAAGGTAAATCGGGCGACAACATTTCAGCGGTATTTGTATTCACTGTTAAATGTTCGTAAACGTAATAACTTGAACCCACGCAAAGAAAAACGGCAGCTAAAACGACAAGCCAAGGAAAGTGAACAATTTTTTGCTCACACCAATGGAATAAGCGCGACGAAAAACGAATGGAGTGGGTCATGAATTTCACAAGAAAATAAAAAGAAGAATTATACAATCAATCGTTTTAGAATAAATTTTGGTTGATGATTTATTTTTAATTTTGACCATAAAAAAAGGCACAAGATTTTTCAATCTTGTGCCTTTTTGTTTTGCCTTTTTAGTCTTAATTCGTCGTTCTACCAGACGTTTCAGGTAATCTTGGCATCATTTGTTTTGGGAATTCACCCGTCAAACCGTTCAAGAATGCAACAATGTCAGCGGTTTCATCTTTCGACAATTCTTTGTTTAATTGTACTTTTGCCATGATTTTTACTGCATCATCAAGCGTTGCCACTGATCCATTATGTAAATAAGGCGCGGTTAATGCGATATTTCGCAACGTTGGCACTTTCCAGAAATGTTCGTCTTCGGCTTTTTTAGATACCTCTGCCACACCTTTGTCTTTGCTGAAATGGTATTTTGCTTCCAAATAACCGTCGCTAATCATCGGGAATTTTTGGAACGTTCCCGCGCCATTAAACGCCGCGCCACTGTGGCAACTGGTGCAACCGAGTTCCGCCACTTTCTCCATGCCGCGAATTTGTTGTGCGGACAACGCTGATTTATCGCCACCGACAAATTTATCATACGGGCTGTTTGGCGTAATCAAGGTGCGTTCATACGCCGCAATGGCTTTCGTGGCGGTATCTTTAGAAATAGCATCTTTGCCGAACGCCTTTTCAAATGCCGTTTGATAACCTGGAATTCCTTTTAAAAGTACAGTCACGTCATGCCAACTTTTCATGCCCATTTCAACGGGACTCGTGACGGGACCAGCGGCTTGTTCTTCTAAACTCGCCGCGCGTCCATCCCAAAATTGAACTTTATTAAACGCTGAATTCCAAACTGTTGGCGAACTACGTCCACCAAGTTGAGCCTGAACGCCCATTGAATTGGGGCGATTATCTTCACCGCCCAACATCGTGTTATGGCAAGACGCGCAAGAAACTGTGCCAGTCGAAGATAAACGTGGATCGTGATAAAGCATTTTGCCTAATTCTACTTTTTCGACACTGCTTTTATTATCAGCAGGTTCCGGGGCTTGCGTCGGCAACACTTCCCACGCGCTGGCAACTGAAACGGAACCCACTAACGCCAAAGCGGTAACTAATGATCGAAGTTTAAACATTTTTACTCTCCTAAATTTTTACCAAATATAATTTTATTTTTAGATTAACAATTCGGGCAACATTTTTCGCTCGATTTCGTTAGAGGTAAACTTTAACACACAGGGTAATTCAATTAAACGGCGAGTTTTTAGTATAGCTTTAAGCAACACCAAGTGGTGAATCAAAATTTGAGCATTCGATTTAACCAGACACAAAAAAATCCGCCCACTATTTAAGTTGGGCAGATTTTTAAGGTTAAAACGGGAATCGTAATTTTACGAAAGCGCACTCACGTTTGCTTTTGCGATTTCAGCGATTTTACCGAATGCGTCAATATCACGAACTGCAAGATCGGCTAACACTTTACGATCTATTTTCACGTTCGCTTTAGTCAAACCGTTGATTAAACGGCTATAGGAAATGCCGAACATTCGCGAAGCCGCGTTGATACGGACAATCCATAACGCACGAAATTGACGTTTTCTTTGTTTGCGATCGCGGTACGCATACTGACCTGCTTTGATTACCGCTTGTTTCGCAACACGGTAAACGCGGCTTCTTGCGCCGTAATAACCTTTTGCTTGTTTAAGAACTTTTTTGTGTCTTGCTCTGGCTGTAACACCACGTTTTACTCTAGGCACGATTTATTTCCTTAAATTAAGTCGGTTATAGATAAGGAATCATGCGATTTACCATGCGGATATCCGAAGGATGTACCGAGTTTGGCGAGCGCAATTGTCTTTTTCTTTTCGTTGATTTTTTTGTCAAGATGTGGCGACGGTGTGAGTGACCACACTTAATACCACCGTTGCCTGTACGCTTGAAGCGTTTCGCGGCACCACGATTCGTTTTAATTTTTGGCATTTGTTTAGCTCAAAATAAAGTTAAAAGTATCCCTGAAAATAGTTCGCTTAGGCAAAATGCGTGGCCTAAACAAAACTAAAATCACACGTCCTGTATGATTCGTAACGCTATTTTTTCTTTTTAGGCGAGAGGACCATAACCATTTGTCGCCCTTCCATTTTTGGAAACTGCTCAACAATCGCCAACTCTTCCAAGTCTTTTTCGATACGTTTCAAAACGTCTATTCCTAATTCTTTGTGCGCCATTTCACGTCCACGATAACGTAACGTAATTTTGGTTTTATCGCCTTCGGTTAGGAATTTAATCAGATTTTTCAGCTTGACTTGATAATCACCTTCGTCCGTTCCAGGACGGAATTTGATTTCTTTAATCTGGATTTGCTTTTGATTTTTCTTCGCGACAGCCAGTTTTTTACTTTGTTCAAACTGAAATTTGCCGTAATTCATAATCTTACAAACTGGCGGATCCGCGTTGGGCGAAATTTCCACTAAATCTAAATCGGCGTCATAAGCGATTTTTTTCGCTTCGTCTAACGCAATAATGCCTAATGACTCGCCATCTGCCCCAGTGACACGAACACGTCTAGCGGTAATCATGTCATTTAAGCGTGTTTCATCTTTTTTCGCAGCGATACCTTAATCCTCCACGTTAATTATTCTTTGTTTTCGATGACTTGCGCGAGTTGTGCGCTAAAGCTTTCCATCGATAAACTACCTAAGTCGTCACCCTTCTGAGTGCGTACCGTCATGCTTTGTTCTTCTAATTCTTTGTCACCGATGATGACAAGATACGGCACACGTTGAATGGAATGCCCTCGAATTTTAAACCCGATTTTTTCATTTCTCAAGTCTATTTTTACGCGAATACCTTGAGATTCCAACGTTTTAAATACTTTGTGGGCGTAATCGGCATGACGATCGGCGATTACCATCACCATCACCTGCACAGGCGCAAGCCATGTCGGCAGTGTTCCAGCGTGTTGCTCAATCAGAATTCCGATAAAGCGTTCCAGAGAACCTAAAATGGCGCGATGCAACATTACCGGCACTTGCCGCGAACCGTCTTCGGCAACAAAACTTGCGCCCAGACGTTCTGGCATCGAAAAATCGACTTGAATCGTGCCGCATTGCCACACGCGCCCGATGCAATCTTTTAACGAAAATTCGATTTTTGGGCCATAAAATGCGCCTTCACCGGGCTGTAATTCCCACGCTAAATTTTTTGCATTTAATGCGAGTTCTAACGCAGCTTCCGCTTTGTCCCAAACTTCTTCGCTACCGACCCGATTTTCAGGGCGCGTTGACAGTTTAATAATGACTTCTTCAAACCCAAAATCTTTATAAACATCAAACAGCAACTCGATAAACGTCGCCACTTCGTCTTGAATTTGTGATTCCGTACAAAAAATATGCGCGTCGTCCTGAACGAAATTTCTAACCCGCATTAAACCGTGCAGCGTGCCAGACGGTTCATTGCGATGGCACGAACCAAATTCTGCCAACCGAATCGGTAGATCGCGGTGACTTTTCATGCCTTGGTTGAAAATCTGAACGTGACACGGGCAATTCATCGGTTTGATGGCGTAATCGCGATTTTCCGAATGCGAGGTGAAAATCATCGCACCGAATTTATCCCAATGTCCTGATTTTTCCCACAACGAACGATCCACCATTTGTGGCGTTTTCACTTCGCCGTAACCGTTTACACGCAATTTTGCGCGAATATATTGTTCGACTTGTTGATAAATTACCCAACCTTTTTCATGCCAAAACACCATTCCAGGGGCTTCTTCTTGAATGTGAAAAAAGTCTAACGTTTTCGCCAATTTGCGATGATCACGTTTTTCAGCTTCTTCCAAACGGGTCAAATACGCTTGTAATTCTTTTTTGTCGCGCCACGCGGTGCCATAAATACGTTGCAACATTTCATTTTTTGCGTCGCCACGCCAGTATGCGCCAGCGATTTTCATCAATTTAAACGCGCCTAATTTTCCTGTGCTGGGAACGTGCGGGCCACGACATAAATCGGTGAAATTGCCTTGTTGATACAGCGATAAATCTTGGTCAGCGGGAATGGATTCAATGATTTCAGCTTTGTAGGCTTCGCCTTGGTTTTTGAAAAAATCAACCGTTGCGTCGCGCGATAAAACCGAACGTGTCAAAGGCACATTTTCAGCGACTAATTGCTCCATTTTCGCTTCAATCGTGATTAAATCATCGGGCGTAAACGCGCGTGAATAAGCAAAATCGTAGAAAAAACCGTTTTCAATTACTGGCCCGATGGTGACTTGCGCTTCGGGAAATAATTGTTTGACCGCTTGCGCGAGCAAATGCGCGGTTGAGTGACGAATAACATCTAAACCTTCGTCGTCTTTGGCAGTAATAAGTTGCAGTTCTGCATCGTGTTCGATGACTGTGCTGGCATCAACAAGTTGACCGTTGAGCTTCGCGGCAAGTGTAGCTTTTGCAAGTCCAGCACCAATAGATTGGGCGACTTCAAGAACACTGAGTGGCGCGTCGTAATTGCGTTCAGAACCGTCTGGGAGCTTAATAACTAGCATTATAGAAAACCGTGTGTTGCACAATAAAAAAAAGCACTGACCAGCAGTGCTTTATTTGTTTGGTAGGCACGAGTGGACTCGAACCACCGACCCCCACCATGTCAAGGTGGTGCTCTAACCAACTGAGCTACGCGCCTGAAATTCTGTGATTTCATTCTGCAAATTATATCAACTGATTCATTTTTCGCAACATTTTTATGTGTTTATTCTTTTGTTGCATCGTGCAAAAAACAGTAAAAACCGTTACTATGCGCCTTAATTTTAAAATAACACACGCAAATCTATTTCCTTAAAAGGTTGAATTTTATGGCGGCAAACGAAAAAATAACGGACATTAAATCAAAGGGCACTACATGGATACTTGGAGTGCTAGCATCGTTGGTTCTATTCGTTGTACTTATATTGACACAATGGTGGGGGCGAGAACCTATTCAATTCAATATTTTAGAATCGGCAATTTCACAAGCGGGACTAGTTGCACCAGAGTTACCTCCAGAATCTGAAGATTTGGAAGGTGGCCGCGGTTACCAAGAGGCCGCGAGTTATGAGATTTTAGCCGCTGAATTACCTTTGGGTTATACCTACACTGCGACGCTAGCACATATTGCCGATACACTTTTAAACAAAAGTGGCGGTTATATCACCAACGACATTGCACCACCAGGTGTAATACTCGATAACATTACTAGCTGGGAGTTTGGCGCATTAGTAATGTTAAGAGACGCTACGACAGCATTACGAAACCATTTTGCTCGTGATCAATCTCAATCTGAGCAAGATCCTGATTTGGCAGTGGCTGAACCCTATTTTTATTACGAGCCTAATTCATGGGCATTGCCTGCAACTGAAGGCGAATATGAAAAAGGTATTCAAGCGTTACATAAATACATGAGGCGTTTACAAGACCCCAATGCGGTAAAAAAAGCGCAATTCTATTCGCGTGCAGATAACTTATGGCAATATACAGAGGTTGTAATTAAGCGATTGGGGGATTTATCAACCCGATTAAGCTCAAATGCGTCCAGCAGTAACTTTGCACCTGGTTTAACCAATTTAGAACTTGAAGAAGCCAGCGGTAAATTAGCCGCAAAAGTAGGTTGGATGGAAATCGATAACGTGTTTTACGAAGCTCGCGGCGCGAGTTGGGCATTATTGCATATTTTACGAGCGATCAAACATGATTTCCACGATATTTTGCTCGATAAACGCGCAATGCGAACCGTTGATGTCATGATTCGTGAACTTGAAAACAGCTTAACACCAACACTTAGCCCAATGGTTTTGGATGGTAGTGGTTACGGTTTATTTGCAAACTATTCGTTGTCAATGGCTAACTATATTGCCCGTGCAAACGCGGCTGCTCTCGATTTACGTGACATTATGAACAGAGGTTAATCCATGGAAGAACAAATCAACACCCATTTATCGCAAGTACAAATTTGGAAGCGTATTTTTTTAATGTTGCTATTTGCAGTCGTTATAACAATGGTTAGATGGCTAGCGTGGGCAGTCATTTTATTGCAATTATTTTTCACACTATTGTCAGGTGAAAAAAATAGCCACATTTTAAGTTTTGGGCAAGGTTTAGCAATTTATGATTATCACCTTTTACTGTTCTTGGTTTTTGGCACAGAAACATTACCATTTCCATTTTCACCTTGGTCAATGAGTGCAGACTTAAAATGGCCTACTGAAAAATAACGACATCAACTTTCAAGTGAGCAGTAGGAAGTACTGCTCACTTGCCGTTTAAACGATCAATAGTCATCTGCAAAAAATACCGTCGTATTCAGTAATATCTAAGAAAAAAAGACAAATGCGCCTTCAAAATCATCAAGCCACTTTTGCAGCCTACATTCGCAATCCTGAAAAGAATCCAATTCCAACAAGTGCAAAGCCTGAACGCATGGCGATGTACCGAGAGTTATTTTTTAATAATATAGAAGGCTTTTTAAGCGCAAACTTTCCTGTTTTACATAGCTTATTTGATGAGCAGGCTTGGTTAAACCTAGCACAAGATTTTTTTGTGAATCATGTTTGCCACACACCGCATTTTTCTGAAATTCCTGAAGAATTTTTAGCTTATTTACAAAGCGAACGTGAAAACACAACCGATTTTCCATTTTTATTTGAGCTGGCACATTATGAATGGGTTGAAATGGCATTATCGATTAGTCAAGCTGACGCGTTACCAATGCCGCTCGAAAATTTAAAAACAAGTGCATTGAAATTTTCGTCACTCGCTTGTTTGCTGGCATATCAGTTCCCAGTTCACAAAATTTCACCCGAATTTATACCGCTAGTTACACCATCGCAACCGACATTTTTAGCGGTTTATAGGAATACCGAAGATATTGTGCTGTTTTTAGAAATTACACCTTTGACGTTCCAATTATTGCAGCTAATTGACACGCAAGCTGAACAACTTGCTGAAATATATTTAACAAGATTAGCCGATTTTTTACCGTCAATTTCATTAGATATTTTGCAGCAAAATGGATTTAAGATTTTAGAAGAATTTGTAAAGCGTGGTGTGATTATTTCAGCTTGACATTTAGGTGCGAAAGAATCGCACCTAAATTTTTAAATAAACAAGATTTATTCTTGCGTTACAGAAGCTTTGAAGCTGTCTTTAATTCTAATAAACATTTCTTTCAAACCACTGAACAAGTTTCTTACGTTTAATGGCTCTTTCAACATAAAGCGAGTACGTAAAACAGCAACCACTAAAAACGCTGCAATTTGTGGAAATAATTCAAAAAAGAGTGATTCTACAACACCACCGAAACCTTGGAAATCACCTTCGTTTTTACGGTCTGCACCATTAACTGATTCATAGGCTTCACCACCTTCACTGCTTCTGAATGATTCCAATAATGAAACATCAGAATAAACGAACAGTGCTTGAATAGCGAAAAATGTGATTACGCTACCTATTACCCAAAAAAGCATATTTTCTACTTTTGCTTTTACCGCCGACTGATAAATCCAGATGGCAACAAAAATCATAAAAATTGCACCTATCATTGCTATACTCCTACCCTTTCAAATTATTATTTTTTTGTTAAGAAAAGAAACAGATTTGTACATCTTACAATCATATCTGAACCCGTTTTTTGAACAACTGAACAAGACTCATACTTTTCACGTCCAGGTGAAACTTGTTTTTTAATCAAGCCATCTTCCACTATGTATTTAACCATTACAGTCATTTCTTTAGTACGACCTAATGAGTCGGTTGCTACTGAAATCAATGAGCCGTCACTTTTAAATTCCCACGAACTGGAAACTACTTTTTTTCCACCATCAAGTTTAATTGATTCAGCGGTCAATGCCCATTTACCGAGGAGTTCGCTATTATCTTTCAATTCGACATCTGCATAAGCAAACGATGCAAAAAATACAGCGACCAACGGCAAGCATTTGACATAATTTATTCTTCTCATTTTTACTGCCCCTGTTTGATATTTAAATATAAATGTAGCGATTCAAATTATATCATCATTGAATGTCCAGCTTTAAATTTTAACCAGTAAGAACAACAGAACAAGCCTTGACATTCACAGATTCTAAAGTATTATGAAGATTCGATTTATGCTAGATTTTAGCGTATTTTTAAACAACAAAATTATAGGAGAATCCCATGGGTGCAATTTTAGACGTAACAGAAATGATGAAAACACCAACAGGTGCAACAATTGGCTTAGTAGTTGTAGCGGCAGGTTATTTTTTCGTAAAATGGGTTTTTGCTGCACATCCAGAAGACGAAGCATAATACTAAAGACTTTCAGTCATTAGTTAAAAGGTCGCAACAAGAGATTGTTGCGACCTTTTTTGTTTTTAACGTTTTAGGTTTCGAGTTGCTATGTCCGCGTATCTTTCTTCTAAATTTCTTTCATTACTCAATAAACAAGTTCCTGCAACTGGATTGGGGTTGTTTCGGATAGGCTATGGCTTAATTGCACTGCAAGAGATTGTTTTTCTATTGTATTTTAATCATCTTATTTTTGATCCAATTCCCTATCTCGACGTTGAATTCCCAATGATTACAACGTTTCTTACACTGTGGGCGATTATCGCGACGTGTGTCACGATCGGCTATCGCTATCAAGCAGCAATGTTGTTAAATTATGTGTTATGGATTTTATTTGTGAATTTCACGCCAATGCAACGTGATTTTGACGGTGGTTTTGATACATTTATGATTGGGGCGGGATTTTTTCTTTTATTCATGCCTGCTGATAAAGCGTTTTCAATCGATAATTTACGTTACAAACTCAGTACACCGTTCACGCATTACGATCAATATAAAACGCCAACCGTGACTGTACTAGCGTATTTATTGCCAGTTACGATTTGTTTGGGTTTTTTATATTTTGATTCAACGGTTCATAAAATGTTTGCCGAACATTGGCGTAACGGTTTAGGAACGTGGTTGCCGGCTACCCAGCCTTATTATGTTTCCGCTTTAGATATGTCAATCTTACTCAATGAAAAATGGTTTCAAAATGCATTCAGTTACTTGACTTTGATATTTCAATTCACATTTATTTTTTTCTTTTGGCATCGCCATGCAAGAATTGCTTATTTACTGATTGGCGTGAGTTTGCATTTAGGTATTACGCTTTCACTTAACATCTATCCATTCGGATTAGGAATGCTGAGCTTTTATTTGCTAATGATTCCTTTTTCTTGGTGGCGCAAAATTGGTGATTTCTTCATCACGAAAAAACCCGTGCTAACCGTATTTTTCGATAAACAATGTCCACTTTGCAATCGTACTGTTTTGATTTTGAATCACTTTGATATTTTGAAACGGATTGATTTTAAAAATGCTCAAGACAATGCACCGAATTATCCAGCTCTCGCTGTGATTGCGCCTGACATGCTATTAAAAGACCTATATGCCGTCGATTTACAGGGTCATGTTTATGCTGGCGTGCAAACTTATGCACAAATATTACAGAAAATGGGCTATGTGAAATTAGTCGGTATTTTTTTGTCATTGCCAATTATTCGGACATTAGCAGAGAAAAAATATCGCGCCATTGCAGATAATCGAATTCGCTGTGATGATGCTTGCTTTATTGTTACACCTTTAAAAAATAATACTTGGTACACGCAATTGTTTGAGCAAGCGTTTGCCCGTAAACCGAAATTTTTCACTCAAAAGCTCATTAAAATTTTGTTGCTATTTTTGATTTTACAATTGAATAGCACAATTCATTTTGGACTTATTTACCGCTTTAAATTGCATAATTTGTTGCTAGCACCATTAGCGCAAGCGAGCGACATGATCATTTTGTGGTCAACGACATTTGTAGGAATTGTACCGCACGCACTATATTTACATGACCATTTTTCGGGCTATGATCATATTTTAGCGATTACTTACACCGACGAAAATGGACAAGAAAAATGGTTGCCGTTCATTAATGAACAAGGGCGAATGCTTGCGCCAAATTGGGGGAGAGTCCATTCGATGTGGGCAAATATTGCTGTTACACCCAATATAGATAATTGGCGGTTGAAAAAATTGATGACGAAAGTAATTGCTTTTTATGGGCAAAATTTGGGGCTAGATTTGAATAAAACAACGTTTCATATTCAAATGAAAAAGATTGAAGCACCGAATATCTGGCAGAAAAATTTATTACACAAAAACATGGTGGGGACTTGGACAACCATTGGTTCAGCAACGTGGCAGAACAAAACGATTCAAATTAATTTACCCAATGACATTAACGTCCTGTGATTTAGCTCGAATAGTTAGACGGTTTATTATTGCATTGACAAAATAGTCATGGTATAAATTGCGCCGTGCTTAGAAATTTGCGCGAATATAATTAAAACAACTTGGAGGATTTCACAATGAAAAAAGTAATTTCTGTATTAGCTTTAGCGTTAATGATTGTTGGTTTAACTGGTTGCATCGATGATCAAGATGCATCAAAACAAAAAGTTTCTAGCTCAATCTCTTTATAAGATTGGTTAAAAACAATTGGCTATTATAGTATTCATTAGCTGTTATAGCATTCAGAAAACCCAGCATTTTTGCTGGGTTTTTTAGTTTTAGGTGTTTTTATTTTTATTTAAAATCTAACCATTAAAAAAATTAAAAGAACAAATATAAAATCTTAGGAGCCGTGTTAATGAGTGAATTAAGTGCAGAAAAATTAGGACTTCATAGCGTTAGTCAAGTTTTTCATAATTTAAATTATGATGAACTTTTCAACCATGAGTTAGCTAATAAAGAAGGACAAGTGTTAAGTAATAACACGATGACTGTAGACACAGGGAAATTCACTGGGCGATCACCGAAAGATAAGTTTTTTGTACAACAAGAACCATCAAATCAAAATATTGCGTGGGGTAACGTAAATAAACCCGTTTCAGCAGAAATTTTTGACGAACTTTATGCCGATGTAATTACCTATTTGTCGGATAAAGATATTTATGTCACTGACGGCTTTAGTGGTGATGGTGCAATGCGAAAATCTGTACGATTCATCACCGAATTCGCGTGGCAATCGCATTTCGTTAAGAATATGTTTATACGCCCAAATGAAACCGAATTAACAGATTTCTCACCTAACTTTCGCGTCTATAACGCCAGTAATTTCTCCAATGAAAAATGGCAAAATCAGGGCTTAAATTCTGAAGTTTTTTGCATTTTTAACATTGAGAAAAATATCGCTATTATCGGAGGTACTTGGTACGGTGGTGAAATGAAAAAAGGCATTTTTACCATGATGAACTATTGGTTGCCATTGGAAGGGATTTTGTCAATGCACTGCAGCGCAAATGTTGGCAAAGATGGTGATGTCGCATTATTTTTTGGTTTATCTGGAACAGGTAAAACCACACTTTCAACCGATGCCTCACGCAAATTAATTGGCGACGACGAACACGGCTGGGATGATAACGGTGTATTTAATTTCGAGGGCGGCTGCTACGCCAAATGTATTGGTTTGGTGGCAGAAAATGAACCTGAAATTTTTGGCGCAATTCGCCGTGATGCATTGCTTGAAAATGTCGCTTATGACACAAATGGCGTTCCCGATTATAACGACAGTTCCAAGACTGAAAATACGCGCGTTTCCTATCCGATTCAGCATATTGAAAATCACGAGCCAACACTACGTTCAGGAATGCCACAAAACATTATTTTCTTAACGTGTGATGCGTTTGGTATTTTGCCACCTGTTTCGAAATTATCGAAAGAACAAGCAATGTATTATTTTCTATCAGGCTATACAGCAAAAGTGGCAGGTACAGAACGTGGTGTGACAGAACCCCAAGCGACTTTTTCGGCCTGTTTTGGAGAAGCTTTTTTACCTTTGCATCCAACTGTTTATGCCACGTTACTAGGCAAGAAAATGGAACAAAATGGTGTTAATGCGTATTTGGTCAATACCGGCTGGACTGGCGGTGGTTATGGCGTAGGTAAGCGGATGAGCATCAAAGGTACACGATCTTGTGTGCATGCTATTTTGGACGGCAGCATC
>BJHG01000001.1 GCA_014191975.1 Methylococcaceae bacterium | reverse complement strand
CGCCGTTTAAGTAAAGATTATGAAGTCTTAACCGATTCAAGTACGGCGTTCATACATATTGCGATGATAAACTTGATGCTCGGACGGCTTTAAAGCAGATTTCTGACTTTTAAAACACGCACTAAGGATTGCATTTGTGCTGACGATTTTATTCTTTCGAAGAGGTGAAATACTGTGAAAATAGAACAAGAAAAAACAAATGATTCTATCTGGTGGAATTTTATAGAGGCTTTAAGCGATGAGTTTATCAGTCAAACTGGTGTTGGAATTTATGCACACGTTACACCACTAGATGTTCATCATGTGTACGAAGAGTTTAAACAACATCAGGCGCCGATTCGATATTTTACGCGTGAATACGTTCGTACCCATTTGCATACGCACTGAATAAATTATGACGTTGCTGTTTTTATGCTGTAGCGTTAATACTTAAATCTAAATATGGATGTTTATTTTGCAAACATTAACTTATTATTCAAAAAATTATTTACCGTTGTTTAAATTGACGATTATTTCGACCACTTTGGCTTTGTTGTCAGGCTGTGCGGGCGATATAGATATTAAATCTGAACCTGTTACACCACGTCCTGTTTCAAAGCGTAACGCGAATGCGCCTGTAGTCGATTATGCACTGCAATTTCAAGGTACGCCTTACAGTTATGGTAATGCTTCACCTGAAAAAGGATTCGACTGCAGTGGTTTTGTGAAATACGTTTATGATCAAAATGGCATACATTTGCCACGTACAGTTCGTGAAATGTCGAATGTATTGCAACCTGTCCCGAATAATAATATCCATTCAGGTGATTTGGTATTTTTTAATACGTCTGGCGGCGATTTTGCTTCACACGTTGGTATTTATATAAACAGTAATAATTTTATTCATGCACCCAGTTCACGCACAGGAAAAGTGATTGTGTCTAGTTTGAATAGTAATTATTGGCGCGAGCGATTTATTGATGCTCGTCGCCCACATAAAAATAATTAAATACATTTAAAGCCCCGGTTTAAAAATATCAACATTCAATTATCCAAAAAAACGTGATCATTCAAAATATCAATTAACAAACTGGTTACCATAAATTTAATAGTTAATTCCGTTGGGCTGCAGTTTAAATTTAATGTGAAAGCTATGATTATTATTCTATAATCATGTTTTATCTACAAAATTTAATGCAGGATATCTTGATTATGTCAGCTGTCATCGAAGAAAAAACATTTCGTGGTCTGCGTGAAGTTGGCTTTTTAAGTGTCGTTGCGGGTGCATTATTTTTTCTCATTTCGCTGATTACTTTTAACAATGACGATGCGGGCTGGACACACAGCGGTTCGGTACAAGAAATTTCAAATTCCTGCGGTTTATTTGGGGCATGGTTAGCGGATTTTATGCTCAGTTTTTTTGGGCTATGCGCTTATACGTTTCCATTTATTGTTACTTGGCAAGGTTATCTCACTTACAGCAATCGTCGTATCGAACAATCTAGCACAATAGTAACGCTATATTGGCTTGGCTCGATTATGACAATTATTTCTGCTGACGCGTTGTTTAATTTCTATCTATTGCATACGGGAATTGAATTGCCACGAAATGCTGGTGGCATTTTAGGTCAAGAAGTTGGCGCAAGTTTAGCTGTTGCTTTTGGTAATTCGGGTGCAACACTTTTTTTATTAGTTATACTTTTTGCAAGTTTACGTTTAGTTACGGAAATATCATTGCTTTCAGCACTTGATTTTATTGGAAAGCTTTCTTTTTCAATAAGTAAAATACTTTTGGATATATTGAATAATAGTGCACCAAAATCTGAGACCTTATCGCTGACTAACAAAGCCAAAAGAATAACGACTAACAAAAGAAATACGCATAAAGAAAAAGCGATAAACGAGGATACTGATGAATACGATGATTCTTTTTCAGAATTTTTTGATGATCTGGAAGATGAGGTCGTTGAAAAAAAAAACCTGAAGAAATCCAACGTAAAATCTACACACGGGCAATTAGATATAGCCGAAAAAATCGATAAGCCAATAAAAATACCCTTAAGTAAGAAATTCGATAAATTGGTTGAAACAGTTAAAAATGTTAAAGCCGAGGTCATTGAGCACGCTGGAAAAGCAGCAGGTAAAAGAGTGGCGAAAAAGTCTGCTGAAAAGAAATCCAAAGCTATTGTTTATTCGAAAAAAAATAAGCTCCCAACGCTCGAATTACTCGATGAAATTGATACGAAAGTCATCGGTTATTCTGACGAGGATTTAGAAGATATGTCGCGCCTCGTTGAAGATATTTTGGCGGATTTTAATGTTGTTGTAAAAGTGGTGGGCTTTCATCCTGGTCCTGTGATTACACGTTTTGAATTGCAACTCGCGGCTGGTGTGAAAGTTAGTAGAATCAGCAGTTTATCTAAAGATTTAGCGCGATCTTTGTCTGTGACAAGTGTGCGAATTGTTGAAATTATTCCAGGAAAACCTGTTGTCGGCTTAGAAATTCCAAACTGTGTCCGTGAAATGGTGACGTTACGTGAATTATTAAAATCACCGGCGTTTGAAAAATCGAAATCTATGCTCACGTTAGCGATGGGAAAAGATATTGCGGGAATTCCGATTTGTGCTGACTTAGGGAAAATGCCGCATGCACTCGTTGCGGGAACAACGGGGTCGGGTAAATCAGTTGCGATTAACACCATGATTTTGAGTTTACTTTATAAGGCAACACCTGAGCAAGTTCGTTTAATTATGATTGACCCGAAAATGTTGGAATTGTCGGTTTATGAAGATATTCCGCATTTGCTCACACCTGTTGTGACAGATATGAAAGAAGCCAGCAATGCTTTACGCTGGGCGGTTGGTGAAATGGAACGCCGTTATAAATTGATGTCTAAAATGGGTGTACGAAATTTAGCAGGTTTTAATCAGGTGATTGAAGATGCCGCAGAACGTGGCGAAACCATTCGTGACCCGATGTTCAAAATGATAAATCCACTCGAAGATGATGAGGATTTTCCGACGCTTTCGACTTTGCCAAGTATCGTAATTGTGATTGATGAATTGGCTGATATGATGATGATTGTGGGTAAAAAAGTCGAAGAACTGATTGCCCGTTTGGCGCAAAAAGCCCGTGCGGCGGGAATTCATTTGATTTTAGCAACACAACGCCCGTCGGTTGATGTTTTAACAGGTTTGATTAAAGCGAACGTGCCAACACGAATTTCATTTCAAGTTTCATCACGGATTGATTCACGAACAATTTTAGATCAGGGTGGCGCGGAAACGCTTTTGGGAAATGGTGATATGTTATTTTTACCTTCTGGGACGAGTATTCCGATTCGCGCTCATGGCGCTTTTGTGGATGATCATGAAGTCCATCGCGTTGTGGAATTTTTGAAACAAACAGGACCCACAAATTATCTCAAAGAAATTTTGCAAGAAAGTTCTGATTCAAGCGACAGTTTTGGTAGTGGAAATAGTTACGGCGGTGGCAGCGAATCTGACCCACTTTATGATGATGCAGTACGTTTTGTAACCGAATCACGCAAAGCGTCAATTTCGAGTGTGCAACGTCGTTTCAAAGTAGGTTACAACCGTGCCGCGACCATGATTGAAGAGATGGAAAATGCAGGCGTTGTCAGTTCACCCGAATCGAATGGCACACGAACCGTTTTGGCACCGCCAGCACCACGTTAACTTTTACTTTTGGAGAATTGAGGTTTTGAATGCATAACTCTTTTAAAACGATTGGCATTATTGGTAAACCAAGTGATTCAGGAATTACTGAAACCATTACGCGAGTTTGTACGTATTTAATTGAGAAAAATTATCGTGTTCTTGTCGCAGAAAATAGCGTGGAATTTGTCCAAAATATCGGTGTACAAGCCTGTCCGATTTCAGAATTAGGCAAACGCTGTAATCTTGTGATTGCCTTAGGTGGCGATGGTACATTTTTAGCTGCAGCACGAGCAATTGTCGCAGATGACATTCCGTTGATTGGTGTGAATTTAGGACGATTGGGATTTTTAGTTGATATTTCACCTGCCGATTTAATCGAAACATTGGCGAAAATGTTGGCAGGGCATTTTAGTGAAGAAAGGCGTTATTTATTACGGGCCAAAATCGTTCGCAAAAATCAGATTATTCATGAAGAAACTGCCGTCAATGAAGTAGCGATTCATCGATGGATTACGCCGAGTATGATTGAAATTATTACAAAAATTGACGGTGTTTTTTTGAATTCACAACGTTCAGATGGCTTGGTTATCGCTACACCAACCGGTTCGACGGCTTATTCATTATCTGCGGGAGGTCCTATTTTATACCCGTCATTAAGTGCGCTCGTTTTAGTCCCACTTAATCCGCATACGTTATCGAATCGTCCAATTGTGATTCATGATTCGGCTGAGATTGAAATTAGTTTTTGCCAAAATAAACAAATTAATGCGCTCGTGACGTGTGATCACATCGAAATTCCGGACGTGTTAATTAGCGATAAAATTTTGATTAAAAAAGAAGAAATCCCAATTACGATTTTGCACCCAGATAATTATGATTTTTTCGAGATTTTGCGAAATAAATTAAATTGGAGCCATTAAAACTGCTGCAATGTCATTCGTAAATCACGTCCGATATGTCGAATATCTTGCCATTGCAGGTTTTTTTTATCCGCCATTGTGTGTAATTCTGGTAATGAAAATGCGCCACGACCTTTATCACCTAATACGCACGAAGCCATATAAATTAACCATTCATCAACTAAATTAGCTTCGAGTAACGCGCCATTCAACGTCGCCCCAGCTTCGACGAAAACGTTGTTGATTTCTTGATCGGCTAAAAAATTCATTACCACATGTAAATTTAATCGTCCCATTGCGTTGGGTAAAACATGGATTTCAAAACCTGCTTGTTTCAAAATTGTCTGTTTTTTTTCATTTGTTGAACACGTCAAAATTAACGTTCGACCTTCTGATTTTGTGATTTGTGCATCAAATGGCATTTGTAACGTTGAATCTAAAATCACGCGAATGGGTTGAACAATTTCAAAATTCACACGGGCATTTAACGATGGATTGTCGGCTAAAACGGTTCCGATTCCCGTGAGAATTGCAGCACTTTCCGCTCGAAAAAGATGCACATCAGCGCGTGATTGCGGTGACGTAATCCACTTACTTTCACCATTCGCTAAGGCGGTTTTGCCATCCAAACTCATTGCAATTTTGCTGCGAATAAATGGACGAGTTTTTGTCATGCGAAAAATAAATCCACGATTTAATTTCTCAGCATCGACGCGTAAAACATCACAAATAATTTCGATACCCGCTGCTTTACAACGATCTAAACCAAGACCTGCCACGAGTGGATTTGGGTCTTTCATTGCGACGACTAAGCGTTTAATTCCAGCCGCAATCAGCGCGTCACAACACGGCGGCGTTTTACCATGATGACTACAAGGTTCGAGCGTGACGTAAGCCGTCGCGCCATTTGTATCTTCGCTCGCATTTTTTAAAGCGTTAATTTCGGCGTGTGCTTGACCTGCGCGTTCGTGAAAACCTTCGCCAATAATGCGTCCACTTTTCACCAACACACAACCGACACGCGGATTTGGATCTGTTGTAAAACGTCCCCGTTCAGCAAGTTGCAACGCTCGCGCCATAAATTCTAAATCAGTTCGCATTGTTTAAATTCGCAATTACGTCGTTAAATTCACTGACATCTTCAAAACTTCGATACACCGACGCAAAGCGTACATACGCGACGTGGTCTAATAAACGCAATTCGTTCATGACTTTTTCGCCGAGAAATTGGCTGGAAATTTCGTTGTCTATTTTGCCGATTAAACTGCGTTTAATTCGGCTGATGGCTTGTTCGACGGTGTCACGAGTGACGGGGCGTTTTTCGAGGGCTTTCATAAAACCCGAGCGTAATTTCGCCTCTTCAAAGGGTTCGCGAGTGCCGTTATGTTTGACAACGTCGGGCAAGCGCAATTCGGCGACTTCAAACGTAGTGAATCGGGCTTTACACACGCCGCATTCACGTCTTCGCCGAACTTGATCGCCTTCCTGTGCGAGGCGGGAATCTAAAACACGGGTTTCGTGTTCGTTACAAAATGGGCAACGCATAACTTTCGTCCGTGTTTAGATTCGCCTCAAGCCACTCACTGTCTAAAACTTCCCGCCCATGCGTTGCAATCATCGTTTCAATTGATTCTTTCCAATTTGCACGCGGTTTTTTATTCGCTACGGCATCGTCAAAAGACAAAATCACTCGCATAGAAACGCCGTCTGGAATGTAATCAGGAATACGAACCGTATGTTGAAAAGGAATTGCTTCAAATTCGATTTGTTGTTGCATCATTTTCTCCTTCAAAAGCAAAAATCAATCTCGCGGATAATTTCATTTGAATCGTTTGAAATCACCAGCTGCAATTCCAGTCCTTGCATTACACATAATCCATTCACTTACATTTAACGCAGATTCAGAAATTTTAAATACAGAATCACCAGTTTCTTCAGTTTGAAATCCATTTTTTACAGGATTAAGCTCTGCATTCACATTGCACAAGAAACCACTTTTTGGAAATGGTTCTGGTTTATAAGCATCAGGCATCCAGCTTCCCCAAACTCGGAGCATACTTTTACCATTCAGGCTGTAAGTTAAGAATGCTACGTTTTCTACATTGTATTTTCCTTCTGCGTCCGAATACACCTTGGCTTGCGAATAGCTATCTAATTCGTTGATACGCTCTTGCACATAATTGACGCAATCTTTTACAGCTTGAGGAGATGACTTTCCATTGCCACTGATGCTTAAACAGCTGCGATAGCCTGATAAAAATTCCCGTTGCGTTTCTTGAACAAAACCAGAAAGAGGAAAAGATTTATTCAATTTTTTGTAAATTTCGCCCATTTTTTTATCGGTCGCATTTAATTCGGGGTTATTACAAATTGCCTTTTCTAATTCACTCTTAGCTTTGGCACAGTCAAAACTTGCAGCTGAAAGAACATTTATATTTGTTAAGCACAGCCCAATAAAACAGGTTTTTAAAATTTTCATGATTTATCCTTTTTGAAAAATTATTTTGGTTAATTTTGTAACAACCCACGCACCAATTCACCAACCTCAACCAATGCCCCCGCCAAAGCCGCAGGATTATTCCCGCCAGCTTGCGCTAAATCAGGTTTGCCGCCACCTTTACCACCAATTTTTGCGGCAACAAAATTCGCTAATTCGCCTGCTTTGACTTTTGCGGTTTGCTCTTTTGAAACCCCCGCCACAACGCTAACTTTTTCACCTTCCACCGCCGCTAACACGACCACCGCGTTATGTAATTTGTTTTTCAATTGCTCGACGATTTCACGCAAAATTTTAGCATCGACATTTTCAACAATCGTCGCCAGCACTTTCACGCCGTTGATTTCGACTGCTTTTGCCATCAATTCATCACCTGTCGCACTCGCCAATTTTGAATTTAAACGCTCTAATTGTTTTTCCAAACCACGCGCACGTTCAACGAGTTGTTCCACTTTTTCGACCGCTTTATCGGGTGTGCCTTTGACTAAATCAGTAATTTGCACCAACGCGCTTTCACGTTGTGCGAACCACGCTAAACAGTTTGCACCTGTGACCGCTTCAATGCGTCGCACGCCAGCCGCCACGCCGTTTTCACTGATAATTTTGAAACAACCAATATCGCCAGCCCGCGCAACGTGTGTGCCGCCGCATAATTCGGTTGAGAATTCGCCGATTTTTAACACACGCACTTCTGCACCGTATTTTTCACCGAATAACGCCATTGCACCTGCTTTCACTGCATCATCTTTCGCCATGATTTGCGCTGAAACGGCATTATTTAAACGGATTTGCTCATTCACTAAACGTTCCATCGTGGCGATTTCGTCAGCGGTTAATGGTTCAAAATGTGAAAAGTCAAAGCGTAACCGTTCAGTATTCACCAATGAACCTTTTTGCGCGACGTGTTCACCCAATGTTTGACGTAAAGCGGCGTGCAATAAATGGGTTGCCGAATGGTTTAATTCGGTGGCTTTGCGTTTTGCCATATCAACGGTGGCTTTCACGTTTTGTCCGACTTTCAACGCGCCAGCACTGACTTTGCCTTGATGCAAAAATAAACTGCCTGCTTGTTTTTGCGTATCGGCAACGTTAAAGGTCGCATCGGTTGTGCTAATCGTGCCGCTATCGCCAATTTGACCACCTGATTCGCCGTAAAACGGCGTTTTATCTAAAACAACAACGCCTTCTTCGCCTGCGTTCAATTGTTCAACGGCTTCGCCGCCTTTGAATAACGCCACGATTTGCGCGGCATCGTCGAGTTTGTCATAACCAGTAAAATCCGTTTGCGAATCGAGTTCGATATTTTTGTGTGATTCCATGCCGAAATGACTAGCCGAACGCGCTCTATCACGTTGCGCTTCCATCGCTTTTTCAAAGCCATCGTAATCGACGGTTAAATTATGCTCACGCGCAAAATCGGCTGTTAAATCCACAGGGAAACCGTAGGTATCATAAAGTTGGAAAACGGTTTCGCCTTCAATGACCGTGCCTGCCATTTTTGCTACGCACGCTTCTAAAATTTTCATGCCTTGACCGAGCGTTTCAGCAAAACGTTTTTCTTCACGTTCTAGGACTTTTTCGACTTGTTCGAGTTCTTTGCGTAATTCGGGGAAGGCATCGCCCATTTCTTGAGCGAGTGGCGCGACCAACCGATAAAAGAAAATGTCGCTAATGCCTAAACGATAACCGTGACGAATCGCCCGACGAATAATGCGGCGTAACACATAACCGCGCCCTTCGTTTGAAGGCATTACACCATCGACCACCATAAACGCACATGAACGAATATGGTCAGCAATCACACGCAACGAACTGTTTGTTAAATCCGTCATGTTGGCTAATTTCGCAGCGGCTTTGACGATGTTTTGGAACAAATCAATGTCGTAATTGTTGTGAACGTTTTGCATCACCGCCGAAATACGCTCTAAGCCCATACCCGTATCAACCGAAGGTTTTGGCAACGGTGTTAATGTGCCATCTGCCGCGCGGTCGTATTGCATAAACACCAAATTCCAAATTTCGATATAACGGTCGCCGTCCTCATCGGGTGTGCCTGGAGGGCTGCCGAAAATTTCTTTACCATGATCATAAAAAATTTCGCTGCAAGGTCCACAAGGCCCCGTGTCACCCATTGACCAAAAATTATCTTTCGCGCCAATGCGTGACAAACGGTCAGGTGAAACGCCAATTTCGTTAATCCAGATGTTTGCCGCTTCGTCGTCTTCGTCAAACACCGTGACCCACAATTTTTCTTTGGGGATTTCCAGTACATTGACCAAAAATTCCCACGCAAAATGAATCGCTTCTTTTTTGAAATAATCGCCAAAACTAAAATTGCCGAGCATTTCAAAAAACGTATGATGCCGCGCCGTGTAACCGACATTTTCTAAATCGTTATGTTTTCCGCCTGCACGCACGCAACGTTGACTAGTTGCGGCTCTGACAAATTCACGTTGTTCACGCCCTAAAAATAAATCTTTAAACTGCACCATGCCCGCATTCACAAAAAGCAAAGTCGGATCGTTGCTCGGAATTAACGAACTTGAAGGCTCAACAGAATGTCCGTGTTGTTTAAAAAAGTCTAAAAAAGCAGAGCGTACTTCTGCGCTAGTCATGTATTTCATAATGATTTTGTGTGTTTGTGATTAAAAATTTTAAGGAATGAATAAAACGTACAATTTGGCGAATTGTTGAATTTGCGAACTCGAAAAACCACGTTGTAATAAAAATCGACTGCGTTTTGAACAGTCGTGACTAGTGATGGGTTCGATGTCGCCGTATTTTTTGCAATAGGTTTGGGTTAATAAATCGAGCCAATCGTCTGCGACTGTCAACATCACCTCATTTAAAGCGTTAACAGCAACATCTATGCCCTTTTGACTTAATTCGTAACGAATGGCGACCACGCCAAATCCTTTTTGTAATCGATATCGTGCATAACATTCGGCAAATCGCTCGTCGCTTTGCCAGTTTTGTTTTGCTAAATCATCGATGACAGGTTGAATATTGGCGCGTTCAAACCCTTTTTGCATCAATTTGGTTAGTAATTCTTTTTGTGAATGTTCACGACGAGTCAACAGCCGTAAACACTGGTTTTTGATATCATGAACAAGGGTATTCACGGCAAATTTTAAAGTGGTTCGTCCGTATCTAATTCGTCGTCGGTCGGTTCAAATTCTTTGACAGCAAGCAATGGTTTTTTAAAGGCTTCATCACGAATTTTATTTTCAAGTTCTTTGGCTTTTGCGGGATTTTCTTTAAAGAAAATTTTAGCATTTTCTTTACCTTGACCTATTTTTTCCGTGCCGTAGCTGTACCACGAACCCGCTTTTTGCACGAAACCGTAATTCACGCCCAAATCAACCAATTCACCAACAAATGAAATTCCTTCGCCGTACAAAATTTCAAATTCCGCTTGTTTGAACGGTGGCGCGACTTTGTTTTTCACGACTTTGACGCGGGTTTCGTTGCCGATAATATCGTCACCTTTTTTCACCGCGCCAATACGGCGAATATCCAAACGCACTGACGCATAAAATTTCAACGCATTACCGCCTGTCGTCGTTTCAGGTGAACCAAACATTACGCCGATTTTCATCCGAATTTGATTGATGAAAATTACCATGGTGTTAGATCGCTTGATATTTGCGGTCAATTTACGTAACGCTTGTGACATTAAACGTGCTTGTAAACCCATGTGCGAATCACCCATATCGCCTTCAATTTCAGCTTTTGGTGTTAACGCCGCAACCGAATCGACAACGACAATATCAACCGCGCCCGAACGAACTAATGAATCGGTAATTTCTAAGGCTTGCTCGCCCGTGTCAGGTTGTGAAACATATAAATTGGCAATATCAACGCCCAATTTTCCCGCATAGTTAATATCTAACGCATGTTCGGCATCAATAAACGCGGCTGTTCCGCCCAATTTTTGGATTTCGGCAATGACTTGTAATGTTAATGTGGTTTTTCCTGATGATTCAGGTCCATAAATTTCAATGATTCGACCGCGTGGCAAGCCACCACAACCTAATGCGATGTCTAAACTTAACGAACCTGTCGAAACGACTTCAATATCTTTCGAAATATCGACATCGCCCATTTTCATGACTGAGCCTTTGCCGTGCTGTTTTTCGATTTGCATCAGTGCGGCGGCTAAGGCTTTTTTCTTATTTTCGTCCATTTTTGTCCTCGTTTATTCATTGAAAAAGAGATAATTTACTCCCTTCATTATCACACAGGTTCGATTTAATTATGAAAACATCTAAAACATTTTCTGTGATTGAACAGCAAATTATTCACGCAACTAAAACACCGTTTAAAATTTGCTCTACAAAACCAATTTCGGGCGGTGATATTAACGTCGCTTTTTTATTAGAAGGTGAAAAACAGCGGTATTTTGTCAAACTCAATCAGGCTAATTTAGTTGACATGTTTGCGGCTGAATTTGCAGGTTTAATTGAATTGGAACAATCAAAAACTGTAAAAATACCGCGTCCGATTACATTTGGTCAAAGTGAAGACAATAGTTTTTTAGTGTTGGAATTTCTTGAATTAAAACGCTCCACATCAGAATCTGAAACCCAATTTGGTCAGCAACTCGCGCAATTACATTTACAAAAACAGCCCTGTTTTGGTTGGCAAATCGACAACACAATTGGTTCAACACGCCAACCAAATGCACATTCTGAAAATTGGGTGGATTTTTGGCGAGAACAGCGTTTAGGTTTTCAGTTGCATCTCGCTGCACAAAAAGGTTACAGGGGAAAGTTACAAATATTAGGTGAAAAACTATGCGAGCGTTTGGATGACTTTTTCGTCGATTATTCGCCGCAACGGTCGTTGTTGCACGGTGATTTGTGGGGCGGAAATTTTGCGACCGATGCAAAAAATAATCCCGTGATTTTTGACCCCGCCTGTTATTACGGGGACCGTGAAACGGATTTAGCGATGACGGAATTATTCGGTGGTTTTGGGCGAGATTTTTATGCCGCTTACAACGCTGTTTGGCAATTAGACGCAGGTTATAAAACACGTAAAACACTCTACAACCTTTATCATATTTTGAATCACGTTAATCTATTTGGTGGTGGTTATTCGTTGCAAGCCGAGCAAATGATGCAGAAATTATTAGCAGAATAAGCGGACTTTCCAAATTTGAAATTTTGCATTTTGTGCAATGAGGGAAACGTTTGGTTTACCAAAAAGACGTGATAACGAAATACCGTAATTTAAATGGCTATTTCCAATTACCCACAATTCACCATTTGTGCGTAGCACGTTTTTAGATTGTTTGAACATCGTTTGAGCAATGAAATCACCGATAACGTGTTGTTGATGAAATGGTGGATTACACAGAATACAATCTACTGAATTTGGCGCAAAATCGGTTAAACAATCACCAATGTGAAATTGCGCGGTTCGATTTTTGAATGCCTTTTCAAAATTTTGATGGGCTGATTCAATAGCCATGAATGACTCATCTACAAAATGAATTTGAGCTAAAGTATTTTTTTCAGCCGCAATCAAACCGACAATGCCATTTCCGCAACCTAAATCCACAATGTCACGGAAATGTTCAGATTTTGGCAAATTTTCCAGAAAAAACCGTGTGCCAATATCTAATTTTTCACGCGAAAAAACGTTTGCGTGATTGGTAATTTCATAATTCGTATTTTCCAAAATATAACGAATTGGATACGGATTTTTAGGGCAGGGGAGGTGTGACTCAAATGTACTAAAAATCAATCGTGCTTTTTTCTGCGCCAATGAGGTTTGCGTTTTACCAATAATTCGCTCCAGTAAATTCCAAACACTAGGGGTAAGAGTTTTTACCATCCCTGCTACGATTATTTTTGTATTTTCAGAAACGTGTGAACGCAATTGCAATAATTGAAACTCCAATAATGCCAAGGTTTTTGGCACTTTAATCACAATTAAATCGAATGTGTGCGGTAACGAGTCAATACTTTTAATTAACGTCACCGTCGTTTCGCGGAAATCATTTCGGGCTAAATTTAAGCGTGTCGCCTGTTGTGAAAGGTAAGAATCAGAAAGCGCGTGTGGTTGAAATGACTGTAATCCAATTACCAATGCACCAAAACTGTCATTGATAATGAGTACTTTTGTTGACGCAGGGAGATTTAAATTTGTAACGTATTCTAATACATATTCATCCGCCGCATCCCATGCTCGTAGGGATTCATCGGTTTTTTTTGGTAATCGTTGCAATTCAAATTTACTGTCTAAAATGCAGAGCTTTTTAATCATTGTTATTTTCCAAAATTTTTAGTCTATTATAGTAGCGTAACAATGCAACACGACGTAATACAAAACGTTTTTCAATTCTTTTTCCACAATAGGTGATTTATGAATTTCAGTGATTTTTTAAACGATGTAAAAACTAAAGCTAACGAACTAAAAACCCAAGCGTTAAAATTTAAAAACAAAGAGTTTTTAGAGGCGGCAATGGCAGGTTCAGCTTTAATTGCGATGGCGGACGGCAAAATTTCTTCTGAAGAAAAACAAAAAATGGTTAAGTTCATTGAAAATCACGACGCGCTGTCAATTTTCACGACTAGCGATGTGATTAAAGCGTTTCAAGATTTTGTCAGTCAAATTGAATTTGATAATGATATTGGTGAAGCCAAAGCATTTTTAGCGCTGGGAAAAATGAAATCGAATGCTGAAGCGGGACGTTTATTGATTCGCATGATGATTGCGATTGCGTCATCAGACGGTGATTTTGATTCACAAGAACAAGTTGTTGCGGCAAGAATTGCGAAAGAATTAGCGTTAAATCCTGCTGAATTTGGTTTATAAAAATGGACGGCAAGGAGAATTTTACCGTTATCGAAAGTCAGCAAATTTCAGGCGCAATTTTCGATATTGTGCGTTATGAAAAGTTGCTCGGTTCGGATGATTTGAATGTTGCCGAAAAGATTTTCTTCGCCAATCAAGCCAATATTTATTTAAAAATGGTGCGCGTGACGTTGCAAAATAGTGAATTGTTGATTGAGCCAGGTGCGTTGTATTTCATGAAAGGGCATTTGGAGTTGAAATCCACCACAGGTGGTGGCCTTGCAAAAGGCTTGATGCGAAAATTTTTGACTGGTGAAACACTATTTCAATCACGCATTAAAGGTTCAGGTGAAGTGTTTTTAGAACCGAGTTTTGGGCATTATTTAGTGTTTAATATCGAAAATGACGGACTAATTTTCGATAAAAGTGCGTTTTATTGTGCGTCTACTGGCATCGAAATCGGTGCAAAATTGCAAAGTAATATTTCCAGCGCCTTATTTGGTGGTGAAGGTTTTTTTCAAACTCATGCAGCTGGAACGGGGATTGTGGTATTAGTTTCACCTGTTCCCGTTGCAGAATTAGTGGTTTATGAATTAGCGGCTGGCGAGAAATTATCGGTTGATGGCAATTTCGCATTTGTTCGCACGGCAAGTGTCAGTTTTCATGCTGAGATGTCGAGTAAATCGATTTTTGGAACGGTTGTCAGTGGCGAATTGTTACTGCAAACTTTCACTGGTCCTGGCATGGTTTGGGTTGCACCGACGCAAGGCGTTTATGACAAGATGAAACGACCTTACGGTGTTTCAACGGTCAGTCATAATCAAAGCTCAGCGGGAACAGAAACTTATTTACGATAGTTTTGTAGATTTTTCTTATTGTTTTCTTTGCCGAATATGTCAAAAATTGTGGTTTGATGCGTGCATGTCAATTAACGGATATTTTGACCGGATATAACGATCGAATGGCATTTTCCAAATTTGGGTAAACAAACGCATAATCTAATGCGTGAATTTTGACGGATGACACACGTTGTCCGCCAAGAATTAAAACTGCGCGTTCGTTAAGTAGTAGCTTTAAAAAACAAGTCGGCACAGTAAAAAATGCGGGTCGTGAAAATATCGTTGCAAGTATCTTTGTAAACTGGGCGTTAGTAACAGGCTCTGGAGCTGCCATGTTGTATACCCCTTTCGCGCCTGTGTCGTCTAATAATTTAATCACAATTGCAATATAATCATCAATATGAATCCAACTCATCCATTGCTTTCCATCACCAATCTGCCCACCAAGTCCAAATCTAAATGGCAACAACATTTTTTTAAGGAATCCACCAGATGAATCTAAAACTAAGCTTGTTCGTAAAATACAAACCCGAATACTCGATTTTAATGCCGCATTTTCCCACGATGAACATAGCGTCGCACCAAAATCCGAACCTGTCGCGCTAGATTCATCTATCACAGCATCGCCTGTATTACCGTAATAACCAATTGCAGAGCCGCTAATCAATACTTTTGGCTTCTGATCTGCGATTTCAATATGCTTCACTAACTCTTCTGTTAACGTAACGCGACTGTCCCATAAACATTTTTTACGTTTATCTGTCCATGCTTTATCGACAATAGGTTCGCCCGCTAAATTAATTACGGCATCATAAATTATTTCGGGTTGCCATTCATTTAACGATGCGATTGCTTTGCATCCATTCGGCACAAAAGCCGGTCTACGACTTAAAACCGTTAAATCATGACCCTTTTGAAGTAAGGCGGAACATAATTTTTTGCCAATTAATCCCGTTCCGCCAGTAATCAAAATTTTCATCAGTGGTTACCATTTAATATTTTTAGGAATGTGACTACTTTATTGCCTTCATCATGGGTGGAATCTTTATCGTGCTGAAATTTCACCATGATGCGAACTGCATCTTCTGATGTATTGACTGAACCGTCATGAATATTATAAGGTGTATGAGTTCAATATTTTGCAACACAGACACTTTAAAAACATGACGGTCTTTTTCTAAATAATATTGTCCACCGCGCAAATTGCAATGAATTACAAAATCCACCTATTCCATATTAACAGTGTTACTGTTTTTGTGTGAGGATGTTTTTAATTGGCATTGCAAGATTGCTTCTTCCCAAGCTGTGCCTGCATGAATACGTGATTGGAAGCAACTAATGGTTTTTTCAGAATCACTTGTTCCAGAGCATAAGTGTATTGCATTCTGCCATTCCCATTTGTCGCCATCTCCCCATTTTACATGACCATTCATCACTTTATTAAAGCATTCCCCTGGTTGTGTAGGCTTGGTAGATCCTTGACATAGATCATTGATATTTTTTTGTTCCCATTTGGTGTGGCCGTTACTGTCCCATGCGATTTTATCTTGAATGTGTTTGGCACACTCCGATTCTTCATGTGTGTTTGCCATCGCGGGACTGATTTGAAATGCGGTAAGAAAGCCTAAGATTGAAACAGATTTTAGAACCGTTTTTAGATTAATAGCGTACATCATCTTCTCCTGAATATTATTAAAATTATGATTCATAAAGTAAAAATAACCAACTACGCCACAAGGTTATCATTAAGGTTTATGTAAGGTCAATCAAAATAAAATTGAGGTTAAAATTCAAATTTCTCTGTTTTTATCTACTTAAATCAATGTACTAGGTCGAACAGCTTTCTTGAATCCAACAATAAACAGGAATCGAATGTGTCAGTAAAGTTTGCTTATACAACATGCTTATGGTTCATATGTTCGGCAAACTTGTTGCCACATTTTATTTTGGAACTTTGTTCGTGCTTTTTAGCTCTTAATTTGTATTAGGGTACTGGCAAGGGATTGCAATTTGGTGTCCTTCATCGCAATCAACATGTGCAATGGCATTCGTCCACACAAAAATTACGTTCGATTAGTCTGAGAAAGACAGTGATTTTGCAATTGATAAACTGTATTTCACGGTACAATACTGTTATTTTCACCTTGCACCTTCTTCTAAAATGCGCCTAAAAACACTTTTTCGCTTAGTTAATATTCATTGGGTTTTCATTCGTCACGGTTTGGATGAACTTGTTTTACAAACACCGTTCATGCGTCCAATTCGTTATTTAGCCATTTTTTCGCCATACGCGCGCTTTAAAAATGACGTAGATTCACGCGGCGTGCGAATCCGAAAAACGCTGGAAGATTTGGGTGCGATTTACGTTAAGTTTGGGCAAGCTCTTTCTACGCGTAAAGATTTATTGCCTGACGATATTGCGGACGAGTTGGTGAAATTACAAGACCGTGTGCCACCGTTTGACAGTAATTTAGCGATTAAAATTGTCGAAAAAGCGTTGGGCATGTCGATTAACGAAGCATTTGCCGAATTCGATGCGGAACCTTTAGCATCTGCGTCTGTAGCACAAGTTCACACGGCAAAACTGCATACAGGTGAAGAAGTTGTTGTGAAAGTGTTGCGTCCAAATATCGCTCCACAGATTGCATCTGATATGGCGTTATTGTACGAATTAGCACGAATTGCAGAATATTTTTGGGTTGATGCGAAACGCTTACGCGCTACCGAAGTCGTAGCTGAATTTGAAAAAACGACGTTAGACGAACTTGATTTAATGCGTGAAGGCGCAAATGCCGGGAAGTTGCGACGTAATTTTGAAGATTCGGACATTTTGTATGTTCCTGAAATTCACTGGGAATTGACACGCAAAAATGTGTTGGTGATGGAGCGAATTCATGGCATTCCCGTTGGTGAAATTGAACAATTAAAAGCCGCAGGCGCAGACTTCAAGAGTCTTGCAGAACGGG
Organism: Methylococcaceae bacterium; assembly: GCA_014191975.1. Classification (GTDB taxonomy): domain Bacteria; phylum Pseudomonadota; class Gammaproteobacteria; order Methylococcales; family Methylomonadaceae; genus UBA10906. Next base: position 71,481 of record BJHG01000001.1, on the reverse strand, counting down.
GTGTGGAAATATTTTTTACACAAGTTTTTCGCGATAACTTTTTTCACGCTGATATGCACCCAGGCAATATTTTTGTTGAATTACCTGACAAATATATCGCGGTAGATTTTGGAATTGTTGGCACATTATCTTCGTCGGATCAGCGTTATTTAGCGGAAAATTTCTTGGCATTTTTCAATCGTGATTATCGCCGTGTTGCTGAAATGCACGTTGAATCTGGTTGGGTTTCGAGTTCGGTAAGGATTGAAGAATTTGAGGCGGCGATTCGCAGTGTTTGTGAACCGATTTTTGAAAAACCACTTAAAGAGATTTCGTTTGGACAATTGTTATTGCGTTTGTTTCAAACCGCGAGACGATTTGATATGCACGTTCAACCACAGTTAGTTTTGTTGCAAAAAACGTTACTTAATATCGAAGGTTTGGGACGACAACTTTATCCCGATTTGGATTTGTGGCAAACCGCAAAACCGTTTTTAGAACGTTGGTTTCAAGAGCGTTTAAGCCCAAAAGCGAAAATTAAAAAATTGATTAAGCAACTGCCCGATTTTGCCGATCAATTCCCTGAAATTCCGTCATTACTTTATAAAGCACTCGATAATGCCGCTAATGCTGAAAGGCGCGCAACAATACAACAACACGAATTTGCGTTGTTACGTGAACAAATGTCCAAGCAACAACGCAGTCAATTGTGGTCGATTTTGATGGGTGCGCTGATGATTTGTGCTGCGATATGGTTGCGTTAGCACAGCCCATGTACATGTTCGTCAAACCCATATTCTTGAATAGAGGGAATTAACCTCGATAACGTTTTTTTCGTAGTCAATTGCTTATATTGTAATAAATCAATGATTTCTGGGCAAAAAGATGGCGTTAAACTAGCACACATTTCTTCGTCAGCAATTGGGTTAAATGCATTTAAAAAAGTTTCAAAATTCATGGCAAATCCCTCACAAATTAAAATTAAAAAAAGTAACAAGTTGTTTATCGGCAGTCTAAAGCGAAAGTGTGAAATTTTAATTACACAAAAATTAGTTTTCATGATTGTAGTGATGATGCACTAAAAATTTTACTGCATCCATTGCATACGATATACAATCAGGACTTCTTATTTCCATCAAAAACTTTGGGAGACACCGTATGACAGAAGCTAAATATCGTTCCATTTTTTCACCTTCATCGGCACAACAACGCAAAGAAAACTTCGATGATTACTGGGTATTTACGCAGCAACACAGTGGTGAATTATTAGAAGACGACCGTGATTTGATGGTTAAACGTGCAAAACTTACATATTTCCAAAATAACCCAGTTAAATTACGCACCCCTTTAGCCAATCCGGATGCGTTTTATCGCAATTATGTTGAAATGCACGATAAGCCTGAATCGTTAGATAAGATGACGCTAATGTTGACGGGGATGTATAAATTTGCACGGCATGAATGGGTCGGCATCAAAGGCGCATGGGATGTCACGCCTAACATGGAAAATTGTAAAAATCTTGAAGACAAAATCAGCCGAATTCATTTAGCTGAAGAATTTTGTCATGTGCGTTTGTTTGACGAAATCCTTAAAACGTGTGGTTTAGATAATGTTGAATGGGTGCCGCTATCGCCGTGGAAAGAAAAAATGTATGAACAATTTCCAAAGTTCCCCGGTGTCTTGATTGATACGCCGGCATTTGTGACCGAATTGATGGGAGTGACGTTTTATTTTCATTTATACCAATTATTTGACGAAATGTTTGCTGATGAGCCTGAAGTGCTTGAGCGTTTGAAAGCATTATTAGATGAAATTACCATTGATGAAATCGCGCATGTTGGGCAACGTCGTAATTTTATTGGCACGATTGGAATTAAGGTGGCTAAAAAATTAGTGAAACCGTTTTACACCATGTTCTTTAACGATATTCCTGAAGTCGCGTACTTATTTGACGTTAAAAAAATGATTCACGACGGTGAGATTTTTGATTTCAACGCCGTACCTGATGACATGATTGCGAAAAGTTGGGTTCCGTCTTATTGCTTGACGTAATAAGGTTTTACGCACTACTTACATTTTAAAAAATAAATAAATCGTTTGAATTTGCGGTATATCAGTTGTCATTTTCTGAATCGCCACTTTCATTTCAATAATAAGTGGCGTTTCACCTATCAAACTCGCTGGGATAATCAGTTCAATTTCAATTTTCTGGTCTAAATAATGAATCCGAAAGTCCTCTAAATACGGCAACAGATTCGGTAAATATTGGTTCAGTAAATGTTGAATATCAGCACGAGTATGCGGTTTTACATTTTCAAATAAAATTTCGTCATTTTCAGGATCAACATGAACTAAAACTTCCATCACATCATCGAAACGCTGAATTAACTCATCTCGCACCATATCGCCAATTCGATGTCCTTCCGAAACACTGATGCGTGGATCGACAATAATATGCGCGTCGATGAGTGCATCTTCGCCCATGTAGCGCGTTCGCAATAAATGGATGTTTTCTACACCGTCAATGCTTTGGATCGTGTGCCGAATTTCAGATACCAATACTTCAGGTAAAGCGGTATCGACCAATTCTTTGATACCTTCAACCATCAAATTTAAACCAATTTTTATAATCAGCAATGCAACAATAATCGCTGCAACGGCATCTGCTAACGGATAACCCAGCATGACCGCGCCAATCCCAATCAACACCACAATTGACGAAAACGCATCACTACGTTGATGCCATGCATTCGCTAACAATAATTTTGAGCGAGTGAGTTTCGCAATTCGTTTTGTGTAGTGATACAGCAATTCATTGAGTAAAATTGAAACAGCCGTAATTGCCAAGCTTAATTCATTTGGTACGGGCAACGTTTCGGGATTTGTCATACGCTCAAGCACAGACCAACCAATTCCGCCGCCAATAAAAACCAAGCTTCCGCCTAAAATTACGCTGGCAATCGTTTCAAAACGGCGATGACCATAAGGATGTTCGGTATCGGCATCTCGACTTCCTAAACGCACTGCTATAATAACTAGCAGATCACTCATTAAATCCGAAAGTGAATGAATTCCGTCTGCCACTAATGCGGCGGATTGTCCTAAAATACCAAAACCAATTTTAATCACGGTCTGCAAAACATTTACAAACGCACCCACATAGCTCGCACGCTGTTTCAGCTTAAATAAATTAATGGGTAAAACTTCTTTTTTTTTGTTATGCGTGTGTGCATTGCTGTGAGAATGCTTGCCATGGGAATGTTTAAACATCTTAGTTTCCTACTTGTAACACGATGTAATAATCGTAATCATCGGTGAATGTTTTTAGAACAGTATGTCCATTGATTCGACACCACGTTGGAATGTCTTGAAGTGCCCCTGAATCAGTGCAGACAACTTCAAGAATATCACCGGTTTTTAATTTTTTTACCGCTTCTTGTGTACGAATAACAGGCAAAGGGCAGACTAAGCGACGGGCGTTTAAATTGTATTTTGGTGTCATAATCCATTAATTTTATTTTCAAATATGGGCACGATTTTGAATTACAAACGATGCAGACACAACTCTTTCTAATCAGCCAATTTTTCAAAAAGACTTTCATCAAATTGTCATATTATTATTTTATTGTGATTCCAAATTTTCAAACTCAAGGAATCACGTCCATGTTTAAACTCTCTCCCTTCGCATTAACCTTTAGCAGTGCATTATTTTTTGCCGCAACCGCTCACGCTGCCGTTGTTGAAAATCCACAATTTTGGCTCAACTCCGGTGCTGAAAGCCTTAAAGAAAGCGTAAAATTAAAAGCAAATACTAGTAACGCAAAAAATGTCATTTTATTTGTCGGCGATGGCATGGGCATTTCAACGATTACAGCTGCGCGTATTTTTGAAGGTCAACTAAACAACTCCTCACTCGGTGGCGAAGAAAATTCACTTAGCTTTGAAAAAATGCCACATTTGGCTTTATCAAAAACTTACAGCGTGAATCAGCAAACATCCGATTCTGCCCCCACGATGACAGCAATGATCGCAGGTGTTAAAACGAATGACGGTGAATTATCTGTCGGTGCGGACGTAAAACGTGGTGAACTAAGTAGTGATGTTATTGCACGAAACAGCGTCAAAACATTGCTTGAGCAAGCAGAAGAAAAAGGCTTGTCAACAGGAATTGTAAGCACCGCGCGTTTAACACACGCAACGCCAGCTGCGTGTTACGCACATACGTCAGATCGTGATTGGGAATGGGATGCTTACTCCAAGATGCCTGCCGGCGTAACGGTTAGCGATATTGCTAAACAGTTGATTGAATTCAAATATGGAAACGGTTTAGAAGTTGCAATGGGCGGTGGGCGTAGCAACTTCTTGCCGAATACGCTAACTGACCCAGAAGAAAGTTCAAGAAAAGGTGGACGTAAAGACGGTCGTGATTTAACACAAGAGTGGCTCGCTAAACAACCAAAATCCGCTTACGTTTATGACCAACAAGGATTTGATGCGATTGATCCAAAAAACACCGATCATTTACTGGGTTTGTTCGATATAGATCACATGGAATATGAAGCTGATCGCGCTAAAGATACAGGTAAAGAACCGTCTTTAACACAAATGACCAAAAAATCGATTGATATTTTGTCGAAAAACAAAAAAGGTTATGTCTTAATGGTTGAAGCTGGACGTATCGATCACGCGCATCACGCTGGCAATGCTTATCGTGCTTTGACCGATACGGTTGAATTATCAAACGCAGTAAAATACGCATTAGACAATACGAATCCAAAAGATACGTTGATTATCGTGACAGCCGATCACAGTCACACTTTTACCATCGCGGGTTATCCTGGACGCGGTAATCCAATTTTAGGTTTAGTGAAAGCGCCAGGTAAAGATGTCTTTGACAAAGATGTAAATGGAATGCCTTACACCACTTTGGGCTACGCAAATGGTCCTGGTTTCCGTAAGAGTGGGCGTGTGGTTTTAACACTCTCTGACGTAATGCAGCCTGATTTCTTACAAGAAGCGACAATTCCATTAGGCAGTGAAACCCATGCAGCAGAAGATGTAGCGATTTTTGCAAATGGTCCAAAAGCGTATTTGTTCCACGGTGTTCAAGAGCAAAGTTACATTTACCAAGTCATGGCAAGCGCGTTGAAATTTAAAGCTGGTCAATAAATTTACCCACCTGCTTTTTTAGGCGCATTCTTGTCGAATGCGCCTTTTTTTATTTTTGGAGTTTTGATGTTAAACAAGTTTTTGTTGATAAGTTGTACCGCACTTTTAACGGCGTGTGCCCATTCACAAAGTACACCGTTAAAAATTAATCCCATTGTAGAAGCATTGCCTGATGTGGCAATTGAGTTTGAAACAACTGTTATCGATACAAATCAAATAGAGCAACACCATCGTTGGAAATTTTGGCGCAACAAAAATAGAATTGAAATCCACAATTTAACCGATAACAGTGGTGATGTTTGGACCAAATCAGCAAGCGGTAAAATTGAATATGAACGTGTTTTTCATAATCAAAAGCAAATTATTGATTATCGTGACAGTGATTTAGAAATGATTGGTGAAAATCCAAATTGGTTAGCAATGGCAACATTACTAAATCCTTCAATCACTGCGACCTTGCTTTCAGATAATCAAGAAGACGCATTTGGACAAACGGCGATAAATTATAAGAATACAGATTTAGAAATAACGTGGCTAACACAAAGCCAGATTCCTGCTAGGATTCAACGCTTCGAAAAAGGGCATTTGTTAACGACAAAAATTCTTAGTTTAAAAACAAATGCACCATTAGAAATGACCGATTATGGTCACATTAGTTTTGCTGACATTGGCGATAAAGAAAGTGATTCGTTTATTAAATCTATTTTGCCAAAATTAAAAGGCGCTCATGAACACGAGCATTAAAATGTGAATTAATTCCTAACGAAAAAATGATCACTCAAGAGTAATAAGGACAAATACACAGCGAACTTCTTAGGTAGTTCAGTGTTCGCTGGTAACACCGAATTATTCGTCGAATGCGGCTATTTTCGGTTACAAAATTCGCTATCTTCAGAGAAACCCCCGCCCTTTATCCGTCAAAACCCCCGTTATATCACTGACAAAAATAGTGTTTTTGTTATCGACTAAGCTTACACTTCAATCAGTACAGCCAGTAGAGCGTTAAAAATCTTGCTCTTAGGTGACTTGGGGGTGATTCTACCTCTGGTGGCGATAGCTCTTCAGTGGCTGACTCTCTTATTCATTTGATTGGTGTGTAGTTTAAATTTTTCAATCAATAAAAACTGATCCGTCAACAGTAATGATCCCGCTATGTAATGTTAACGAATAATCTAAAAAGCCCCGATTGCATGATGCAGTCGGGGCTTTTTTATCTCAACAAATCTGATCTGGTAACGTTTCGCCTGCAAAATACGCTGCCAAATTTGCCAACACTTTTTCACCCATTGCAGTGCGCGTTTCAAGCGTTGCACTGCCTAAATGGGGTAATAAGGTCACATTTTCTAAAGCCAAAAAACCGTCGTGAATGGCGGGTTCATTTTCATAAACATCTAAACCCGCACCGGCGATTTGTTTGTTTTTCAGTGCATCGATTAACGCCTCGCTATCAACCACATCACCGCGAGCGGTGTTGATTAAATGCGCGGTGGATTTCATGAGTTTCACGGTTTCGGCATTGATTAAATGTTTCGTTTTCGCACCCGCTGGACAATGCAGTGACACAAAATCGGCTTGCGATAATAATTCTTCAAGCGAGTTGCAGCGTTTGGCGTTTAAATCTTGAATCACATATTCATCCACGTCACTGGGATTGAAATACATAATGTTCATATCAAAACCATGATGGGCTTTACGCGCCATCGCTTGTCCAATTCGTCCAAATCCAATTAACCCCAATGTCGCGCCCGTCACATTTGAACCGAGCATACTGGTCGGACACCAACCTTCCCATTTTTTTGCGCGAACCAATCTATCACCTTCCGCACCACGTCTTGCGGTCATAAGTAACAACGTCATGGCAATATCGGCGGTGCTTTGCGTTAAAACACCGGGTGTGTTGGTAACGATTAACTTATTCACTTTTGCTGCGTCGATGTCGATGTGGTTATAACCTACCCCGAAATTTGCCAGAATTTTGCAGCGTTTATTTTCAACATTTAAAACTGCCGCTGGAAAAGAATCACAAACAGTTGGACAAACGGCATCGTAATTTTGTAAGACAGATTTAAATTCATCCGCAGTTAAAGGTCGGTCTGTTTCATTCAATGTTACGTCATATAAATCACGCGCAATGCTTTCGACGGATTCTGTCCAGCGTCGAGTGATAAAAACTTTTTGTTTGGTCATGTTTTAAACTCCAAAAATGTGGTGATGTGGTTTAGTTAGAATGCAGTGGTAAAAGTAGGTTAAAATACAAGGTAAAAGCACTTCCGCATTCTATCATCACTCGAACTTTTAGACTGAAATCACCCTTATGCAACGACGTTTATTCTTACTTTTATTATCGACCTTCTCCTATGCTAGCGAGTCTGTCGCAAATTCTGCGGCGTGGAATTGTGAACAAAGTAAAGACGGTAAAGAATGGGTTTGCAGTGGTGATACAAAATCTGCCGAAACGGCTTCTTCTATGCCACTTTCAGAGCCAGCAGTTGTTGAAATTGAAAAACCGCTTGTCAAAGAAGTTGAAAAATCCCTTGTCAAAGAAGTTACAAAACCGCGTCCCGTTTCTATTCAAACAGAAAATTCAACTGCCCCAACTCCTGGGAAATGGCAATGTGACACGGATGTAAAAAGTAGCGAATGGAATTGTCAGCAAACCCAAAAAATAAATTCACCCGAAAACAACGAAAACCGTTCTGACGTTCAAATGGTTTTAACAAAAAATTCTACTTCGCGTGGTTTGCGTATTTTGTCGCCCGCGTTTGATGGGGCGCAAGAACAGACTTTTGATGTTTTAAAATCTCAGTTGAAAGTCGATCCGTGGGAACATTGCACCAATCCGAACGCGCCGAAACAAGTTCAAACCAATTCAACTAAAAATGACCGTGTTCATTCACCCATCAACGTGAAATCGAATTATTCGGAAATTTTTGATAATGAAATCAGCAGTTATTTTGGTAATGTTCGTATTGATCGTGCAGATCAACAAATGTCTTCCAACGCCGCGAATTACGACAGTGTTACGGGAAAATTAGAAGCGCAAGGCGATGTGTATTACAGCGACGACGATATGTCAGTACATACCGATACCGCCTCGTTTGATTTGGCAAACGACCAAGCCAAATTACATGACGTGCTTTTCATTGCCCCAAGTGCGCCATTGCGTGGTCATGCGGGTGCGGTTCAACGCGAAAGTAAAACCATTTCACGCTATCAAGATGTGGCTTACACCAGTTGCCCAACGGGAAATCAAGATTGGGTAATTCATGCGTCTGAATTAGAAATAAACAGAGAAGACGGGCGTGGTTCCGCCCAAAATGCATGGTTAGAATTCAAAGGCGCACCCGTTTTTTATTCACCTTATTTGGCATTCCCAACCGATAGTCGCCGAAGTTCTGGTTTTCTTGCACCGTCGTTTGGTAGTACACAACGGGCAGGTTTTAACATCAGCACGCCGTATTATTTCAATATAGCACCGAATTACGACGCGACCTTTAGACCGCGTTATTTAACGAAACGTGGTATTTTGCTTGCGGGGGAATCACGGTATTTAACGGACAATTCTTACGGTCAAGTGAATTTGGAATTGCTGCCAAATGATTATTTACGACAAGATAAATCACGTTATTTTGGTTCGTTCAAAGACACCACGAAATTCACGGATAAAATTCAAGCAAACGTCGATTTGAATTTCGTTTCGGATAAAAATTATTTTGCGGAATTGGGCAGCGCGTTAAGCATGCCGAATTTCAGTTATTTAAAAAGTCAGGCAGGTGTTGGTTATTACGGTGATGCAATTAGTGCTGTTGGGCGAGTTGAAAACTATCAATCGATTGATAAATTTTTAACGGGTGATAAATTGCCGTATCGGAAACTACCGCAAATCAATGTGAATTTAACACATGAATTCGACCAATTACCTGCGCCAGCGAATGTCGCAATGGACAACGAATTTGTTTATTTTCAACATACCAGTTTATTAAATGGACAACGTAGCAATATCAAACCATCGATTAGTTTACCGATGCAATCGGCAAGTGCTTACGTCACGCCTAAATTGTCGTTGCAATATACGAATTATTTTTTAAGTAAGCCCTTAGAGCCAAGCTATTCAAGACAAATTGGTCGCACGTTACCGATTTTTTCAACTGACAGCGGCATGACGCTTGAGCGGAATTTGAATTTAGGTGGTAAAAATTTCTTAAATACGTTAGAACCACGTTTGTATTATTTGTACATTCCACGTACGAATCAAAATGACATTCAGGTATTTGACACCGCTGTTTATGATATGTGGTTTAACACTTTATTCCGTGAAAATCGTTTCAGCGGTATTGATCGAATGCAAGACGCAAATCAAATTACAGCCGCTGTTACGTCACGTTTAATTGATGAACAAACAGGTAAAGAATGGGCGAAATTCAGTTTGGGAAATATTGTATATTTTCAAGATAGAACCGTCACAATGCCTATTATTGATCCTACGACGGGTAATAAAATTGGTGATTTCCCCATCGAAACCAGTCGTTTTTCAAATATCATTGGGGAGTTAAGCACACATTTTAACGATCATGTTGCGGTTGATTCGGGTTTGCAATGGAATCCAGAAACATCTGATATTGCACGAGGAAAAGCTATTTTACACTTGACGAATCAGCCAGATGAAATTTTGAATGTGGGTTATCGTTATCGTAAAAATACGATTTCCAATCAACCGAGTAGTATTTCAACAGGTATTTCACAAAGTGACGTGTCGTTTCATTATCGGATTTACGACAATTGGTCGGCGATTGGGCGTTGGCAATATTCGTTACTTTATAATTCAACACAGGAAAGTTTTTTAGGTGTTGAAAAAGAAAATTGTTGCTGGCGATTCCGTGTTGTTGGACGACGTTACATTAACAATCTAAATGTGTATTACAACGGTGAAAATTCAGGCACACAAGGCATTAGTCAAACAGGCATATTTTTCCAAGTTGAACTCAAAGGTTTAACCGGCATGGGCGAAAAATTAGATACATTCTTAGAACAAAACATTTACGGTTATCGGTCAGCGCAATAATGAACAAAAAGAAAAATCAGCAAATCGCGTTACTTTGTGGCGCGTTACTTTTCCCGGTTTTCGCACCCGCCGAAGTACTTGATAATATTGTCACGATTGTCGAAGACGATGTAATTTTAGAAAACGAATTACAAAAAGAAGTTTCAATTATTGAACAGCGAATCGCCGCGAGCAAATCGCCAATGCCTCCTTTCTCGGTTTTACGCCATCAAGTTTTGGAGCGGATGATTGTTGATCGATTACAGCGTCAACTCGCCGAAAAAGCAGGTATCAATATCAACGATGAAATGTTGAGTTCATCGGTGGGAGATATTGCGAAACGAAATAATATGTCGCCTGAAGAATTCCGTCACGAACTCGAAAAACAAGGCATGGATTACACTGCGTTTTTAGAAAATTTGAAAAATGAAATCGTCGTGAATGAATTGCGCGGACGTGAAATTGGTGGGCGAATTAAAGTCACAGACCGAGAAATTGAGCATTATTTAGAAACACAAGGCAAAGTCGGTGAAGAGTTGGTGCAATACCATTTAGGGCATATTTTGATTGCGTTACCTGAAGGTGCCTCGTCAATGGCGATTCAAAAAGCCCAAGAAAAAGCCAATGAGTTAGTGAAGAAATTACGCGCGGGACAAGATTTCACACAAATCGCAATGAGTGAATCCAGTGACAGCAACGCGCTTAAAGGTGGTGATTTAGGGTGGCGAACGTTGAAAGATATGCCAACTTTATTTGTGGGCGAAGTGGGGAAACTACGCCAAGGTGATATTTCTGAACCGTTACGCAGTCCAAGTGGTTTCCACATCATTAAAATGTTGGAGCTCAAAGGATTGGCAGATGCTCACACGATTGTTAAAACAAAAGTGCGTCATATTTTAATTAAAACCAACGAACTCGTAGACGATACCGAAGCGAGCAAACGCGCTTGGGCATTGAAAGAGCGTATTTCAAGCGGCGATGATTTTGCGGCATTGGCGCGGGCGAATTCGGATGACAAAGGTTCAGCAATTAAAGGTGGTTCGTTAGATTGGGTTGAATCGGGCGCATTGGTCAAACTGTTTGAAGAAGCGATGACGAAATTGAAAATCAACGAAATCAGCGATCCCGTTCAAACCCAATTTGGCTGGCACATCATTCAAGTGTTAGACCTTGAAAATCGTGACAATAGTGCTGAATTCAAAAAGAACCAAGTTCGGGATGTAATCCGTAAGCGAAAAATTGGAGAAGAAACTGAATTGTGGCTACGGAAATTACGCGATGAAGCATTCGTCGAAATCAAAGAGAATCGTATTTAGTTTATGGTTGAAATTAATACATTTGAAATCATCGTTAGTCGCTTACGCACGATTATCAAACACCGCCATTTAGATGGGAAACGTAATGCTGTTTTGATTTTAGCAAATGAGTTAGAAGTCACTCCGCTTGATTGTGCGGCGGCATTATTGTCCTTGCAATTTGAAGGTGAAATTGTTTCACCTCCGCCGCCAGAAATCCCTTCAATTTCTATCGAATCGATAGAGTTGCCACCGATTGTCATGCAGCGTTATCGTTTAGATATTGGTAAAAAACAGCGTGTCGATTTTGATTCTTTGCATCAATTATTGATTGAAGAGTCAGGTGTAGATAGAAATAATATCCAAAACGTCAGCATTCGGAGTGATTACACACTGTTGGAATTACCCGATGAAATGCCAACGGATATTTTTCTGCATTTGAAAAGTATCGAAATTAACGGTCATAAACTCAACATTAAGCGTTTAAAAACCCGAAAAGAAACGCCTTCTACCAATCGAAATATCTTTCGCCGTCGCCGTTAAAATAATCGGTGGTGAGTCTTTCCCCAGTATAAAAACTGCCACAACACAAGGATAAAACATGGCACAAAAAGGCTCACAGTTTTTACAGTACATAATCCCTATTTTAAAAGTTCTTCAAAGAAATGGCGGAGTAGTCAAAGCGTCTGAAGTTATTGATCAAGTCATAAAAGATTTGGACATTGTTGAAAATGATTTAGCAGAAACCACTTCCAGTGGCGAATCTAAAATCAGAAATCAAATGCGGTGGGCAAGATTCCATTTACACAATGCTGGATACATTGATAATTCTCAACGTGGCGTTTGGAAACTCACAGAAAAAGGATTACAAGCTGAAATCGAAAATCTTGATGTCCAAAAATTATTCAAATCAGTTCAAGAACATTCAAACGAATCGAAAATAAACATGAAAACCTACCAACAAAAAATCCTCTTCGGCAGCCCTGGAACGGGCAAAAGTTACCAAATCGACAAGCATATTATTCCGTATGAATTATTGATTGATGTTGAAAAAATGCCTGCCAACGTCATCAAAACCGTGTTTCATCCTGAATATACTTACGGCGATTTTGTCGGAAAATTGATGCCGATAACGGTTGGTAATAATGTGCAATATAAATTCTACGAAGGGCATTTTTTAAAAGCTCTTTCGCAAGCCTACAAAAACATCATTGCCGCGCAAGAGAACGACAGCGAAGTTGAAAAAGTTGCGCTCGTGATTGACGAAATCAATCGTGGAAATTCTGCGGCAATTTTCGGCACAATTTTTCAGTTGCTTGACCGCGAACCTGACGGCTGGTCGAGTTACGAAGTGAGCGTGAATGAAATTATTTTTAATCGGTTGTTTGAATTGTGTGATTTAAAAGAGCATTCGATTGTTCAGAAAAAAATCAAAACCTACAAATTCGGCGACGAAGAAATTGAAGCGACGACGTTGCAGAAAACATTAAATTGCCATTTTGAAAATCGAACGATCAAAATTCCGCCCAATTTATCAATTCTTGCCAGCATGAACACGTCGGACAGTTCAATTTATTACATGGACAGCGCGTTCAAACGCCGTTGGGAATGGGAATTTATTGATGTCGATTCAAACACGATTTCAGCCGAAGGCGTGGCGTTTGCAAATCGTGACGAATGGCAAGCATTTGTCAGTAAATTAAATGCGTTTATCAAAAGCAATCACAAATCCATTCGCGGCATCGAAGATAACCAAATCGGGCATTTTTTCATCACCGACGACGAAATTCAAAAATCGAGCATTCAAAACAAATTGATGTTTTTCTTGTGGGACAGCGTGTTTAACCGTGATAAAAAGCCGCTGGTGAAATTGTTATTTGGCAAAGATGTTAAGCCTGATGAATCACCGCTGATTACGTTCGGCGATTTTGCCACGCAGGTGGATTTGTTTATCGAAAAAATTAACGGTCATGTTTAATTTCAAAACCTTAAAACTCACCAAACGTTGTGATTCTGAAAGTACCAATTCCTTTGTTGGCATTCGTCGTAATGCAGATGACGAGATGGAATTCCGTTTGCCGCACGGTTTTGATGATTTTCCCGAAAATGATTTTGATGCCACGAAAGAGCTATTTTTCAAAATGTATCGCACGTTTCAAAAGTTTGAACGCGACAGCACGCGCGATATTTTAGACACACGCGCCACCGGCAAAGACCAAATTCAAAAAGAAAAGACGGTTATCGTTTCAAAAACAAAGAAGACAACGACGTGGTGCTTTATAGCAAAATCGCGTTAATCGAAAATTTGTTAGACGTTTATCGTGACTTGGCGTTAGACCTTATGGAACCGCGCATTGGTACAGATGAAAAAGTCGATTATTCCAAAATTGACCGCTATTTGGACAGAGCGATTTATTTGCCGAAAGACGTGATTTATATCGACGAAATGGATTTGCCGCGTCAAACTTTGCGCTATGAATCGACGACGCTAATTGATTTGTTTTGTTTCATTGTGTCGGAATTGCAAAACGAATTGGCGCACGACATCGAACCGCGTGCGCAAGAATTGGCGCATCGTTTCAGCGAACAACATTTAAGTCATGAAGAATCGTTGTTTAACGAAGAAACGTTTGAAACCACGATTCGCACGCTCAAAGGTGTTTTAGACGACATCGACAAACGCACCGCGTACAAAGACGAAGATTATTGGCGACTTTACGAAGCGATTGAAACGTTTCTTTATGGCGAGTTGGACATGGACAACCCGCACGAAGACGGCATGTTTTGGGGAATTAGTAATTTTTCGTCGGTTTGGGAGGATATGTGCGCGACTTGGGCGTTCGCAGATCACGATAACAGTTATATTCTTTACGCTGATACAAACATCATTTTTAATGGCAAACGTGTTGCGAATGCAAAATCTGCTGGTTATTTTCCAATCTACAAAAGGGCTGATTTTAAAGACCCGTTTTTTATAGAGTTTCGAGGTAAAAAACGCTGGATGCGACCTGATTTAGTTATGCAGAAAAAAAATCAATGCTCTATTTTTGACAACCAAATAAAAATCATAATTAAAAAAGATCATGGCTTTATGGTTGATTTTAGAATCGTATTAGTAGATAAAACAATTTCTAAAATCCATAAATTGTTTTGTTTGAATCTAAAGCGGGTTAAAGGAACAATGAGAGCAATAGGAGAAAATGAATTCAGAAATTATTCAAAATTAGAACTTGAAAAACAACAAGACTTACTTTTAAAACAAACTAATACTCAAGCTACAAGCACTTTCCTATTTGACTGGAAATATATGGATTTTAACTTTTTCATTAGCAATAACAAAAAAGTCCAACTTGATGTCATAAAACAACTTTGTTATGGATTTGCCCTGCGAAAAGAAAAATCTAGTAGTCAGAGCATATTTGTAATGCCTTACTTTGGCGATAAGGAACTTGACATAGAAAATCACCTCACGATTCTAGCGAGCATCCTAAAGTCTGGAATCCTTCCAAAATTTCTTAATTTTTCCGATATTCAGCAAATCTACCTAACCCATGATTGAAACAAACTCAAAAACAAAAAGTCAGTTTGTTGGCTATTTTGGTGTTAAAAATGTCGAAACAATTGAACGTGATTTGATTTTGCCAACCGTACAAAAATTCTTTGCCGCTCGAAACATTCAAACTTTCAAACCCATCGACGAATCCGCCGCCATTTCAGATTTAGATTTTGACCGAAAAAACTTTGCTGATTTTTTCGCGCATTTTTATGAATTCATTGTCGATGGCATTCATAAAAACGGCGATAACGTTGAAATTCCCGTGACCTATTGCATCACGTTAGACGAAACCAATTGCGCTAAAACTTGCGAACAAACACAAACTCGTTATGACGAAATTCTATTATTCGACACGCCTGTTTTCTATTTCATTTATATCGATGTGAAAGACGTTTTTTCCTGTTTAAAAAATAATTCCAATTAGAAAAATAATGAAAACCATCGAATACATAAATAAACCAGAGCAGCTAGACGATTTGTGCCAGCGCATCGAAAACGCGTCGTGGATTGCGGTTGATACCGAATTTTTGCGTGAAAAAACGTATTATCCAAAATTCTGTTTGTTGCAATTGGCGACCCCTGAATGGGTAGGGTGCGTTGATCCGATTGCTTTACCTGATTTGAGTAAACTTTTTAAAGCGATTTATAACCCAAACGTCACGAAAGTTTTTCATTCCTGTCGCCAAGATTTAGAAATTTTTTACCAGTTGACAGGCGAATTACCTTCGCCAATTTTCGATACGCAAATTGCCGCGCCGTTGTTGGGATTTACAGAAAATACGGGTTATGGAATGTTGGTTTCGTCTTTCTTAAATATCAATCTGAAAAAAGCGCATACGCGAGCGGATTGGAGTTCGCGCCCTTTGAGTGCAGATGAAATTCAATACGCTGCCGATGACGTGATTTATTTGTGTGACATTTATCAAAAAATGATTACACAATTAACTGGATTAGGACGACTTGATTGGTTAAAAAACGATTTCATCGCATTGGAAAATATTGAGCAATATGAAGTAACACCTGAGAATGCGTGGTTGCGTGTTAAGGGAAAAAGTAAATTAACAGGCAAGCAATTATCAATTATTCAAGTTATTTCAGAATGGCGCGAAAGAATCGCACAAAAAGAAAATCGCCCAAAAAATTGGTTGGTTCGTGACGATTTGCTGTTTGATTTTGCCAAAATTCAACCCGAAACGATTGAAGCCCTGTCGAAAATTCGTGGCATTACGGATCGAGTTTTAAATTATCACGGCAAAGAGTTGTGTGAATTAATTAAAGTAGCGAAAAAGTCACCACCGATTCCTATGCCTGAATATACGAAAAGTGTTTTCAATAAAGATCAAAAACAAGAAGCAATTATTGATATTTTGTTCGCTTTGGTACGAATTCGAGCCGAAGAAAATTTGTTAAATCCGACGATTTTGGCAAATCGTGACGACTTAGAATCGTTGCTTAATGGTAATCATGAAAATTTTTTGTTGTTAACGGGTTGGCGTTTTTCAATGGTCGGTAATGAATTACAGCAATTATTACGCGGCGAAGTTCGACTCACGATTCAAGATGGAAATTTGAATTTCTCTCGTTAATTTCATTTCAAAGATTATTTATGATTTCTTCTGTTTCAGTAATTGCGCCCGCACGCTTACACATGGGTTTTTTAGATTTAAGTGGCTCATTAGGACGGCAATTTGGCAGTATCGGCGTGGCATTGAATGAACCCGTCACGCAATTGGTTATTTCTGCAAGCGACAAAAAGTATATCGAAAACAAATCAGTTTCTAAATACTTAACGATATTTTGCAAAGCGTTTGACGTTTCGGATGCGTTAAATATTGCAATCGTCGAAACCATTCCAGAACACATTGGTTTAGGTTCAGGAACACAAATGGCATTAGCCGTTGGGGCAGGTTTGAATGCGTTTTACGATTTGAAATTAAGCGTGCGTGACATTGCCGCTGTGATGGATAGAGGTTTGCGTTCAGGAATTGGCATTGGGGTTTTTGAGCAAGGTGGATTAGTCGTTGATGGCGGGCGTGGTGAAAATACGATTACACCACCCATGTTGGCGCATTTTGATGTTCCAGAAAATTGGCGATTTATTTTAGTTTTCGATAAACGTGGTCAGGGATTGCACGGACAACAAGAAATTCAAGCCTTTAAAACCTTGCCACCTTTTTCACGTTCAGAAGTTGAGCGGTTAAGTTATTTATTGCTAATGCAGGCTTTACCTGCAATTGCGGAAAAGGATTTAGCGCGTTTTGGCGATGTGATTACAGAATTGCAACGTGCTGTTGGGGAGCATTTTTCACCGGCACAAGGCGGCATTTTTAGTAGCGGCGATGTTGCAGAATCGATGAATTGGTTGGCAAATCGTGGCGCAGTTGCGGTCGGACAAACATCTTGGGGACCAACAGGGTTTTGCTTGGTTGAAAATGCAGAAATCGCTGAAAATTTAATCCAATCCGCGCAGGCGAGTTTTTCTAAAACTTCATTGATCTTTAGCGTAGTCAGTGCAAGAAATTGCGGTGGAGAAGTTTTAATAAGGTTTTAACTTTTTGTGGGTGTGAATCGACATCAAAATTCCGAAACCCGCACACAATGTCACAATCGACGTGCCGCCGTAACTTACTAGCGGCAATGGTACGCCGACGACGGGCAACACGCCAATCACCATGCCGATATTCACAAACACATACACAAAAAAGGTGAACGCCAAACTGCCTGCCAATAAACGGCTGTAAGTGTCGTTGGCTTGCGATGCGATAAATAAACAGCGGCTGATAATCAGCAAATACAACACCAATAAACTGACGCAGCCGAATAAACCAAACTCTTCCGCGAAGACCGCAAAAATAAAATCGGTCGAACTTTCGGGCAAAAAATCCAGTTCCGATTGGGTACTTCCGAGCCAGCCTTTGCCATAAACACCGCCGGAACCAATCGCGATTTTCGATTGAATAATGTGATAACCCCGCCCCAACGGATCAGCTTCAGGATTCAGAAACGTCAGCACGCGAGCGCGTTGGTAATCGTGCATGAAATGCCACAGAATCGGCGTGAGTGCGGTTAATAACGAACCAATGCCAACAATAAACCACCACGATAAACCCGAAAAAAATAAAACTGCCGCACCCGAACTCGCGACCAATAACGCAGTGCCTAAATCCGGTTGTTTCGCAATCAGCAACGTCGGCAACGCAATCAACGCGCTGGCAATTAAAAGCTGTTTCGGTTTCGGCGGCAAGGCGTATTCGGCTAAATACCATGCAATCATCATCGGCGTGGTAATTTTAATCATTTCAGACGGTTGAAAACGAAACGCGCCCAATTCCAACCAGCGTTGTGCGCCTTTGCCAATTTCGCCCAAAATCAACACCGCTAACAACAACACAATCCCCAAACTGAATAAAATTACCGACCAGCGTTTGAATTGATACGGTTCGACGTGTGCCAATAAAATCATCAATCCAAACGCCAAGGCGACCCGCGTCGCTTGCCGAATCAACACGTCCAAATCTTGCCCGCCTGCGCTGTAAAGAATGACAAAACTCAAAATGGAAATCAGCACCAACGTCACAAATAACGGAATATCAACGTGCAGTTTGCGTAAGAAATTGCCAAAAAAAGAATGCCGTTCAAATTGTTCGTGGCGCGTTTCACTTTGCATTGAGACTCTCCAAATATTGTTCAATCACTTTTCCCGCAATCGGCGCGGCAACTGAACCACCGTGTCCGCCATTTTCAACGACGACGGCGATGGCAATTTTCGGATTTTCAGCCGGCGCGAACGCGATAAAAAGCGCGTGGTCGCGTAATTTAAAATCAATGGTATTTTCGTTATATTTCGCTTCTTGTTTGATGTTGAAAACCTGTGCTGTCCCCGTTTTACCGGCGATGTGATAAGTAATATTTTTACCGATATTTTTCGCGGTGCCGTGTGCGTCATGCACCACATTCACCATTGCGTCAGTAATATGCTGAACATTGATAGATTTCAACGGAATAATTTTGCCGTGGGTTTCAGAACCAGATTGCGTTTCCGTCGCCGTCACTATTTTATCAACCAAAAACGGTGTAACAATTTTTCCGCCATTCGCCAATGTTGCAGTCGCCCGTGCCAATTGGACGGGGGTAACTTGCAAATAACCTTGTCCAATTCCTGTAATCAGGGTTTCACCGGGATACCACGTTTGATTTTTTTGTTGCTGCTTCCACTCGCGTGACGGTAATAAGCCCATTTTTTCACCAACTAAATCAATGCCCGATTTTTCACCAAATCCAAATTGTTGTAGAAACTGGTGCATATTGTCGATGCCCAATACCGACGCAAGACTATAAAAATACACATCACAGGATTCAGTAATCGCTTCACTCATACTGACTGCACCGTGACCACCGTGTTTCCAATCACGGTATTTATGTGGCACATTTGGTAATTGATAATAACCAGGGCAATAATGCGTTTGTTCAAAACTAATTGCGTTATATTCCAAACCCGCCAACGCAACAAAAGGTTTCATGGTTGAGCCTGGAGGATATAAACCACGCAATGCCCGATTATAAAGTGGCTGGTTTTCAGACGATTGCAATGCTTGATACGCATCGTAATCAATGCCGATCACAAATGGATTCGGATCAAAACCTGGGCGACTTGAAAAAACTAACACGCCGCCCGTTTGGACATCAAGCGCGACCACTGCGCCGTTGTAACCTTCAAGTGCGTCATACGCCGTTTTTTGTAAATCAATATCAATCGTTAAATACAAATTCGCCCCCACAGCAGGCGGAACAGTATTAAACGTATTGATGGCCCGAGATTGCACATTGGTTTCGATTTCAGCGTAACCGGTTTTACCGTGTAATTGGGTTTCATAAAAACTTTCAATGCCCAATTTTCCAACGTGGCTCGAACCGCGATATTCGGACATCGGCAGCGTTTTCATTTCGGCTTCGTTAATTCGACTGACATAACCGACAACATGCGCGGCTAAATCCGTGTACGGATAATGGCGCACAAGTCGGGATTGAATATCAACACCGGTAAAATAGGGGCGCACAACCGCGAATTTCGCAATTTCTTCGTCCGTCATACTAAGCAATAACGGTGTACTAATAAATCGTTTTTGGCGTTTACGCTGTTTTTGGAACTGGTCAATTTTTTCGTTAGGAATGTTTAACAGTTGCTGTAATTGCGTCAAGGTGGTGTCTAAATCACTGATTTGTTCAGGAATCAATTCGAGACTGAAAGATTGGGTGTTTTCGGCGAGAATTTTTCCGTTGCGGTCGTAAATCATTCCGCGTGTTGGTACGAGCGGTTGAATTTTGACGCTATTTTCTTTCGCTAGTGTGGCGTAATGTTCATGACCGACGATTTGCAAATAAACTAGGCGCACGACTAAACCAATTGTTAAAAATACAACAATGCAAAAAGCAGCAATTATACGATTAACAAAAACCTGATTTTCGACGGAATTGTTTTTGAGTGTATAGATGCGTGGCATGGATTAAAAACGACGAATAAACCGCATAACGTAATAGACAATAAACCAACTTACTGTACCGCTAAGAACAGGCAACCAAAAGGTGACATGTAATTGAGCTGGGGCTTTGATATTTTCAAACCAAAACAAAAGCAATTGTGAAATTAATAAACAGCCAAATACAAATGCACTTTGTTGTATAAGGGGAAATTGACGCAATTGCCGATGCCAAATCAGCACCATGTAAATAATGAGCGAATACGACAGCGCATATTGTCCGAACAATCGCCCCATTAAAACATCGACCAAAATTCCAAGTATCCAAGCATGACCAATTCCAACACGTTCAGGAATTGCCAGGCTCCAATAAATCAACACCAATAAAACCCAATCAGGATTTAATAACGCCAAACTCTCGGGCAAAGGCGCAATGCGTAAACACATGGCGATGATGAGCGTTACGAAAATTCGGGCGCAGTTGTTATCGTTATTCATGCGAGGTAGGTGTTTTAATAACGGGTATAATGAGTGGAATCGGTGTGTTATTTGTCCACACAATTAATAATTCACGATTACGGTCAAGCATCGCTTTTGGCGTAGCGGTAATGTGGGTAATCGATTTATTCGATGTTTGTGGAAAATTATCAACCACAGCAACAGGATAACCTGCTGGAAATGTACCACCTAAACCTGACGTAACCAATAAATCTCCTGCTTGAATGTCGGAATTATTTGGCAAATAGGGCAGGTTAAGTTGATTTAAAATGCCACTACCAACAGCAATCGTCAGTAAACCATTTCGATTCACTTGCACCGGAATGGCATGATTCGGATCGGTAATTAACATAATTTCAGATGTGAAAGGTAACGCTCGAAAAACTTGCCCGACCACGCCATTTTCATCCAAAACGGGTTGTCGTGGATGAACACCAAAACGAGTACCTTTATTCACGACTACAATGTGTTCGTAAGGCACTAGATTGATTGACAGTAATTCGGCAATTAAAACCTGTTCACCGAGTTTAAACGAATTTTCAAGCAAGGCACGAAGTCGAATATTTTCTTTTTCGAGAGCTTCGAATTTAAGTAATTGCGTTTTGTGGATTAACTGTTTTTGACGTAAATCGGTATTTTCAGTTTTGAGCGTGGAATAACTGTTTAAGGCTTCGGAAGCGTTTTCAAACACGCTGATTGGCAAATCAACAAGATATTTTAATGAATCTGTCGCTATTGATAATGTCGCACGAACTGGCATCAAGCGTTCACTTCGATATTCAGTAATTAACAACACGATTGATGCAATAATTGCAAGCATCAAGCGCATGTTAATCGAAGAACCAGTTGCAAATAAGAGTTTGATAACAAAAACCTGTGAAGATTAGAGGAAAGTAAAATTATTCTAATGAAAAAGTTGAAATACCTTTTTTATCAAGCATTTCTAAAATCATGCCACCACCACGTGCAACGCAGGTTAGTGGATCGTCCGCAATGTGAACAGGCAACCCTGTTTCTTCTGCAATTAAGCGGTCCAAATCTTTAAGTAACGCGCCGCCACCCGTTAAATAAATACCACGATTCGCAACATCTGAACCTAATTCAGGAGGTGTTTGTTCGAGTGCCAATCTTACTGCACCAACAATCCCAGAAAGTGGTTCTTGCAAGGCTTCTAAAATTTCATTGCTATTGAGTCTGAAACTACGTGGCACGCCTTCTGCTAAATTCCGCCCCGTGACTTCCATTTCGAGCATCGCGCTCCCAGGGTAGGCAGTTCCAATTTTTTTTTTAATGTTTTCAGCCGTTGTTTCGCCAATGAGTGTGCCGTAATTACGCTTGACGTAATTAATAATCGCTTCATCAAAACGGTCACCACCAATTCGCACAGAGTTTGAATACACAATACCGTTGATTGAAATAATGGCAACTTCTGATGTGCCACCACCAATATCTAAAACCATTGATCCACACGCTTCATCAACAGGTAAACCCGCACCCATTGCTGCTGACATGGGTTCTTCAATCAAATACACTTCTCGTGCACCAGCCATTGCCGCAGATTCACGAATAGCACGACGTTCAACTTGTGTCGAACCACATGGAACACAAATTAAAATACGTGGGCTAGGGCGTAAGAATTTACTTTTGTGAACTTTTTCGATGAAAAAACGTAACATTCTTTCTGTGACAGCAAAATCTGCAATGACACCATCTTTTAACGGACGAATCGCAGTTATATTTCCAGGCGTGCGACCTAACATTTGTTTCGCTTCGATACCGACAGCGGCAATGGTTTTCACACCGCGAATTTTATCTTCTTTAATGGCTACAACTGAAGGTTCATTGAGAACAATTCCTTGTCCAGGAATGTAGATTAGGGTATTTGCAGTACCTAAATCAATGGACAAATCGTTTGAAAAAAGACCGCGAATTCTCTTGAACATTTCTAGTTGTATCCTGTATGGCGTTATTTTAAGTTACTTTAGCAATCAAGCGTATTATTGAGCAAGCCTTAAAGTCTGCTAATATGATAATACAAAAATCAAAAAAAATTCAGTGGAGTTACATGAGATGTTATCAGTAATAGAAGTTAAAGAAATTGCCCACTTAGCACGGCTAGGAATTGAAGATGAAAATGTTTCTGCGTATGCGGACGATTTGAATGGGATTTTAATGTTAATGGCACAAATGAGCGAATTAAACACCGATGGTGTTAAGGCAATGGCGCATCCGATGGATCAAGTGCAGCGATTACGTTTAGATAATGTCACCGAAAATAATCAGCGTGACTATTTTCAAACTATCGCACCACAAACCGAAGACGGCTTGTATTTAGTGCCAAAAGTAATTGAATAATTGTTTCATAATTATTTGATTTTGTTTTTATTTGTATTTGATAACGATAACAAAAAGTTCAATTTGTTAAATTAACGTTTGACAATAATTCGATTAGAAATAATAATGATGCCTTAACAAAGCGCTTGTAGCTCAGCTGGATAGAGTAATCGGCTACGAACCGATCGGTCGGGAGTTCGAATCTCTCCAAGCGCACCAGTTAGACAGTTTATTCCCCTGTAGCTCAGCCGGTAGAGCAAATGACTGTTAATCATTGGGTCGGCGGTTCGAATCCGTCCGGGGGAGCCAATAAAAATAAGCCTTGTGGTCAACACAAGGCTTTTTTTTCACAAAAATACACGAATTTGTTAATCATTTAATCACACTAGAGTACTAGCTCGTGTCACACAATTTCCTATCTATTCTTCAAAACAAAGGCAAACTTTCACTATCTGATTTAAAAAAGGTGGAACGAATGCAAAAAACGGCCGTCGCAGACAGCTTGCCGACAATGCTCATTAAATTAGGATTATGTTCCGAACTGGACGTTGCTTTAGCATTTGTTGAAAGTGGTAGTTTTTCTAAAATTACATCTGAGCAATATCCGTTAGAAAAAATATTACCTGACGACATTTCACTGCGTTTTTTGAAACATTACCATTTGATTGGTTTGAGTGCAGACGAACTAAGCGTAACGGTTTCAATGCTTGATCCTGAAGATGATTTTGTTTTAGACGCCTTACGTTTGGCGATGGGAAAAACGATTGTGCCGCAGGTTGGGGTTTTATCTGAAATCGATGCAGCAATTGCCGTGCAATACGAACAAGATCAAACCAAAATCGAATCCACAGACGATTTTAATTTTGACGAATTGGGCGAGGAGGATTTGGCGCATTTAAAAGATTTAGCTAGTGAAGCCCCTGTGATTAAAATGGTGAATGCAATTATGCAACGTGCCATTGAAGTGAAAGCCTCGGATATTCATATTGAACCCTTTGAGCAAAGTTTAAAAGTCCGTTTACGCGTCGATGGGATGTTGCAAGACATTGAAGCACCACCTGTGAAATCAACTGCCGCTGTGATTTCACGTATTAAAATTATGGCGAAACTCAATATTGCCGAACGGCGTTTACCGCAAGACGGACGAATTAAAGTACAAATGCTGGGTAAAGAATTAGATTTGCGGGTTTCCACGATTCCCACGATGTACGGCGAAAGCGTGGTGATTCGGCTACTCGATAAAGAAAATACGGTGTTGGATTTTGAAGCGTTGGGTTTTTCAGGGCGGCAATTAGAACAGTTTCTCGATGTTCTAGCACAACCACACGGCATTATTCTTATCACGGGTCCAACTGGTTCAGGTAAATCAACCACGATGTATGCCGCGTTGAAACAATTAAATACGACCGCACGAAAAATTATCACCGTTGAAGATCCTGTTGAGTATCAAATGGATGGTATTAATCAAATTCAAGCGAAACCGCAAATCGGACTGACGTTTGCGGTGGCGTTGAGATCCATTGTTCGTCAAGACCCCGATGTGATTATGATTGGGGAAATGCGCGATTTAGAAACGGCACGAATTGCGGTGCAATCGGCGTTAACAGGACATTTGGTGCTTTCGACCTTACACACGAATGATGCAGCCGGCGGCGTAACTCGGTTGCTCGATATGGGGTTGGAGCAGTATTTACTGACGTCGACGGTGAATGGTATTTTGGCACAACGGTTGGTTCGACAACTTTGTAAATCCTGCAAAAAATCTTATATTGCACCAGAGGAAGTCGTTAATGAAATACGTTTACGCCGTTTTCAAGCTCAAGGTGACATTATACTTTTTAAACCGATTGGTTGTAAGTCGTGTGGTGGTTTGGGTTATCGTGGACGGTTAGCGATTATTGAATTTTTACCCATGACGGATGCAATTCGCAAATTGATTATGGCGCATTCTTCAGCAGGTACAATTGAAACGATGGCGCGAGAAGAGGGGATGATAACGTTGTATGAAAACGGTTTGCAGAAAGTGTTGCAAGGCTTGACAACTTTAGAAGAAGTGATGCGTGTCACGTCAGAAAATTAAATCTCCAAATGTAAAAAAAGGCGTGAATTACATAAGTAATTCACGCCTTTTTACATTTCAGCAAACGCTTATAATTTATCTGCGTTGTTTGCTAAGTATTCTGCAACACCCGCTGGATTTGCATTCATACCTGCATCGCCTTTTTTCCAACCTGCTGGGCAAACTTCGCCGTGTTCTTCGTGGAATTGCAACGCATCAACCATTCGTACTAATTCGTCGATGTTACGACCTAATGGCAAATCGTTCACGATTTGAGCGCGAACTTTGCCCGTTGTGTCGATTAAAAATGCACCACGGTATGCGATGCCTACACCTTCAACAGCGACATCATAAGCATTCACAATTGAATGACTTAAATCTGCCGCCATCGTGTATTTTACATGACCAATACCACCTTGATTAACAGGCGTATTGCGCCATGCGTTATGCGTAAAATGTGAATCGATAGAAACCGCAACCACTTCAACATTACGTTTTGTGAATTCGTCCATTCTATGATCTAAGGCAATCAATTCGCTTGGGCAAACAAACGTAAAATCTAACGGATAGAAAAAAACAATCGCATATTTGCCTTTTGTCGCTTCTGAAAAGCTGAATGAATCAACAATTTTGCCATTCCCTAAAACCGCTGGAACTTTGAAATCTGGTGCTTGTTTACCAACTAAAACGCTCATACATAACTCCTAAAATGAAAATGATTAAAACGGTTATCTTTTTACGACTCTATAATTCTACACTAAAACAGTCGGAATTTTAAAATGGAACATTTTGACACAGGATTTAAAAACTAGTCGATAACGTCACTCTAAAAATTAATGTTACTAAAATTTATTTTAAGTCATGATTTTGTCACAATTTAAAATCTACAATGCGGGCGTTTGGGCAGATTATAAATTTATCTGCCCTATTTTAACTTTTCAACGAATCATTACGAGCGACAAAATGAACAAGAATTTAACCCTGCTTAGCTTTATCACATTGGTCGTAGTGGCAAATGCAATCACTCCCGTTATTTCACATGCGGCGCCAGCGAAGCTCAAAGAGGCTGCATTTACCTTTGCACTTTGGAGTGATATGCCTTATGTCAAAAATGGTGATACCACGCCTTCAACTGTTGCTGCTCCTGCACTAGACGCTACAACAGACGGCACAACAGCGATTACACGCTTAACGAAAAGCATTAATAATGCAAAAGTAAGCTTTACTATTTTCGGAGGCGATACAAAAGACGGTAGCTCATTGTGTAACGACGCAACACTTAAAGATTCGTCTACTGCTATGTTCAACAGTTTGATTAGTCCTACCGTTTATGTGCCAGGGGATAATGAATGGACAGATTGTCATCGCACAACTAACGGAAGTTACAACAATTTAGGGCGCCTTAAATTTCTTCGTGAAAATATGTTCAGCACAACTAAAAGTTTTGGCAGTAATCCTAAAACTCAATTGACTCTGATTCGTCAAGGTACGCCAGGTGCAGAATATTCAGAAAACAGTCGTTGGACTAAAGGTAATGTTGTATTTGTTACTCTAAATGTTCCGGGCAGTAACAATAATAAAGTCAATGCCGGAGAATGTATCAACGCAACAAGCGGTCGTACACAAGCAGATTGTGATGCAGACACCGCAGAATATGTCAAACGTGATGCAGCGAATATCGCTTTCATGAAAGAATCCTTTCAAATTGCTAAAGAGGGTTCAGCAGCTGGCGTGATGATTGTTATCCAAGCTGATCCCGTATTCGACTTACCTGAAACAGAAAAGGTTGACGAAAGAGCAACCATTGTGTCAAATTTGGCTACCCATGATGGCTACGATGCATTCCTTGCAGCATTAATTTCTGAAACCAAAGACTTTACTGGGCAAGTTGTGTTAGTACACGGTGACAATCATTTCTTTAGAGTTGATAAACCACTCATGCAACAAACCATGAAAAAAGAAGTTATGGTGAAAAATTTCACTCGTGTTGAAAATTTTGGTAGTCCAAGTAATCATTGGATTAAAGTGACGGTCACACCGAAAAATCCTAATGTATTTACTTTTGAGCCTATGATAGTGAAAGGAAATTAAGCCTTTCATAATTTAGCGTTACAAAAAAGGCGTGAAATGTTCACGCCTTTTTTTGCTTAAAAACTGGTCGATAACGTCATTCTAAAACTCAACGGTTCAACGGGATGAAAATGAACATCTTGATTTCCACCGTCCGGGCAACTTGTATCTGTTTTTAAACAAGAGCCATAGTAATAATCAATTCCGCTGTCTTTTCTGCCCAATAAATTGAATACTTCGGCTTGCAACTTCCAATGTTTGTTAAATTCATAACCGACCATTGTCGAAAGCATAACGGTTTCTTTTGAACGGATGCTGTTATCTTCAATCAACGCTCTTGGTCCAAAATAACGCAATCTTGGACCACCATAAAATCCACCCAATACATCGTGAAATGTTGCACCTGAAGCAATCACCGTTTCAACGGAACCTGGAATATAACTCCCTTCGGCTGGATTACCTTGAAAACGGGCTTTTGAGAAACTTAAATCTACATCAAACATGAGCCAATCGTTGGGTGAATAGTAGTTTGCCGATTCAATCCCGTAACGACGGCTTGGATGACTTGCTTCGGTTGTCCCGGCGTCTCCGACAAATAATAATTCCGAATCAATATCGAGCCACCAAATCGCCAGCGTACTATTCAGACCTTTAATCCAGTTGCTCCGCATTCCAACTTCTGCGCCGTAAGTACGCGATAATGGCACAGCGGGATTTACTTTTTCACCTGATTTGGGATCAACTTTCATGTTTACTCCACGCCCGTCGTTGCTATGAAAACCCAAACCACCGTTTAAATAAAATTCGGTTTCAGCCCAAGGACCAAAAATAATGCCCGCTTTAGGACTGACTAAACCATCGTAGACCGTGCCATTATTTTCGGCTCGATTGCTCTTACTTGTTTCAAAACGATAACCGTCAAAACGCACGCCCACATCTGTTCGCAACCAATTTGTAAATGTCGTTTTGTTATCGAAATACGGACTTAAACTGCTTACCCAAACGTTATCTTTTCGAGTTATATCGAGCGTTTGTTGGGCTTTAGTTTTGGTTAAAGCGTTATTGATATTGTCGTTACGGAATTGCAAACCAAACGTACTTTCAGAATCAAATTGTCCTAATTTATGAAAAATCGTGTGACTAGCTTTTGAACCTGTGACAAAACGTTCATCGGGTTGTCCGAATTGGTCGCCATTAACGGGGTCATCCATGAAATAAGTGAAGTTAGAATATAAATCGAGCGACGTGTACAAACCGTAAGCCATAATTTGCGTTTTACTGTTTTTGTCTTGACGATGCCATTCACCTGTCACACTGTAACGGTCGGAACGTCCACCATCCGTTGGGTCAACTGCGCCAAA
Organism: Methylococcaceae bacterium; assembly: GCA_014191975.1. Taxonomy (GTDB): domain Bacteria; phylum Pseudomonadota; class Gammaproteobacteria; order Methylococcales; family Methylomonadaceae; genus UBA10906. Next base: position 42,642 of record BJHG01000001.1, on the reverse strand, counting down.
ACGGTCGATTGTGCCATTCGCTACAGCTCGTTTCGGAATCTGGTCAGTCGAATTCCAATCTGCCGCCATTGCCATTCCCGTGACGCTCCAACCTTGATTTCCGTGTTCTTCGCTGTATTTTAAAACGCCGTTAAATTTCAAATACTCGTTACTGACTTGCCAAGGTCCTCCGTTGTGAACTGTTTCGCCTGCATACGCTAAATGCCCATCGCCCACTTTTTGTGAACCCATCACTAAACCACGGTAATAATCGAAACTGCCGCCTGTAAATTTAAAGGTATGCTCTGGCAAATCACTAAAATACTGAATGTTTGCCGCACCTGCACTCGAAAAATCGCCATTTTCTGCGTAATAATTTCCTTTTTGATAACCAATCGTTTTAATCATTTCAGGAATTAAAAAATTGGTGTCCATCCAGCCTTGACCGTGTGAATGCGAACCCAAATTCACAGGCACGCCGTCAACTTGCGTTAAAAAATCTGTTCCGTGATCTAAATTAAAACCACGCAAATAATACTGGCTGGCTTTCCCTTCGCCGCTGTGTTGGCTTGAAATCAAACCTGGAACGGTTTCTAACACTTCGCTCGGACGTGTCACGGGACGATATTTTAATTGTTCTTGTCCGACGTTTCCTTGTGACGCGCTGCCCGCAATACCAACTAATGAATCTGCGCGTTCGGTTGTGACAACCATATCTTCAAATTCAACCGTTTTGTCTGTTTTTGCTTTTTTGGTTTTTTTAACTTTTTTATCGCTTTCCGCAACGGGTGTTTCAGTTTCGATATATTCGGCGTGTGCGTAAGCTGAAAAACTTGCCGCAATCGCCAGCGATAACAGCGTCAGTTTAAAAGGATGATTTTTTTTCATAATTTTCCTCATTGTTATTATAAAAATTATTGTAAAAGTGTGCGTTCAATCAACCAATATCCGCCTGCAATGCAGACAATCGTTGAACAAACGGGAACGAAGTATTTTTCGATGAGTGGTTTTGTATGCAACCACCAAATGATTGGTAATGAAATCGACGTAACGATTAACTGCCCTGTTTCAACGCCTAAATTGAACGAAAACAGCGGCACCAAAATTCCCGATTCGATGCTAGTAATGTTCATTTCTTGTAACACCGCCGCAAAACCAAAACCGTGAATCAACCCAAACGCGAACGTTAGATATTTTCTGCCTTTGGGTTCTTTGCGAATCAAATTTTCTACGCCAACATACACAATCGACGCGGCAATTAACGGTTCAACAATCGTGCTGGGAATCGTGACCCAATTCATGCCAGCGAGCGCAAGCGTAATCGAGTGAGCAATCGTGAAAAACGTAATAATTCCAAACGCCGACCAAAAACGATGCGTCACAATCAATAACGCAAACAAAAACAGCAAATGGTCGTAACCCGTCAAAATGTGTTCAACGCCAAGCACAAAAAAATCTTTAAACATCGACGTGCTTTCGCCAGCTGCTAAATTTAATTCGATAACGTTATCGTGTTGCGTGAGCATTTTTTCGCTGAGATTTTTGCCTGTTGTGTCTTTAATCGTCACGACTTGTTTGTGACCGTCAGGCAATTTATTTAAAAACAACAACTGCATTTTTAAACTGGTTGCCGCGGGTTGGTAATGAAACAAAAGATGCGCGTTATTTTGTGCGTCAAATGTGACGTTAGCGATTTCAAACGGTTTCACGTTTTGATTGTTTAGCGTGACTTCCAATTCTTTTGCAATCAACGCGGCAACTTCAGGTTTTGATGCTTCGCGTTCTTCATTACTCACGTCTGCGTCGCCGTCGTTATCCATTGGCGCAAAAGCTTCGGTGTCTTGCAAAGCAAACGTCATTGAAACATCAACGCCTTTTTCATTCAAAATTACATCAGCAGAACTCAAACCTGCATCGTGAGCAAAACTGATTTGAGTAAAAAAAATTAAAAATAAAAGACTAAGTAGTTTCATTGTCACACCTGTTTCTGTTTCGCCATTTCGGCAAATTGCACATTTCATTATTTCCTCTCCACAATCAAAATCTCCTCATCACTCAACCCATAAAGCTTATAAACCAACCCATCAATCTCACGTTCCAACGCGCGGGTGTTACTCATAATGCGTCCACATCATCAAAACCTGTGCGCTTTTTCATCTTCCAAAACCTGATAAACCAAACGATGCTGTTTGTTAATTCGCCGTGAAATCGCGCCTTTCAAATCCCCTTTTAAAAACTCAAATTCGGGCGGATACGCCAGCGGGTCAGCAGAAATTAACGCTAATAATTCTGTAACTTTATCTTTCAAATTCGAGGCTTTTATCAACTGAGCATCTTTTTTAGCGCGATTGGTGTAATAAAGTTGATACATTACCAATCCAATTCCGTTGAACATTCATCAAGCGGCATATTCAAACCATCAATAATTGCTTGTTTAATTTCAGGGTTTTTCGACAAATAATCATGGTCAGATTCAACGTTAATTCGGTTTTTCAAAAACAACACAAAATCTAAAACCTCTTTTTGTGACATTATCGGTAACGTGTTAATTTCTTGGTGAATTACTTGTTGTAATGTGTTCATTTCCCACCCTCCACAATTAAAATCAACCCATCAAACATTCAAATTCAATGCCGCCACGACATCATCAAAAGAATGACGCGGCGATTTATCCTGTTTTTTGACCGTTTGAATGTGTAAATAATCTAAATAATCTTCCAATTTTTCAGCATTCGACAATAATTCTTTCACCAAAACAAACTCCTCAAAATCAATCACCGCAAATTTGTTTTGTCCTTTTTCTTGAATCACTTGCACGTTTTCTAACATGATTATCTCCGTTGATATACTTTGTTACGCGGCAAAACATCCACCACGTCGATAATTTTTAAACTGTCTTCGCGGTCAAATAACACCCGATAATTCCCAACCCGAAGCCGATATGAAACGCCAAAATCCACCAACTTTTTCACGTTACTTTTTGTGAGTGGGTTTTCTGAAAGCTGTTTGATATTTTTCAAAATCGTTTGCTGGTCTTTTGCTGGATAACGCGCCAAATTTTTCAACGCGGTATCCGTAAAAGTCACGTTGTAATTCATTTCCCACCCTCCACAATCAAAATCTCCTCGTCACTCAACCCATAAAGCCAATAGAACAACATATCAATCACAATCCCAACTGAAAACTCAGCGCATCAATGATTTCAGTTTGCGTGTCATCGTTTTTCACTTCACCCAACTTTTTAATCAGCCGTTTTTTATCAACGGTTCGGATTTGGTAACACAGCACCAGCGAATCTTTATCAAGCCCAGATTGTTCTTTTTTCAACAACACTTCATTCGGGTAAATTCGGCGACCTTGTTTCAGCGAGGTTAGCGGCAAAATGTTTATCACTGGCAAAATCGCGTTAACGTCATCGTCGCTAATTACCAAAACAGGGCGCGTTTTGCCTTGTTCCGAGCCAATCGTTGGGTCAAGATTCACCAAATAAATACTCCAACGCATCACCATTTCTCACCATCAACATCAGCAAAATCATCACTAATCATCTGTAGATCACTCAAGAAAAGCCCATCGTGTTGGCTCGCTTTTAATTGCGCGAGTTTGTCAGCTCTCGAATTCTTCGGCGTTTCTTTGAATAACAAAATCACTTCCATCATTTGATTTTCATGAATACTCGCAGGCACTTCAATCACAATTTTATGATTTTTTGGCACACGTTTTAGCTGTCTTAACGCAATCATTTTCAACCCTTCACAATTAAAATCTCTTCTATCGAAAACTTAAAAGCAAATCCCCCTGCGGCTATCGCCGCTCCCCCCTTCAAAAAGGGGGTAAAAGACGGTAAAGCAAAAGCATAAACACACGCACACGCTTTTTAATCTCTTACCCCCCTTTTTGAAGGGGGCAGCCTGCAAGGCTGGGGGATTTGCTCTAATGTTCCAGATAAACCTTATTTCCCACCCTCAATTATTCTGATTTCATCTTCCGTCAACCCATAAAGTCCATAAACCAACACATCAATCTCACGTTCCAACGCGCGGGTGTCGTTGCCTGCTTTTTTCTCGGCAAGGATTTTGTCTACTAAGGTGATGAATGGTTGTTGCTCGGAAATGGAAATATCCCGAAGAATTAAATTTTCAACGTGTTGTTTTTTTACTTGAGCAAGAGCTTCGCCTTTTTCTGGATTCATGGTGGTATAAATAAAATCAGTTAATTTTGAATTCACAATAGCCAGCACATATTTCAAATTGAACAAAGGATTTTGAGGTAAAATTATGTGCAAGTTATCTCTAGCAATAAAACCATTTTCAACAATAACCGCAATAATGCTATCACCTGTTTGTCGGATTAATATTTTTTCTGTTGCATTAAAAATATCAGCATTTCTTGGAGCAGCAAGCCAATTACCGTACAAAATCCAATAATTATTATTCTAAAGATTTATATATCGTTGAATCAAACGACCTCTAAGCAAAGGCGACCATTCTTCACTAGGTTTTTTACCTTCAGCAACGAAAGGCTTTGTTTTCATAACTTCGGCACTTTGAGGAGGATTGCCTTTTCCCTTTTCAAAAGGTTTTACACCGTTAAAAACATTACAAACATCTTTAATTTTGATTGAGCTGTTAATGATTTTTTCATAAATAACACTCTGTTTTTGATTCACCGTTATATTGATAACATCGCCATTTTTTGGAATTTGGTTGCATGAAAGAGTTTGAAGAAAATATATGCTTTCATTATTTTTTTGAAAGATATTTAGCGTGTGTGATTCAGCTATTTTATTTTTTTCAAAAACAACTACTAATGTATCTACGACTGCATCGAAGGTTTTTATCTGGAATCAAAATGTTTGACCAAAGAAATTGATTTGATAAAAATTTTCTGATTTTTGTAAAAGAAATTGATTGAAGCCAAGTATTCGGCGTAATGAAAGATAAAACACCGTTATTTTTTAATAAAAGCCATCCTTTTTCAAAAAATAAAATATATAAATCAGAACCTTTATCAAAAACTTGAAAATCCTGTTTTGCTAAAATTGCAGAATTTTTCAATTTTTGAATTTGAATGTAAGGCGGATTGCCAATCACAATATCAAAACCTGTTTCACCAAACATCCATTCGAGATTAAAAAAATCGGCGTTGGCGTTTTGGTCGTAAGGATTCCAATGTGCTAATTGCTGTGCGGTTTCATTTCCCCAGCCGTGTTGTTCTAACAATTCGCCGATTTGTTCACGCAACAATTTATCTTCGTCGCGTAATTCTCTTTTTCTGCTTGGACTTCTGACGCTAAACAAACTGTGACGGACTTTTTTTAATTTTTCTTCGAGAGCTTCAATTTCTTTGCTATCAAATAAACTGGTTTGTTTTTTCGGTTTCTCAATGCCGATTAACGTATTTGCCGCGACAAATTTGGTTTCTAAATTCGGCAACGGTAACACGCCAAAATTGGTTTTATTTCTATCGACTTTTTGGTCAACAATCAGTGAAATGAAAAATCGAAGTTTGCTGATTTGAATGGCAATCGCTTGAATATCCACGCCATAAATACAATTTTCGATGAGATAAAGTTTTCGTGCGTAATCGACTTCGTTATCGGTGAAGGCTTCGATAATACGTTTTTGCAACGCAGAATCTTTTTCTTTGATTTGGCGTTGTTTCCACAATTCATTGTCTGGGTCTATTTTGCCCAAAATGAAAACCAACTTGTGTAAAACGCCCATTGGAAATGCGCCCGAACCACAAGCAGGGTCAAGGATTTTGCAAGTATCAATGGCTTCAATTAAAGCGGTTTTATCTTCTTCTGAAAATTCGGGCGTGGGTTTTGTGTAACTCAACAAATTGTCTAATTGTTCAGTCGTTAAATGCTCTAACTTGGATTTGAAATAAGCCTTGAGTGATTCATCAACCATGTAATCAACAATTTCACGCGGGGTATAAAAAGAGCCTGTTTGCTTGCGTGCGGTGGTTTTGGTTTCGGGGTTGTAACTGGCGAGTAAATTTTCAAACACTTGCCCTAATAATTCAGGGTCGAGAGCAATATCTTCTTCAATCGGCGTGTTTTCAGTGATGGTGAATTTGTAGCTTTTTAAAATATCAACTAAGCCTTTAATCTCAACGGATTTTTGTTTGTTGCCGAGTTCTTCGCTTAAATCGACGTTTTTATGTGAGCCAAAGAAAATGTAATCAGGCACGCGCAATTTATTATCGGGGCGGTCTGAAAATCCATCTTCATAAGCAATCACATCGCCGCCTTGTTTGCCTTTTAATTCGGGAATGGGTTTATCTAAACAATCAAACAAACCACCATTCATAAATGGCACAACATCAGAAACCAATTTTAAAAATGCGTCTGGCTCTGAAAAATAGGATTTATAACGCATCAAATTGGTGACATTTTGATGTCGTCCATCACCGCGAAATTGACGTTTTTCACAGGTTTGATTGAGTGTTGCAAAGAATAAGTTTTGCAAAATGGCGCGGTAAAAATGGCTGTCATTTGCTTGAAAAATGGCGTTTGATTTGTCGCTGATTTGCGGCTTGAAACCGTTTAATTGTGCCTTAATCGAGTCTTCGTTGAACAACTGTTCAGGAATGAGATTTTTTTCTTTGATAAACCAAACAAAAAGTAATCGGGTTAATAATCGAATCAAACTTTTTGCATTGTGTTCTCGGACTTTGTTTTCGTCTTCAAAAACGCCACCTTTTACGGCTTCGATATTTTCAGCATCAGGAAAATAGACTTCCTTTATTGCCCAGAAATACCACTGTGACAATTCTTTGTAGAACTGTTTATTAAGCGTTTTGGTATCTAAAACGGCTTGCCAAGCGTTGTGTAAATCAACAAAACTCGCACCTGCTTTTAAATTCAAATTATCAAATGCCAAATCGAACAAAATATCCACATGGGCGCGATGCGGGTCACTGATACGAATATCTTTAAGCAACGTGACTTTTTCTAAAACGTCTTTGCTTTCGTCACGTTTATGCAATCGGCGGTGAATAACCGATAACGTTAATGTGTCGCCGTGTTTGAATAAAATCAAAATAGGTTGTGGACTTTTATTGAGTTCGCGGGTGATTCTGACCAAATCGGAACGGGAATACTCGGATTTTTCTAATTCAATCGCCACGAACATATACGATTCGATAATCGTGCCATCAACCTCAGTGAGCAATGATTGAACATTGCTTAAATTATCTTCGGCTAATTGAAACAGAAATGGCGCGTTAATCCATTCGGAACACAACGCTTTTTCATGGTCGAATGTTCGTAAAATCTCATTAACGGGTTTATTAAAAGTACGCGGACTTTGATAGCCAAGTTCTTTAAATAATGCGAGGGCGTTTGCTCTTAAATCACCGTCTGAAAATTGGTTAATGAGCGTTTGAAGTTTATTTTTATCCGTCATTACGAAATCCGTTTGTGTTTTTATTAACTAATTACGAACCATGTTACCAACGTAAAATCAGTTGGGTTTGTGATTTGTTCTGAAACGACTGGCAATAACGCGCCACGTCCTGTTGCTAACTTGATAATTTCTTTTTCTTGAAAGGCTTCGCTAATCGCATCGACCGATTTTGCCACCAAGTCATAATAATGCGCCATATCACTGCCGTCATGGGTTTGGTCATCAAATAATTGGCATAACGCTTCATAAGGTTGGTCTTTACCGATGCACAACATTTTGAAAACTTCGAGCGTGTGTTTGGCTTCAACAAAGTTGCGTCTGACTTTGCCATCGTCTTGAATATAAATCAGAAAAACGGCGTGAGCGGATTCACCTGTTGCCCCTTTTCTTGCTGATAAACCTTTTGTTGCAGACAAAAAATAACGCCTTTGTGAATATTTAAATCGGGTTGTTCAGGCACAACGGCATAAAGACCGAGTGGCGTGTTGGCTAATTTATCGCGCTCTAAATCCAAATAGCCACCTAAATCCGCACGAAAATCATCAAAATTAAAATCAGTTAACGTCGCGCCATCATTGAGTTCTTCTAAATCCAGCACTTCATCTTTCATGCGTTTTAACTGTTCATCACGATAATTTAATTCATCGTTAGCATCGTCTTCGGTGAGCAATAAGTTATCCGAACCCGTGGCAGAAATATCCACTAACGCCATTCGTGCTCCAACCCGATTTTTCAAATTCAAATACTGGTCGAGTTCAGCCGTTGCCCAAAAGTTAATCATCGAAACATCTTTGTTTTGGCTGTTAATTCGGTCAATTCGTCCAAATCGTTGAATCAAACGCACTGGATTCCAATGAATATCGTAGTTAATGACCCAATCGCAATCCTGCAAATTTTGCCCTTCCGAAATACAATCTGTCGCAATTAAAATGTCAATTTCGTCCGTGAGCGTATTTTTAAAACCACTGCGTTTTTTAGCGGTGGGCGAAAAATTGATTAACACGTCATTAAAATTTGTCATGCCTAACGTGGCTTCACATTTTGAACCTGTCACTAAACCAGAATGAACGCCTAATTCGGTTAAATCGGATTTCAAGGCATTGTACAAATACTGGGCGGTGTCAGAAAACGCGGTAAAAATCAGCACTTTTTTAATCGATTTACCTTGCTTATCGATGGTTGGATTGCTGATTTTATGGGTAATCAAGCGTTTTAATTCGTGTAATTTACCGTCACGTTGAGATGTGATGTTTTGAGCTGTATCCCGCAGTTTTTTTAGTTGTTCTTTGTCATTTTCTAAATCCTGCAACCAACGCTCACAATCTAAATGTTTTAATTTGAATTTGATTTTTTTACCGACCGCCAGCGCATCATTTAACTCTTCATCGTCAGAATCATCATCAATCAAATTTTCAATTTCATCGAGTTGTTTTATTTTTTTAATCAAATCCTCAATCTTAATAACCGTTCGAGCCATCGTGTCCGCAAATGACACAACGGAACTTTCAAGGCGTTTTAAAAAATTCACCTTCATCATACCGATTAAATAATGCTCTCGGTTTTCTTGAGTGAAGTTTTTTACTTTGCTTTGATATTCAGGTAAATCGCGGTATTCGTTGAGTAGGTATTTCGTCGGATTAAATAACGATAATTGATAAGCTGAAATTTCTTTTTCTATGCCGACAAACGAAGGAAATACGCCAAGCGTGTCCATCTCATAATAAATCGATTGTGGAGCGGTGCGTTTAGGAAAACGGCCTAATTCTTTGGCAACATTGGGATAGTGACGTTCAATGTGTTTGCGTGAACGGGCAATCGTAATCGCATCGAGTAATTTGAAAAAATCCGCGTTTAAATGGTGGGCTAGTTGCGATTGACGTTTGTTTTTAACAGCATCATGGAAGGCATTTTGCGCGGCTCGCAGTGTTTTTTTTGTATCGACAATCCCAATGTCAGCAAACGCATGAGTATCATCTGCACTAATGAAACGAATTTGATTATACAAATCCGATAAATCGTTATTTACAGGCGTTGCTGACAATAATAAAACTTTCGTTTTTTCTCCTGCTTGAATCACATCCTCAAGCAAGCGTTGGTAGCGTGATTTACCGTTTTTGCTCTTGTTATCATTTCTAAAATTGTGCGATTCATCAATCACAATTAAATCAAACTGACTCCACTCGAAATCACTTAAATCGACATTGTTTGACAGACCTTTTTCACGGCTTAAATCCGTGTGACTTAATACGGTGTAATTTAATTTGTCTGCTTTTAATGGATTAAGTTGGCGTTGATAGCGTGATGAATACAGCAACCAATTTTCACTGAGTTTTTTTGGACATAACACCAAAACATTGTGATGTTTCGCCTCGAAATACTTAATGACCGCTAGGGCTTCGTAGGTTTTACCCAGCCCCACGCTGTCTGCCAAAATACAGCCGTTATGCGTTTCAATTTTAGTAATTGCGTGAACCACACCTTCTTTTTGAAAGTCAAACAAGGTATTCCAAATCTCCGATTTATTTAAACTTTTTTCAGTGGCTTCACGTTGTTCTTGGTAACGTTGCCAATCTTCATAAAAAACGTGATAGAGCGTTTTGTAATAAATAAACTGCGGTGAATGGTTGTGATAAAGCTGCGTTAAATAATTTAAGACTTCTTGTTTAACATCTTTAACCAACGTTTTGTCGTTCCAAATTCCGTCAAACCAACTTTTTAAATCCTGTCTGTCACGGTCGCTATCCACGATTAAATTCAATTCGATATTTGAATTGCCTTCGCCTAAACCGTGCAAGGTGAAATTTGAGCTACCCAATAACGCGGATTCAACGCCATTATTGTTGATATGGTAGAGCTTGCCATGTAGCAAATTTGTTTGAATCAGCGAGCGAATTTCGACTTTTTCTGTTATCCAATTCGCACACGTTTTAGCAATCGCTTTTTGATTCAGGCGGTTATTTAGCCATAAATCTTGTTCCACAATATGAAATGCTTTCGCCTGAGATTGTGCTACGTCTAGTTGCTTAACAAAAGTCGGTTCGCCGAATAAAAATTGCAACTTATCAATCGGTAATAATTCTGCTTTTAGTGCCTCAAATCCAAAAATACTAAAATAGGCTGATACAAAACGTAGCTGTGCATTGGGTTGTATTTTTTCTTTTAAGAAATCACCGACTTTTCCAAAACGATGATTATCGCGAATGCCTGATTGGTTAGCTGTCATTTTTTATTGCTCAATACTCTCAAAGCCAATTTTAGAAATTCCAGAATGACTAATCGTCGCTATGACCTCAGCAACTTTGGAATAAATAACCGCCTGATCAGCATATAAATTAACATTAACTTCTGGATTCTTGTATTGTTCTGCTTTCAACGCGGTTTCTAACGTCGCTAAATCTGAAATCAAATTTTTATTCAGCGTAATTGTGCCTTGTGCATCGATACCGAGTTGTAAAGGTTGAGCTTGCGTATCGGCAATGGTTTCGGTGGTTTTCGGTAATTTTACTTGCACAGATTGCGTCAACAATGGCGCGGTCACAAGCAGAATAATCACTAACACCAACATCACGTCCACAAGTGGTGTGACGTTGATTTCACTCATCACACTTTGATCTTCGGATTGTGATTTAAAAGCCATAAAACCTCCTAATCCTTCGGCAAATCAGCGACGAGCAAGAAATGTGCGACAAAACTTTCGAGTTGCATCCGTTGTAATTTCACGCGACGTAAAAAGAAGTTGTACGCTAACACCGCAGGCACTGCGACGGCGATACCAATTGCCGTCGCAACAAGCGCATCACCGATTGGTCCAGCGACAACATCTAAACTGGTTGATCCGCTTTCAGTAACGTCGTGCATCGCGTGCATAATTCCCATCACCGTACCAAATAAACCCACAAATGGCGCGGTGCTGCCAATACTTGCTAGTAAGGTCAAACCGCTTTCGAGCGTGTGTTGTTCTTTTTGCAATTGTCCACGCAAAGCGTGCTCAAGTAATTCGTTTGGATTGCCCGCGTATTTAAAACTTTTTCCTCGCAAACGTTGATATTCGTCCAACCAAAACAAACCTTCATACGCCAAATGGGATTGTGTACCTTTGTAAATTTCGTCAGGTAAACGCCGCGCGTGTTCGATATTTTGTGTATTCCAAAATGCTTCATTAAATACGTTGTTTTGACGATTATTCGCCATAAATTGCCAAATTTTGTAAAAAATCATCGTCCACGTCAGCACGGAGAAAACCATCAACGTATAAAACGTAAGGTTGATAACGAGATGGGTAATTGAGTCGGTCATTTTTTTTCCTAATTATTTATGAAGGTTGAAATTTAATTGTTTTTGCACCTTTAAAACTCACGGCTTTTCCATTCACGGTTTTTGGAACGAATTCCATTTCAATCAAACTTTCTTTGATTTCAGAAATGACATCCTCGTCGAACATATCTAAAGGTTCAGAGCTTTTGACACTGGCATTTTGTACTTTTCCATTTTCGTTAATTATGAAAATAAACGACACCAAGCCCGTAAAATTTCGGCGTGCATAACGACGTTGCAAACGTTTTTCGATGCTGCCACAGTTTTCACAGGTTCCACCTGAACTTGCAGAAATTTCATTACTTGTTGATGAAGTTTCAACAGTTTTTGTAACCGTTTGAGCAGGTACGGCAGGTGTGAAATTTGGCGCAGTTTCAAATTTTGGAATACTCACTTGGGCATTTTCAGGAGCCGTCGTTAAAATTCTCGGTTGTAAAACGGGTTTTGGTGGTGTGATTTGTTTCACAGGCACTGGTTTTACAATTGGCTGAGGCTTCACGATTTCTTTTTTCACCACAGGTTTCACAGCAGGTAGCAAAAGTGGCTGCTCTTTGAGGATAGGTTTTGGCAATGTCAACATTTCCACTGCCATAATTGTAGGTGATTTTTTGGGTTCATTTTCTGATGAATTCAAAAGATACAACGTTAATACAGTATGCAAAGTAACAACGATTCCTAGCATTAACGCGCCGCGCCAACGTGATTTTTCGAGCTCTTGTTTTGAGGGTTCAAAAATGGGATAACCTGTAAAAGTTGTTTTTGTTGCGTCCATAAAATTAGAGAGATTTCGTTGTCAATGTTGGCAGAAAAACTAAAAAATTTGAGCGCACGAAAAAATATCGATAAAAAATCGAGAGATGCGATAAAAATTTAGAATGTGAAAACGCGAGGAACGTTAAGGGATAAAGTGACAATTGAAACAACGAATGAGCGAGGAATGGTAAAAAATCACGTCGTTGTTTTATATAAAAAACGTAACAAACAAATTGCGAAATTGAAAAAACGAACAAAAAAACGTCACACCAAACGAAATAGTTTTTTACACGTGTAAAAAACTGCAAAATTGATTCAATCGGTGGTGATAAAGTGAGCCATTGCTGCGAATAATTTATTAGCGGCGGTTTTTCAATCGATACTGTTTTGAGTTGTTCGAAGTCTTTGTTTGCGATTTGTGAATAACTTGCCGTAACGATTTGTGTTGATTCTGTTGGAATGACAATGCTTAAGGCTTGTGCAATGAAAAATGTAATGGAGAGTAAAATAACTTTCGCCACTAAAATTCCTGCGCCGTGTAATAGCAACGTGGCAAACATAAAACCAATCGTGTAAGAAATTAAGCTAGCGGAAGTTGAAATTTCTTGCCCGTGGGCGTAACCGTGAAAAAATGCGAAAAATGCCACAATTAACACGTTTATTTTGGTATCAAAACGCACTTTACGAATAATTAAAATGCTAAAAACAACACACGATAATAAAATCAGAATTTCTGCGCTGGGAACCCCTAAATACTGTGCGGCACCTGAAATACCACCCAAGCTCATCACGCTAACAAACGTTAGTGGTAGCAGCCAAATCGCCTTGCCGCGTAATTGTGCTGCCCAAATACCAACCGCCAACATCGTAATAAGATGATCCCAGCCTTGTAATGGATGTGAAAAACCACTCGATATATCGACAATTGTTATATTTTCTAAACACCCATAAAATAACGCTACCGCCAGCAACAAAAGAGTTACAGACAAGAGTAATCGTTTTATAAGGATTGTTTTTAGTGGCATGAAAAATGAGTTAATTCGCTAAAGTTTTAATTGGAGTCATTCTACGGAACTTTTTATGTTTGTCCAATTGTTGATAACATTGATAAACCTTGAATCAACACTTTTTTTTCTGTGATGGTTGCGTATAATGTACTTTACCTAAGTTTATAATTAAAAGTAGGTTAAAGAAAAATCCACATCTTTTACATTTTAAGGAACTCAATGAACATTTTTAAAAAAATCGTTTTATCAACCGCTATTATTGCGGCATTTTCAGCGGTTTCTGCACCTGTATTTGCAGCTGAAGCACACAAAGACTTAAACATCGTTGTAAAAGCCGCAGCGGATTTAACAAAAACAAAAATTGAGGAAGCGATTGCGATTGCTGACAAAGCCGGCGATAAAGCAACATTTCTTGCAGCTGTTTCTGAAGCACGTCAAGCACAAAAAGAATTCCGTTATGAACAAACTGAACGTTTACGTCAAAAATTGAACGACAAATTGAGTGCAGCGCGCGAACTTGCAACAGGTGACAATATGCCAGAAGCGGGTCTTTCTATGAAAGCAGCTCTGGTTCAGATAAAAGAAATGAGAGACATTTACGACGCGGCACACTAAATTAAGCCTCGCTCTAAAAAATCTTTAAAATATTACGCCGCTTCAATTGAAAAATTAAGCGGCGTAATTGTGTCAGTTTAATTTTCAACTTTTACAATTTGTTAAATATATTCACTAGCCAAATTTTGCTGCATAAATGAAATGATGGCTGTTTTGTCAGTAAAGTTGCTATAAGCCAATGACAATTTCACATAAGCCGCTTCAATTGTTATATTCCAAAGTATCGTCACACCACTATTTACTAATTCTAACGTCGATTGATACGTATCATTTGAGTTGGAAATTGGCGCGAGATAAATTTCTACTTTTTGCATTTGACAGCGTTTTATAAACGCTAACAATGAATGATTTTCGCCCCATTCTAATGTCGTACAAGCTGTACCAGAATGATACAAATCGTGTAAAACCGCATCAACATTCATTAAATCAAAATAATCATAATTCAAAGCAGGGTAGGGCTTAATTAGTAAAATGCGCTCTGAAAATTGCGGTTTGAGAGCTGCGCTTGAAACTATTCTGGGAACTAAAGCCACATTTTCCATGCTAAAAAAATTACTGCTTAATTGCGGCGAACACGTTAATCGTGTTGCAGAATGTAATGCCACAAATTTTTCTGACGGATTTCGATAAGGCGCAAAAACGCCAGTTAAATTTCCAGTCGTAATTTTTTCAATAGCAAAGCTAAAATTATCTAAGCCATTTGTGTTTTCATCGCTTAAAGGAAGATAGCTTGAAACGAGAAAAATTGGCACGTTGAGCGCATTAAAATAAAACCCTAACGCCGCTGATGTATATGCTAGGGTGTCTGTTCCATGTGTGACAATAATGCCGTCGTAGTTTTCTGGAGTCGCGTTTTCAATCGCGGAAATTAATGTTGTCCACACTTTTGGGGAAAGATTTTCACTTAAAATTTGATACGGTTGCAACGTTGAAAACGTCACGTCAGCATTTGGATAGCGTTGTTTAAATTGCGCTAACAATAAAAAAGACGTGTTTTCGTCTGTGTTAATCACACCGTTATAAATACTCGAACCAATTGTGCCACCAGTAAAAACCACTAAAATTTTTTTCATAATCGCTTTTATCGATTGTGGGATTAAATAATTAGCCCATCTTCCATGTGCAGCACTTTTCCCAATTTCGACGCCAAATCGTGATCATGCGTCACAACCAAAAAACTCACCTGCAATTCTTGATTTAATTCCAGCATCAACTGATAAACGGATTCAGCCGTTTTGCTGTCCAAATTCCCTGTCGGTTCATCAGCTAAAACAAGAGCAGGCTCGTTGATTAAAGCTCGTGCGACTGCTGCACGTTGGCGTTCACCACCTGAAAGTTCACCTGGTTTATGTTCAATTCGATGTCCCAAACCGACACGTTTTAATAATTTTGTCGCCCGAACTTGAGCATTTTTCACTGATTCGCCGCCAATCAATAATGGCATCGCGACATTTTCTAACACGGTAAATTCGCCCAATAAATGATGCGATTGATAGATAAAACCTAAGGATTTATTGCGTAATCGAGCTAACTTTGTGCCATTCACTTGATTTAAATTCACGTCATTCAAAATGACTTCACCACTCGTGGCTTTGTCTAAACCACCGAGCAAATGTAATAACGTACTTTTACCCGAACCAGATGCGCCCATAATTGCCACACGCTCGCCCACTGTGATTTCTAAATCCACGCCTTTTAAAACGTCAACATCTAAATCGCCGTAGCGTTTCACCAAGTTTTTGCATTCCAAAATTAGCTTACTCATAACGCAATACCTCGGCAGGATTAACTTTCGCGGCTTGCCACGCTGGGTAAATTGTCGCTAAAAGCGACAAGAAAAATGCCAGTCCAGCAATTGAATACACGTCTGTCCATACTAATTTTGATGGCAATTCACTAATGTAATACACATCTGCCGCCATAAATTGAACGTGAAATAATTTTTCAATCGCAGGCACAATTGTTTCAACATTTAACGCTAAAATAATACCAAAAACAGTACCGATAATCGTCCCAACTGCACCAATAACGGCACCTAAAACCATAAAAATACCCATCACTGCCGGCGCGGTTAAACCTTGTGTTTTTAAAATCGCAATATCACCGCGTTTATCTGTTACAACCATCACCAATGTCGAAACAATGTTAAATGCCGCAACGGCAACAATCAGTAACAAAATAATAAACATCACTGTTTTTTCAGTTTGAATCGCACGGAAGAAGTTGCTGTGTGCAAGAGTCCAATCACTGACGTAATAATTATTGTAGAGGGCTTGTGATAATTCGTGCGTAATTTTAGGTGCGTTGAATAAATCATCTAATTTAATCCGCAAACCTGAAACAGCCGAATCTAAACGAAATAATTTTGCTGCATCGTCGAGGTGAATTAACGCCATATTTCGGTCGTATTCATACATTCCCACTTGGAATGTTCCGATAATTGTAAATCGACGCATTCTTGGTACAACGCCCGCAGGTGTTGAATTCACTTGCGGGCTGATGACAGTGATTTTGTCACCAACGACAACGCCCAAATAATTTGCCAATTCCAAACCCAAAATAATGCCATATTCACCAGGCACTAAATCTGTCAATTTACCTTCTTTCATTTTGGCGGCAACTTCAGAAACTTTTGCTTCATTTTCAGGCAAAATACCACTTAACATCGTGCCGCTTACACGACGATCGGCGTTAATCATAACTTGCCCGTTGATAAAAGGTGCGGTGCCTTGAATGTGTGGATAACCAACTAAACGCTGATCAAGCTCCTGCCAATTATCGAGCTGACCGGATTGTCCTGTGACGGTGGCGTGCGAAGTCATGCCCAAAATACGTTCACGCAATTCCGATTCAAAACCATTCATTACGGATAAAACTGTAATTAACGCAGTGACACCGAGTGCGATACCTAAAACTGAAGTCAATGTAATAAATGAAATGAACTGAGTACGGCGTTTTGCCCGTGTGTAACGCAAGCCTATGTAAAAAATAAGGGGTTTAAACATGAATAATTTTTTTGAGAGTGGTTAGGCTTTCAGTTTGCGACATTCGCCACAAAAACCGTAAAGATAAAAATTGTGATCAGTGAGCTCATAACCCAATCTGTCGGCGATTTCGTTTTGGCGTTTTTCGATAAATTCATCTTGGAATTCATCGACTTTCCCGCATTTTACGCACACTAAATGGTCGTGATGTCCACCGTTATCGAGTTCAAAGACGGAATTTCCACTTTCAAAATGGTGACGTGTTACTAACCCCGCTGCTTCAAATTGCGTTAAAACCCGATAAACCGTGGCTAGTCCAATATCTTCGTTTTCAAACAATAAAATTTTATAAATGTCTTCGGCTGAAAAATGACGCTTAGTTACCTGTTTTTCTAAAAGATGTAAAATTTTCATGCGCGGCACCGTGACTTTTAATCCCGCATTTTTGAGTTCGATGTTTTCTTGATTTTGCACGATCGTATACTCTTAATAAGTTTCATTATCCATATTGTAACGTTTTTTTTAGCTTAAGCGCATGACTGTTTCAATCAAATCCCGTAGAATTCAAGCTATTCTTTACCCATTTGAAGTATCTCTAATGCGAAAAACAATTTTATTTTTAAGTATCTTCAGTATGCCGCTGATGTCTTGCTCCTTGGTTTTAGATCATTTGCCTTATGTTTATAAAATAGACGTGAATCAAGGTAATATGATTGATCAGTCGATGATTGATCAACTGCGACCAAATATGACTAAACGCCAGATTTTATATATTATGGGGACACCGATGTTAGTGGATTACTTCCACCAAAATCGTTGGGATTATATTTATTCGTCGAAAAAAAGTGGCACCGATCTTGAACAAAAAACAATTTCTATTTTTTTTGAAAATGATCAAGTTAAAAGTATTCAAGGTGATTTCAAGCCAAGTGCTATTCCAGTTACCAAACCGAGCACCGACAAAATGGTTGATGTACCAAAACGTAATTTAGAAAAAACGATGCAAGAAACCATTACGGATTTATTTTGAACAACTATCTGGAACGTGGTCGTTTTTAATCGATCGATTTTAAGCTATTAAAAAATCGGTGATTTTATTTTCTAACGATTTGGTGGCATCAACGTCACATGAAACACGTAAATAATGTGGTGTGTAACCAAATACACGCACGTGACCATCTTCTAATTTATCACGCTGTCCTTCCCAAAGCACTGAAAAGGTTTGCCCAAGATTTTGCGTATAAAAATTGTATTTCATTTCTTCCGCTAACCGGTGTAGCTGTTCACTGCGTTGTTTTTTAATCTCATATGGAACAGGATTTGGCAATGTTGCAGCTTTTGTGCCTTCTCGTGGTGAATAAGTAAAAATGTGAATATGTCCAAAACCACATTTTTTAATAAATTCAATACTTTCGAGCCATTCATCTTCCGTTTCATTCGGAAATCCTACGATGATGTCAGTCGTAATATTGAAAAGCGGTATTTGTCTTCGCAAACGTTCTAACATTTTTGCATATTCTTCGATTTTACAACGACGTGCCATTCTGCGTAAAACTGCATCTGAACCACTTTGTAACGGCAAGTGTAAATGTGGCATCAAACGTGGATTTTCAAATAATGTAAAAAATTCATCGTTTAATTCCCAAGGTTCAAGTGAGCCTAAGCGTAAGCGTGGAATGTCAGTTTTTGACAAAATAGCTTGAATCAATGACACGATATTTTCACCATTATCACTGCCGTACCCCCCTAAATGTACACCCGTTAAAATCACTTCTTTAATACCTTGCATGTGCAAAGCTTTAATTTCAGTAATTACGTCTGTAATGGAGCGACTGACTTCGTCGCCTCTTGCGACTGTGACGATACAAAACGTGCAACGATAGCGACAACCATCTTGTACTTTCACAAAAGCACGTTGGCGGCCGCGTGTAAATAATGCAATTTCGGCAGGTTCAGTTGCCATTTCTGGCATACTTTCAAACGTTAATTCGCTTAAAGATTTTTCAACTAAATTGGCTTTATCTTTGTTACTCACAACTAAATCAACACCTAAAAGAGCTTGTGCTTCAGTGGTATTTAAGGTGGCGTAACAGCCGCTAACCACTAATTTTGCATGGGGATTTTCACGGTGAATTCGACGAATCAATTGACGGGATTTTCTGGCAGCATCTTGTGTCACGGCACAGGAATTAATAACGACTAGTTGGGCTCTGGTGATGTCTCGTGTAATTGCGTGACCTTTCGCTTGAAAGGCTTGTGCCCATGTTTCTAATTCGGCTTCGTTTAAACGACAACCTAATGTTTTTAAATGGATTTGCATTAAATTAACAAATGATAAATAGTGTAATTGAAAAATTGAGGTGTCTTAAATTCATGTTTTGTTTCGTTGGTTGCTTGAAATCTTTTTGCAAATTTCTAAAACAGTTTCCCGTGAAATTGGCTGGAAAAAAGGGAAGATATTTGTTGTCCAAAAAAGTACCGATCCTTCGCTTGCTCTAAGAAATTCTGATTGATATAGCTCTAGTAAACTGACGCTCCAAGGAAGTCCTTCATTGCATGATAGCCGTTCCCAATTCCAATAATGTTTATAGCGTTCAATTAATTCTACATCCGATTGAAGATTTTTGTTACTGGACAATTTATCCCAATCCCAGCGATCTTTATAGCGTTCAATAAGCCCTATTGTCCATGGTAGAGCTTTGTTACTTGACAACCATACCCAATCCCAGCGATCTTTATAACGCTCAATAAGTGTGGCATTCCAAGGTATAATTTCGTTACTGGATAACGCTTGCCAATGCCACTTAGTTTTATATCGTTCAATCAGTTCAGCGTCCCATTTTATGACAGCGTTACGTGATAATTCCCACCAATCCCAAGTTTCAGGGAGTTGTCCTAATAATTCAGAATCCCATGGATAAAAACGATTCAGGGTCTTTGTCGTCAAATCACGGTAAGTTAAAAACAAAGCAATCAGACGCTTATTATCAGAATCCCCTTTTTAATCATCTCTTCGAGTAATGCTACTCGCTTTGTAATATGGTCCTTACCTTTTTTTGATGGCTCAGTAAGATAATTCTGCTCACGAAGAAGCGTATTGAAAGATTCCAGATATTGCATAGCAAATTCAGAATCATTACTGACAACCACGATATTTTCATGTTTATCACGGCTCTCTTGCATCCAACTATATGAGCCAGTAATAACATTATGATGGTCAATGATACAAAATTTGAAGCGCATAATGTTATCGGAATCACTAGCACGAATCCAATACAATTCACCTCCCGCGTCAGTTAAATTGTGAAACTGAATTCCCGATTTTTTACGATTAATATCATCATCCAATAATGCCAGTCTAACTGTAATACCGGATTTAGCTTGATGACAAAGTGCTTGGAAAATTTCATTATCTGTAAGCCAGGTAACAGCAATCGTTATATTGGAATTTCCTTTTTTAAATTCCTGAATAATATGTGTATGGATGTTGTCAAAATAAGCGTTAGTTTCCATGAAATTCTTATTGAAAATAGTTAAAAGGTATCGTAATTGTTGCGTTATTTATAACTATAGTTTGATATTTAGCGAATGTAACTTGCGATATAAATGTGTGCGCTCCATTCCAACAGCTGCCGACAATTTAGCAACACTGCCACCTGTTTTTTCAAAATGGTATTCTAAATAGGCCTTTTCAAAATGATCTCGTGCTTCTTTTAATGGTAAATTGAAAAATTCAGGAATTGACGACAAAATCATTGTGTCATTACTGACTTTTCCTAGTGTATTTTTAACTTCGTCTAACTCAACTTCTTCACCAACCCCTAAAATCATTAAGCGTTGTACTACGTTTTTCAGTTCTCGTACGTTACCTCGCCAACTGTAATTACGTAAATAGTTTTGCGCTGCCATTGAAAATCGTCGAAATGCTAATTTTTCATGCGTCACAAAATAATCAACGTAAAAATTTAATAATGCGGGAACATCTTCACTGTGTTCACGTAATGCTGGAATTGTAATGGTGACTTCGTTTAATAAGTAATACAGCTCATGTCGAAAACGTCCAAAACGCACTTCTTCATCCAGTGCCATTCTCGTTGAAGCAACAACATGAACATCAACATTTATGGCCTCACTACCACCAACACGCAAAAATGAACGTGATTCCAATGCGCTTAATAACCGCAATTGGGTTTCTTTGTCCATATCACCAATTTCCCCCAGAAACAATGTTCCTTTATTTGCACGTTCGAGTAGACCTTGATAAACGCGATGCCCATCTTCTTTTCCAAAAAATTCAACTGCGGAATTTTCTGGCGAAATACTACCTACTGCGACATTAATAAATGCGCCGTTACGGTGTGAACTATTGTTATGTAAATACCGGGCATAAAGTTCTTTTCCAACGCCAGCTTCGCCCATAAATAAAACACGAGTGTCATGTTGCGCGAGGCGTTTTAGGTGGTCTTTTATTCTGGCTATCGCGGCACTTTTTCCAATTAGTTCAATATCAACGTGGATATTTTGTGAAAAACCTTTATCGTGCTGCCCAGCTTCCAAGGCTTTTTCGACAATTAACAATAATTTTGCGAGCGACAACGGTTTTTCTAAAAAGTCGAATGCGCCTAAACGTGTCGCTTCAACAGCAGCTTCAACTGAACCATGTCCTGACATCATAATCACAGGACACATCGGTTTTTCTTCGGCGAGCCATTCTTTTAATAATGTAATACCATCTGTATCCGGCATCCAAATATCAAGCAAAATCAAATCTGGGTTTGTAGCAATTTTTAGCGTTTTGGCGACGGCAGCATTTTCAGCCATGCTGACTTGATAGCCTTCGTCTTCCAAAATTTCACCCACCAAATGGCGAATATCTGTTTCATCGTCGACAATTAAAATACGTGGAGATTTATTACTACTCATAACTGTTTTTATATATTGATTTAAAGTGACGAGAATGATTGCATTCTATGGTTTTAGATGCAAACGTGATGAAGTTTATTTTGGATCAAATACAAACGTGAACGACTTAAATTCACCTTTATTCTCTGGTTATTCCAACTGTAAATTCTCTAAATTCACCTTTCACAAATAAATCCATATCACTAGGAACTGGCAGTGGATCGGAGGCTTCAACAGCTGCGATAACGGAATCATCAAACCCAGCATCACCACTACTTTTTTCTACTTTTACACTTACAACCATGCCTTTAGGTGTTGCCCTGATTTTAACAGTGCATTTTAATGGATCAGCTGATTGATAATGCCCATGATTACGCTTGATTAAGTCATGAATAGCATCTTTAGATTTTTTAATAGCTGCTGCATCGGCACTTGCAGCTTGCGCGTCTGCCGCAGATGCAGCCGCTTTGGCATTTGCCGCAGCCGCTTCTTGCCTTGCGGCTTGAATTCTTGCTGCATCAGCGGCAGCACGTTCGGTAGCTTGTCTTGCTAACGCATCCGAATGGGCTTTTTCATTTGCTCTTTCGGCATCTGCTCTGGCAACGGCATCTTTTGCTGCTTGTTTTGTGGCATTTTCTACTTTTTCCGCTTCTACTTTCGCTGCTTTATCGGCTACTTTTTTTGCTTCTGCTTCGGCTTTTTTAGCGTCAGATTTTTCTTTTTCAGCAGCTTCTTTTTTTGCTTCAGTTTCTGCTTTTTTTGCGTCTGCTTTTTCAGTGGCTAATTTTTCTGCCTTTTCAGTGGCTTTTTTAGCGTCATCAATTTTCTTTGCATCAGCTTTTTCTGTTGCTTCTTTTTCATACTCCGCTTTTTTAGCATCTTCAGCTTCTTTTGATTTTACGTGCTCAATCGCTTTTTTCGCCTCTTCGACTTTTTGCGCTTCTGCTTTTTCGGTGGCAATTTTTTCAGCTTTCACAGCCTCTTTTTTCATTAAATCTTCTTTTGGAGGCTCGACATGTTTCGGAGGCTCGACTTTTTTAGGTGGTTCAATCGGTTTCGGAGACTCAATAGGTTTTAACGGTTCCACTTTTTTAGGCTGCTCGATTGGCTTTGGTTCTTTGACAGGTGGAAGCGGTTCCGGAATTGGCACAGGTTTTTCAATGGGCAATTCTGGTTTCACAGTAGGCGGATTGAGTTCAACCATTGTGGCGTGAATAATTTCAGGTTCTGCTGGCGGTGGTGCAGGTGCAGGTTTATAAATTGCACTCAACGCAAACAACGCCAAAAGCGTCAAATGAAACGCTAATGCCCAGAAAAAAGGTTTAGAAAATTTTTGATTAGCCATTGAATCTGTTAATCATCTGATTTAGTCATTAATCCAACCGTCGGCACGCCAGCTTTTTTTAAAGCAGCCATAGTCACAACGACCGTACCGTAATCGATATTTTTGTCGGCGTTAATTAATATTTGTGTAGTCGGTTTATTTTTTAAAACCGCATCGATGCGTGGATAAATCTGCTCTAATTCAACAGGCTCATCTTCGCCATCTCCGACATTAATAAAATACTTGCCCGCACCGTCCGCATTTTGAATCGAAATAATAAACGGTGGTGTATCGTCTTTTTGATCAATCATCGCCGCTTGTGCTCTTGGCAAATCGACTTCCACACCTGATTGCAACATCGGCGTAGTAATCATGAAAATAATCAGCAAAACCAACGTCACATCGATATACGGCACGACGTTTATTTCGGCCATTGGACGACGACGACCCGCTTTTTTATTACTTACATTCATTTGCTGTGTGCCTGTCTTTGCAATAACACGATGAATTCTTCAACGAATAATTCGTAGCGTCCTGTTAATCTGTCCAAGCGCGTTGAAAAACGGTTGTACGCAATAACGGCAGGAATCGCGGCAAACAAACCAATCGCGGTTGCGATTAACGCTTCGGCAATACCTGGTGCGACTTGCGCTAACGTGGCTTGTTTTACATTTCCCAATGCCATAAAGGAATTCATAATTCCCCAAACCGTTCCGAATAAACCGACGTAAGGACTGGTTGAACCAACGGTCGCGAGAAATGCTAAATGTTCATCCAGTCGATCAAGTTCGCGTAATAATTCAATTCGCATTACACGCTGTGCACTTTCGACTTGCACCCCAGGTTCGACATTACCGCTCAAACGCATTCGAGAAAATTCTTTGTAACCTGCTAAAAATATTTTTTCGATGCCTTCGGGTTCAAAATCTTTCGCGGCGAGTTTGCGATAAAGTTCGGATAACGAAACGCCTGACCAAAATTGTTCTTCAAATTCATCGGTGATTTCGATAGAACGATTGAGTTCTTTGCGTTTAGAAAAAATAAATGTCCACGACACCAGCGATGCGGTGAATAAAATTAACATCACAAACTGCACGACAAAGCTGGCTTCG
Source organism: Methylococcaceae bacterium (assembly GCA_014191975.1). Taxonomy (GTDB): domain Bacteria; phylum Pseudomonadota; class Gammaproteobacteria; order Methylococcales; family Methylomonadaceae; genus UBA10906. Next base: position 18,237 of record BJHG01000001.1, on the reverse strand, counting down.
GTGACTAAATGGAAAATCGATAAATCAGTATTCATTGTTTTTAGTTAAAAATGCGTTAAATAAAAAATCAGGAATGGCGGTCGGTTTCAAATTGTCTGCGTTGAGGCAAGCAATCCGACAGCTACAAGTGCAAAGAATAATTTCACTGCACTTTACGGTTTGTTCAAAGGTTAAACTGGTCTTTTTCAATTGTGAAATTGTCGCGCTAACGTTTACTAAATCGTTAAATTTCGCAGGGCGTAAATATTCAATTTGCATCGTTCTTACAGCAAAAATAACGCCACTTTGTTCGCGCAATTCATTTTGTTCAAAACCTAAATCACGCAACATTTCGGTTCGGGCGCGTTCAAAAAAGTTTAAATAATTTGAATGATACACCACGCCGCCTGCATCGGTGTCTTCGTAATAAACGCGAATGGGTAAAATAAAAGGTGTTTTCATTAGCGTAAATTAACCGTTGTAACGATACAATGTCTTTGAATCAATATCGACCGCGCCATTTTTAAATTCTAAACAGCCCCATTCAAAATCAATACGCGCTGTATTTAAAGCAGACAAATCAACGTATGAGCCAATCAAATTTTTCAAATCAGCCTCTTTTATTTCACCATTTTCAAAAACGAATTTAAAAAGATAACCATTTTGTTGTTCAAAACTTCTCAGCTTCATAATCACACCAATGGTTCAAGGTGATGAAAGTTTTGAGTGCTCCACATTTCAATCAACTCATCTTGGTGAATTTCTGCCCATTCGCGTACTAATTGCCGACACTTCTTAGGCAATGAACCATCAATAATGTTCAAATTCGTCAATTCCATCACAGCTTCGTATTCGCCGTATTTGATGTGAATATGTTGCGGCGGATGTTCATTATCAATTAAGTACATTCTGATGATAATGCCGTAAAACTGACTTATTTCTGGCATTTTTTACCTCCAAAAAATCCAAACCCACCAAGCCAAATCAATCAACAAAACAAAAATGTGAAATTACATAGTTTTTAATAAGGGTGGCAACTAATAATTTCATATATCACTTCAGTTTCGCTATAGACAGTGAATTATATTCCAGGCTGAATCAATCTATCACCAATGTTTGTCCTTTCGGAAGTATGCTCTTCGCCACCATAAAAAAATGAATTTTCATTTCTTAAAACAAACGGATGAATCTCTGCGATGTTTTTAATATAGCCAAACCATTCTCTTTCAATAATGTTGAACGATTCATCCACACCGCATAACAACGCACATTTGTAGTTATTGTCTCTATTTCCGCCTTCATGAAGAACAGCTATTACTCTATATAAATTCATAAATATTTTTCAAAAATTCTTCAAGATGTAAATAAATCAACATTCGCCGCTGCCACTTTTGGGGCGGTTAAGCCAAAATGCAAATACGCCGCCGACGTGGCAACTCGTCCGCGAGGCGTTCGCATAATAAAACCTTGTTGCAACAAATACGGTTCTAAAACATCTTCAATCGTGCCGCGTTCTTCGCTAATTGCCGCTGCCATTGTATCTAAACCAACAGGTCCACCAGAGAAATTTTCAATCAACGTTAATAAAAATTTTCTGTCCAAACTATCAAAGCCGTTTCCATCCACTTTTAACATGGTTAACGCTTCTGCCGCAACGTCTTCGGTGATGATGCCGTTGCTTTTGACTTGAGCAAAATCTCGCACTCGCCGCAATAATCGGTTTGCGATTCGAGGCGTGCCGCGTGAACGTTTGGCGATTTCGATTGCGCCTTTTGGTTCAATGCCCATTTTTAAAACCTGCGCTGAACGGGTGACAATGTGTGTTAATTCTTCAACCGTGTAAAAAACCAAACGTTGCACAATCCCGAATCTGTCGCGCAATGGCGAAGTCAATAGACCTGCGCGAGTCGTTGCGCCAATTAACGTGAACGGCGGTAAATCAATTTTAATCGACCGGGCTGATGCACCTTCGCCAATCATCAAATCGAGCTGATAATCTTCCATTGCTGGATATAAAATTTCTTCAACCGCTGGACTTAAACGGTGAATTTCATCAATAAATAACACGTCGTGTTTTTCTAAATTCGTCAGCAATGCGGCTAAATCACCTGCCTTTTCTAAAATTGGCGCAGCTGTTTGACGCAAATTCACACCCATTTCGTTGGCAATAATCAACGCTAACGTGGTTTTTCCTAAACCTGGCGGCCCAAAAATTAACGTGTGGTCGAGAGCTTCTTTTCGTGCCAACGTCGCTTCAATGAAAATTGCCATTTGTGTGCGGCATTCTTCTTGTCCGACATAATCCTCTAAACTTTTTGGGCGTATCGCACGGTCATGACCTTCTTCGCCTTGACCAGTATTCGCAGTAATTAAACGGTCGTCTTCAATCATTTCGAGGTACTTTGCAATGCAAGACGAATAATCGTTTCACAACTTTTACCTTCGGGTTGAATCGCCGAAACCATGCGGCTCGCATCGAGCGGTTTATAACCTAATGAGCACAACGCGCTAATCGCTTCGGCTCTTGCATTGCCACTATTTCCGACGCTGACTATTTGTGGCACGTCGTCAGATTTGGGCAATTTGTCGCGCAATTCCAGAACTAAGCGTTCTGCGGTTTTTTTGCCCACGCCCGGCAATTTGACCAATGCCGCCGTGTCATTATTTTGAATACACCTTTGAAATTGTTCCGCACTTTGACCCGATAAAATCACCAATGCCATTTTTGCACCAACGCCGCTAATTTTAATCAATGTTTTAAACATCGTTTTGTCGGTCTCGGTCGCAAAACCAAACAAATTATGTGCATCTTCACGAATTGCCAAATGGGTTTGCAAGATAATTTCCGCGCCGACTTCAGGCAAATCATAAAATACCGTCATCGGAGCTTCAATTTCATAACCCACGCCATTTACGTCTAAAACAATCATCGGTGGAGCTTTGAAAGCGATTTTACCGCGTAAAAATCCAATCATGTTTTGATTCCCGTTTGTAGGCGTTGCGCGGTTTGGGCGAAATGCGCGTGGCAAATCGCAATCCCTAGCGCGTCGCTCGCATCGATTTGTAAATTACCCTGAATGTTTAAAAGTAGTTTAACCATTTGCTGAACTTGTAACTTATCCGCGCTGCCTTTGCCGACAATAGCTTGTTTGACTTGCCGCGCGGCGTATTCAAAAACAGGAATATCGTGCGTTTGAACGGCACAAATCGCCGCGCCACGTGCTTGTCCAAGTTTCAACGCAGAATCGGCATTTTTACTCATAAAAACTTGTTCGATTGCCATTTGTTCAGGTTGATACATTTCGACCAGTTGTAAAATGCCGTCGAAAACTTGTTTGAGTTTGCGCGGAAAATCATCAGCTTGAATTTTTAACGCGCCACTTGCAATGTATCTATAACCGTTCGGCACTGTTTCAATAATGCCGTAACCCGTCAAGCGCGAACCTGGATCGATGCCGAGAATTTTCAACCCATCGTCGCCATAATTTCGTCGCTAATATCGCCGTTCGAGTAGACATTTTGCACGTCGTCCAAATCTTCTAAACGCTCAATGAGCAATATCATTTTTTCGGCATTTTCTTTGTCTAATTCGGCATTTGTCGCCGCTTGCATGGTTATTTCAGAATTTTCTGGCGTAAAACCTGCCGCAACTAAGGCTTCTTTGACGTTTAAATAATTTTCAAGCGTCGTCATCACGTCTTTTGAATTGTCTTCATTCGTTACCACATCGTCCGCGCCTGCTTCAATCGCGGCTTCCATCAACGCATCTTCGTCAGTTTCTGCGCCGTAACTAATAATTCCGATAGTACTGAACATATAAGCAACCGAACCGTCTGTGCCTAAATTGCCGCCCGATTTACTGAACGCATGGCGAACTTCACCAACGGTGCGTTGTTTATTGTCGGTCAAACAATCGACAATAACCGCCACGCCGCCTGCGCCGTAACCTTCATAACGAATAGCCTCATAATGCACGCCTTCCAATGTTCCCGAAGCTTTTTTAATTGCGGTATCGATGGTGTCGCGGCGCATATTTGCTCCCAACGCTTTGTCCACTGCCGAGCGTAACGCCGCGTTACTCGATGGATCGATGCCACTTGTTTTTACTGCAACGGTAATTTCACGCAAAATCTTGGTGAAGATTTTGCCGCGTAACGCATCTTGTCCTGCTTTACGATGTTTAATGTTTGCCCATTTACTGTGACCAGCCATGCTACTTACTCTCTAAATTTTTTAAATAATATACGGTAAAACCGCTGTTAAATTTTTATCGGTGACGAAAAAATCGGCTTGTTCACGCACTAATTTTCGATTCACCACGCCACCAAAACCAATCACTTTCGCGCCCGCTTGTTGGGCTTCTAAATCGGTTTTCCCGTCGCCAATCATGACTATATTTGTTGAATTTAAGGATTTTATAATCGCCGCTTTGCCACCATTTTTCGCCAACGGTGAATCAATTTCATAACCTAAATAATCGCCATTTTCCGCAAAATAAATGTCAACCGCGTGAATATTTTCAACGGGAACAGTTAATAACTTCGCCAAAGGTAAAATCGCTGGCAATAATCCGCCACTGATAATGTGAATGGTTTTATTATGTTTAGCGAGTTCGGCAAAAACCTCAGCAACGCCATCAACCAATTCGGCGATATAAAGCTCTGCCAGCCAGTTTAACGCATCACGATTTGGTTTAATTAAATCTAAACGTTTGCCGTAAATGTCTTCTAAAGCCACGTCGCCATTCATTGCCGCGTCGGTGAGTTTGGCGAGTTCTTCACCCAAACCCACCCGACGTGCTAATTCGTCGATGCCTTCGATTTTGCTTAACGTGCTGTCACAATCAAAGCAGACGATGTCAAAACTCATAACGTGATTTGCGTCGTTTGATTAACTGCCGGAATTGCGCCAATTTGCGCCAATAAATCCGCACTCAACGGTTCAGAAATACTAATCACCGCAATCGCTTGCTGTTGATTATCGGCGGTGCTGACTTGCATTCTGGAAATGTTAATCGCCGCATTGCTCAACACCGAACTAGTTGCCGCAATCACACCTGGTTTATCGTCGTGCCGCGTGATGAGCAATGTACCTTCTGGCACAACTTCGATGTCCATGTCGTTAATTGAAACCAAACGTGGTTGACGACCACCCAATAAAACGCCCGATAACGTGGTAATCGAATTGTCTGCGCTGTAACCCGTTAATTTGATCAGTGAAACATAGTCCTGCATTTCTTGCGAAACCGATTCAACTAATACCAAGCCTTGACGTTTGGCGATATTTTCAGCATTGACACGATTCACAGGCGTTGAAACTTGCCCGCTCAAAACACCAATTAACGCAGCGACTGAAACGGGACGCGGCGAAACTTCAGCGGCTTTGCCGAATAAAGCGACTTCTAATTTCGTCAACGGTTGCAAGCTTAAACCCGCTAACACTTTGCCGAGTTGCGTCGCGAGATTCACATAATCACTGGATTTTTTCAATTCATCTGCTGAAACACGCGGCAAATTCAACGCATTGACGGCTTCGCCTGTGCGTAAAAATGTCACCGCTTGTTGAGCAATTTCAACGCTAACTGCGAGTTGCGCTTCATTTGTAGATGCGCCTAAATGTGGCGTGAAAACGATGTTTTCTAATTCAAACAGTGGCGAATCTTTTGGTGGCTCATTTTCATAAACATCTAATGCCGCGCCAGCAATTTGTTTGTTTTTTAACGCTTCATAAAGTGCCGTTTCATCAATCAAGCCGCCACGAGCGCAGTTAATCAGCATCGCCGTCGGTTTCATTTTTTCGAGTTGTGCCGCGTTAATGATGTTTTTTGTTTTTTCAATTAACGGGCAATGCAACGTCACATAATCGGAACGCGAAATTAAATCGCCCAAACTCACCGATTCCACGCCTAAATCGGCATAAATTTCGGGAGCAACAAACGGATCAAACGCGATAACGTGCATTTGCAACCCCCCCGCACGTTGTGAAACCAATCGCCCAATCGTACCGAAACCCACAATTCCCAACGTTTTACGCGCCACTTCTGAACCCGTTAATTTTGAACGTTCCCATTTCCCAGCACGAACGGATTTATCCGCCATCGGCAAATGACGACTCAACGACATCATGTGGGCAATCGCCAATTCTGCGGTCGTCGTCGCGTTTGCATCGGGCGTATTCATAACGATTACCCCCATTTCGGTTGCCGCTGGAATATCTACGTTATCCACGCCAATTCCCGCACGTCCAATCAATTTCAAATTTTTTGCCGCTTGCAACACTTTTGGCGTGACGACGGTATCACTACGAATTAACAACGCGTCGAAATCACCAATAATTTCACATAAAGCATCTTCACTTAATCCCACTTCAAAGTGAATTTGAATATCAGATTGTTCTTTTAGGTAGTTAATGCCGTCGGTTGCGAGCTTGTCTGAAATCAGGATTTTATTCATAGAAAAATTTTAAGTGAGTGAGTTTAAAAAATTATTAACCGTGATAATAACCGGTTGATGCGGGTTTTGTCGCAGGTTTTACGATGGATTTTACCGCTTTAACTTTGGCTGAAATAGCCGATTTTTTTGTCGCACTTCCTTTTATTTTTGTCGCAATTTTTGGAACTTTCGCTGTCATCTTTTTGACCACTGGCGCAATCGCTTTAATCGGTGCAATAACGGGGATTTCAGGTTTTTCCTGCGCGGCTAAGGCTTCGGCAGCGGCTTCTTCGGGTGAAATAACGCGCTCATAAATAGCCGTTGGATTGCCGTTTTGCTTTTCTAACGCTTCTTTCAAAGCTGCTTGGTCAAATTCGGGTAATTCATTGTTATTGGCTTTTTGAATCAACGCGATTGCACTCGATAAACGTTGATCTAGGCTGGTTTCTTCACCTTCTAAAGTGGGATGCGATTCGACGTAAAGTACGTTATCGAGCCATCCGACTTTTATCGGTTGTTTTACAATATAAACGGGCGTGCCTTCGCTCACTAAGTGAAAAAGTTGGTCAATATCTTCGGGATACATTCGTACGCAACCGTGCGTAATTTGCATTCCAATACCAAAAATTTTATCAATATCGGTGCCGTGAATTCGATAATCGCCTGGCAAATTTAAATACAGCGCGTAAGCTCCAAGCGGATTATGAATGCCGGCTGGCACAACTTCGGGTAATGGATCCCCTAATGCCGCGTGTTCACGACGAATTGATTCGGGTGGTCGCCAAACAGGATCTTTAACTTTCTTTTGAATCGTCGTTTTTCCAAGCGGAGTATTCCAATCTTGTCGTCCTACACCGTGTGCAAATGAATAAATTTTTCCATTCGGTGAATAATAAAACATTCGATATTCCGCTATATTTAGTGTAATTCCACTATGTGGCGAATCGGGCAAAATACGTTTATTGGGTAGCGTAATAATCTGACCTTTTTTAATAAGCCAACGGTCTAAATCTTGATTCAAACGAATAATTTCGACTTGTCCTAATGAAAAACGTCGTGCCACATCGAGCAAGGTTTCATTTTGATCAGCGCGTGTGACTGCAATTTCATTGGGATATTCCGCAATTACGTTATCACGCACTTTTACGGGCGAATTGTAAATACTTGCAAAACTTGGTGGAGACAGTAAGGCAAAAACAGAAAAGATAAGAGAAACACGGATTTTCATTACAAAACAACTCAATAAACAAAGAGATAATTAAAAAACTTAACGTATTTTAACAACAAAAAAGGCTTTCGTCTTAACTTTAAACTTCGTTGTACTGTGAAATTAAAAAGATAAAATAACCTACCCTTTGTTCAGTCACTGTAATCAATTCAGATAATGGTGGCGTGGCCCAATATAAAAAAATCGTTAGTAATGTCATTAACGCTGATGACGGCAGATTTTTATAATTGAATAATTTTAACGCAGTACCAAATGATTTTTTCATGCGTCGATTTGATAAATCGACGCTGTACATTTCATCCAATAATAAATGTACCAAAAAACCAAAGCCTAGAAAAAAACCATTTAACCACGCATATTTTGCATCTTGTTTGAACGAATAATCACTGATACACACCATCAATAATGTAAAAAAAATTAATGCCAAAATGGAATGGAAAATACCACGATGCACTGTAAATCGTTTAATTGACGCTAAAACTAAAAATCGTGTCAGCCAATAAATTACTACGGCGAGAGCAAATAATTGGTAAGGGACGACGTAGTTTTTCAATGTGGATAAAACAGCTGTTGATGAAAGTAATGCCAAAATATTAAATAACAAGCGAACAGGTTTAGAATTTACAGCGTCAATATCAGGCAACATTCCACCCACAATTCCGAGAAAAATTAACCAAGGCGCGTGTGAAAAATCCATCACATTTAAATTCACACCTAAAATAGCAACGATACTGCTGCTGGTCGCGGCGACTGAGAAATGTACATTGAAATTAGCCACAATCGATATTCTTCATCATTTTTAAATTTGATATTGTCCAATTTTGAATCGCCCATTCCAAAATCTCAGATACCGTCATATTTTTTAATTCACAAGGTGGTTTTTGTTCCAATAAATCTAATAATTGAAACAGAACTTGATTTGGTTTGGATAAAACAACTTCGGCAGCCAAAGTCGTTTTACTGAGTTTTTTGCCATCAGAATTTATTAAAATCGGAATGTGTAAATAATGTGGTGTTGGTAAATTCAAGAGTTGTTGTAAATAAATTTGTTTCGGCGTTTCGTTTAACAAGTCAATGCCGCGTACAATGTGTGTCACATTTTGCCGCATGTCATCTAAAATCACCGCAAATTGATACGCAATAATATTATCTTTTCGCTTTAAAATAAAATCACCGTATTCAGCTAAGTTTTGTGTTTGTCGCCCTTGTAAATCATCTTCAAAAATAATGTCTCGTGAATCTGTTTTAAGTCGTAAGGAATGGGGTAGGGCAGCGGGGATTTTTTTATGTCGACACGTTTGCGTGTAAATTGGAGATAAATCTTTACGGGAACAGTTGCAACGATAAATTTTTTCTTGTGTCATTAAATCGAGGAGAATGGCGTGATATTCATCAATATGTTGGCTTTGATAATCAATGGCGTTGTCCCAATGCAGACCTAGTATTTCAAGTGTTTTTAAAATACTGTTAATGGATCCTGAGACATTGCGTGGTGTGTCTAAATCATCAAAACGAAGTTGCCATAAACCTTGATTGGCTCGGGCATCTAAAAAACCAGCCAGAGCTGTAAAAACTGAACCTAAATGTAAATGTCCAGTCGGTGAAGGTGCAAACCGACTGGTATAACGTTCGGGGAACATTAGCTCATTTGTCTTTCGCGAATTTCATCTAGTGTTTTACAATCTATGCACAGCGTTGCAGTCGGGCGGGCTTCTAAACGACGAATACCAATTTCAATACTGCATGTTTCACAATAACCATAATCGCCTGATTCAATGTCCTTAAGTGCGTCGTCGATTTTTTTAATTAATCTTCGTTCGCGGTCACGGGTGCGTAATTCCAAACTAAATTCAGATTCTTGTGTGGCCCGATCGTTTGGATCAGGAAAATTTGCCGCATCATCCTGCATGTGAATTACAGTGCGATCTACTTCACGCATCAATTCGTTTTTCCAATTTGCTAGAATTGTTGAAAAATGTGCTAATTGGACTTCGTCCATATATTCTTCATTAACCGTTTCTACATACGGTGCAAAACTAAATGGGGATGTGTGAGCTTTAGCATTATCTGTCATCAATTACTCCTAAAAGATAGCTGGATTTAAAACCGCGCATTTTTAGCAGAATATTTAGTGGTTAGCAAGCTAAAACAGTAAAAATAATTATTTTTGGTGTATGTTTTTTTAATTTCTAAGAGTTAATTTCACGCCGCTTGCCCGGTACAATGGGTAATCACCCAGTATATTCATACAAGTCATAGCCTTAGCGTTTTGATATATCCTTTGGTTTACCCTGCAAAATATAGACGAGCTATTTTCGATGAAAAAATTGACAACATATTGAAATCAATTTGCTTGGAAATCGAAGATAAATACTAAATTCAGTTTTTAGAAATTGCTGGAGTCCGGGTTACTTTGCGAGTACCGTTGGTAAGCATGATTATGAATTTGTTACACAAAATTATGTGAAAGCTTAGGGGGAAGAATACTCAAAGTTGTATGCTAATTCACAGTTTTCGCTTTTCTAAATACCCCGCTGGTTGCAGCGAGGAAATTTATTAACCATCTTTTTTGACTTATCAGCCTTTTACTCTCGTAATCTTCATTACAATCGATAATTCTTTTAATCGCCGCATGATTTTGGCTAAATGAACTCTATTTTGTACCGTTAAAATAATAGAATCGACACAAACTCGCGCATCTTGATCGACAACTGTTACGTTTTCAATATTGGAATCTAAATTTGAAATAGTCGCGGCAACGGTAGCTAACGAACCACGCTCATTTAAAATTTCAATTCGAATTTCAGTCGAAAAATCTACTTTTGTATCTGTTCCCCATTCGACATCAAGCCAATTATTCTGCTTTTTCTTAATTATTGCGTGATTATGGCAATCGTGTTGATGAACAACAATTCCTTTACCAGGATTGAAAAAACCAATAATGGCATCCCCTGGAATCGGGCGACAACATTTCGCTAGAGTGACAACCATGCCTTCCGTGCCTTTAATCATCAAAGGACGATTTTGACTTTTTGTGTCGTCATCTAGTTTAATATTCGTGTGAACATCATTTTGCGTTAGTTGTTTTGCTACTAAAAATGGCATTTTATTTCCCAAGCCAATATCTTCAAGTAGCTTATCTAGCGTTTTAACGCCCATCACTTTTAATAAAGTGGTAATTTTTTCGTCACTAATTTGAGAAAGCTGAATATTCATTACAACTAATTCATTTTCTAGTAATCGTTGTCCTAAATTTTTTGCTTCCTGTCCTTCAATATGTTTTAAGCGATTACGAATTGCTAAACGCGCTCGTGTGGTAATCACATAATTAAGCCATAATGGATTAGGGCGTGCGTGTTCGGCAGTAATAATTTCAACGGTAACGCCACTTTCCAACGGAGTTTGTAATGGAATGAGTTGTTTATCAATTCGAGCTGAAACACACGCATTACCTAAGTCTGTATGCACCGCATAAGCAAAATCGACAATCGTCGAACCACGTGGTAATTTAACAATTGAACCTTTTGGCGTGAATACAAATACTTCTTGTGGGAATAAATCGACTTTCAAATTATCGATAAATTCGAGTGAATCGCCCGCACTTTTTTGAATCTCCAATAAGTCTTTAAGCCATTCATTTGCCAAGGCTTGGAAGTTACGATTTTTATCAGTATCGGTTTTATACAGCCAATGTGCTGCAATCCCAGATTCTGACATTCTGTGCATTTCATGTGTACGAATCTGCACTTCAATTGGTACGCCATAAGGACCAAGTAAAACCGAATGCAATGACTGGTAGCCATTCTCTTTTGGTAACGCAATGTAATCTTTGAAGCGTCCTGGAATTGGCTTGTACAAATTGTGCATCATACCCAAAATCCGATAACACGCATCGACATCGTTACAATAAATCCGAAACGCATACACATCAAAAACGTCTGCGAGTGGAATTTTTTTCTTCTCCATTTTTTTATAAATACTGTATATATTTTTCTCTCGCCCCGCGACGTCACATGGAAAATCCGCCGCTTTCAACCTTGCTTTGATGGTACTTTCAATAGTATCAATTATTTTTCGACGATTTCCCCGTGCCTTTTTAATCGCATGATTTAACACTGCAAAACGCCATGGATACATAGCCTCAAAACTCAAGGTTTCCAATTTGTGGCGAATCGAATTCATGCCTAAGCGATTGGCGATTGGCGCATAAATATCCAGTGTTTCACGTGCGATACGTCGTTTTTTTGGCGGCAACATCATACCGAGCGTTTCCATATTATGTAAACGATCGGCGAGTTTTACGATAATCACACGCAAATCTTTTGCCATTGCTAAAAGCATTTTACGCACATTTTCAGCTTGTGCTTCAGCATGTGATTGATTTTCTATTTTGGATAATTTGGTTACGCCATCCACCAATTCAGCAACTTCATTATTAAATTGAGTGGCGATTTCTTGTTTGCTAACTTTGGTATCTTCAACGACATCATGCAAAATTGCGGCTGTAATACCATCTGCATCCATTCGGATTTCTGCCAAGCTAATGGCAACAGCAACAGGGTGGCAAATATAGGGTTCACCACTCTTACGAAATTGCCCAAGATGTGCTGAGGCTCCAAATTCATAGGCTCGCATACATTGCGTAACCTGTTCCGTGTCTAAATACCCGACCAACGTATTTCGTAAGCGTTCAACAAGTTGTGCTTCTAATGGATTTTTTGCTGTTAAGTCGGTTATTTTTGACATGGATTTTTAGATGTATTACGAAAATTAAAATAACGGATTTTCAGGACGGTGATGATCGTGAATCTCTCCAACGCGGTGCAATGCTGCGACATTTTCTTCTGTCACATGACCCGCCGCAATTTCACGCAACGCAACAACGGTATCTTTATCTCTGCCGCGAGCAACAAATTCTGTTGCACCATGACTTAATTGGCGTGCGCGTGTGCTCGCTAATAAAACCAATTTAAAACGGTTTTCAAGGTTTCCTAAACAATCTTCAATTGTGACTCGTGCCATTTGTTGCTCCTAAAATGTAAAAGTGAAAAAATTATTTTTGTAAAATGGTAACGGCGTGAAGTTCTTTACCTTCAAGGAATTCTAAAAACGCACCACCGCCTGTTGAGGTGTAAGAGATTTGGTCGTTAATACCATATTTATCAATTGCCGCGAGTGTGTCGCCGCCACCAGCAATCGAAAATGCGTCGCTGCCTGCAATTGCATAAGCCAATGTTTGTGTGCCGTGGGAAAATTGTTCGATTTCAAATACACCAACGGGTCCATTCCACACAATCGTTTTAGCGGATTTTAAAATCTCAGCGTAATGCGCTGCTGTAACCGGGCCAATATCTAAAATTAAATCATCAGCTTCGATATCAGCAACATTTTTAATCGTGGCTTCTGCTGTTTCAGAAAATTCTTTCGCACACACAACATCAGTGGGAATCGGAATTTCTGAACCTGCGGCTTTTGCAGCAGCAATTAAGCGTTTTGCTTCGTCGAGTAAATCCATTTCAACTAGGGATTTACCTACTGGGAAACCTGCCGCAGCGATAAATGTATTCGCAATACCACCGCCAACAATCAACTGATCAACTTTTTTGGAAAGTGATTCTAAAACGGTTAACTTGGTCGAAACCTTTGAGCCACCAACAATCGCAATCACAGGTTTTTCAGGTGTTTCAAGTGCGCGACTTAACGCATCTAATTCACTTGCAAGCAAAGGGCCTGCACATGAAATGGGCGCAAATTTTGCGATGGCGTGTGTTGAGGCTTGAGCGCGATGCGCTGTTCCGAATGCGTCCATCACAAAAATGTCGCACAATGCCGCCATTTTTTTGCCCAGTTCGTCATTGTTTTTGCCTTCGCCAACGTTAAAACGTACGTTTTCGCATAAAACGATTTCGCCCGCTTTGATTTCGATGCCATCGAGCCAGTCTTTTTCTAAGCGAACAGGTTTGTTTAACAATGCTGCTAAATGTTCCGCGACAGGTTGCAATGAGTATTCTGGATTGTATTCACCTTCAGTCGGGCGACCGATATGTGACATTAACATCACTGCCGCGCCAGCCTTTAATGCGAATTCAATAGTTGGTAAACTTGCTTTAATTCGTGCATCGCTCGTGACTTTGCCATTTTTAACGGGCACATTTAAATCTTCACGAATCAAAACTCGTTTGCCCGCTAAATCTAAATCTACCATACGCAAAATTGTCATTTTTATGCTTCCTCTTTCCATTTAATGGAACAACCAATACTGCTTAATTGTTCTCTAGGAGCTTGTCCCGTTTCAGCAACCAGTTTCATCGCCTCAAACAAATCACGGGGCGTATTATCTGGCGTAATTTCACGGCGACTTGAATCCAAGCGTCCGCGATATTGCAATTCAAAATTCGCGTTGTAACCAAAAAAGTCGGGCGTACAAATTGCACCGTAATTTTTCGCCACTTCTTGCGTTTCGTCGAGCAAATATGGAAAGCTAAAATTTAATTCGTCAGACCACAGTTTCATATTTTCAAACGAATCATCAGGATAATTTACAAAGTCGTTCGACATAATAGCGACGCTGTTAATACCAAGGGATTTGAGTTCATTGGTATCGCGTACAATACGCTCTTTGACTGCTTTGACGTACGGGCAATGATTGCAAATGAACATCACCAATAAGCCTTTTTCGCCCATGCAATCTGTAAGTGTCCACGTTTTACCATCGACACCTAGTAACTTAAAATCAATAGCGGGTTTGCCAAAATCACAAATTGGCGTTTCTAAAGTGACCATTTATTAAACCTCGTTAGTTTTAGAAAAGGAATTGCATAATTATATGTCAAAATGCGGATAATTGTGCCGTAGTGATGTAGATACGTTAAATTTTGATGAGTATAGAAAAAATAAAATGGCAGAATCCAATAGAAGCGAAGATTCAAATTCACTTCGTTTTAAGTAACATTTCTCTCGCGTGTGCTAGAGTATTCGGGGTTAATTCAATACCACCTAGCATTCGTGCTGTTTCGATAACTCTTTCTTCTTTTGTTAATAATCGAACTTGCGACGCAGTCATTTTAGTATCATGTTGTTTTTCAACGTATAAATGTTGTTGTGCTTGTGCGGCAACTTGTGGCAAATGGGTCACGCATAAAACTTGGCGATTACCGCTTAATTGACGTAATTTTTGCCCCACAATTTCCGCAATTCCACCGCCAATTCCTGAATCGACCTCATCAAAAATCATCGTAGGAATCGTTTTATCGTTTGCTGTTGTGACTTGAATCGCCAAACTAATCCTTGATAATTCTCCGCCAGATGCGACTTTCGATAACGGTTTTGGCGGCAAGCCAATATTTGCACTGATTAAAAATGTCACGCTATCGTTACCATTTAATTTAGGTATTTCAGTCGCTAACGCATTTACATCTATCAAAAATTCACCGTTGGGCATGCCTAATTCTTTCATCATTCGTGAAATGTGTTGCTGCAATTTTTTTGCACTTTTTTGACGTTGTACCGATAATTCTGCCGCCAATGGAAAATAGGCTTGTTGATATTCTGCTGTTGCACGTTCTAATTCGGCAATTCGTTCACCACTGTGACTGAGTTGCGCGAGTTCATTTTCTAAACGTTGTTGAAATTCAAAAAGTGCTTCAGGTTTGACGTGATGCTTACGGCTTAATGTTTGTAATACGCTAAGTTGTTGCTCGATTTCTTGTAATTGCGACGGATCCGCTTCTTGGCTTTCTAAAAAATAACGTAATTCATAAATTGCTTCTTCGATTTGGATTTGTGCTTCATTGAGCAGTGTGTTGACAGGCTTCAATTCTGGTGCAAATTGCTCAATTTGTGTTAATGCTTTGAGCGAATTTTTTAGTTGCCTATGCACGGATTTATCTTCATCGTAAAGCGTATCGATTTCGGTTTGCCCGGTCGTTAAAATTTGTTCTAAATTTGCTAGTTTTCGATGTGAATCGGATAACGCACCATAATCGAATTGCGCCAAATTCAATGCTTCCAATTCTTCGAGTTGATAACGTAAAAGAGCTTCGCGTTGTTGTGCTTCAGATTGCTTTTTTTGTAATTGCTGAAGCTCTTGTTGGGCTTGTTGCCATGCCAGAAAACAGCTGTTTAAACGTGCAAGTAATTCTGAGTTTTTACCATAATTATCAAGCAAACGACGTTGTTCATCACTTTCAAGTAATGTTAAATGCGCGTGTTGCCCGTGAATTTCGACTAATTGGCGCGTGAAAGTTTGTAACGTTTGTAAGGTTACGGGGCGATTATTGATAAACGCTTTTGAACGTCCATCGCTGTTGACGATTCGACGAATTAAACATTGTTGATTTTCGTCAAAATCATTGTCTTGTAACCATTTTAAAGCGAGTGGCGTAGCCGTTAAATCAAATTCTAAATTAATTTCTGCACGCTTGCAGTTTGGACGAACGTAATCTGCGGTGGCTCGCTCCCCCAATGCTAAACCAAGTGCGGTCAGTAAAATTGATTTTCCTGCCCCTGTTTCACCGGTTAAAACGGTCATGCCTTGTGACAAATCGAGTTGTAATGTTTTGACAATCGCTAAATCTAAAATAGAAAGGTTGAGCAACATAATTGAATTTTATTCCGTTGGAAAATCGCTGCGTTTTAGGATTTTTAATTCCAAATTGTGTGGTAAGTTTAACGTTTGTTGACGTTCCAGTATATGATTTGGTTTATGTGCAACTCATAAAATAGAATAAAAAGGACAGTGCAATAATGGATAAACTAACTAGCATGAAAGTATTTGAGCGTGTGGCGAAAGTAGGCAGTTTTGTCCGTGGCGCACGCGAGCTGGGTATTTCTCGAGCGATGGCGACTAAACACATCATGTTCCTTGAAGGTGATTTACGCACTCGCTTATTCAATCGTACTACACGCAGTTTGAGTTTAACGGACATGGGAGTTGCGTATTTGGAACGCTGCTCACAAGTGTTGTTGGATATTGATGAGATGGAATCAGCGATCACTTATTTACAATCCGAGCTGCGAGGAACATTGAAAATAAGCGCACCACCTGTAATTGGTGCAACTCATATCACCCGAGCTGTGGCGGAATTCTTAAAACTTTATTCCGACCTAAATGTTGAAATGGTTTTGCAAAGTAATCATACCGATTTGATTGAGGATGGAATTGATATTGCGATTTGTTTAGGTGATTTAGATGACACAAGCATGGTGGCGCGAAAATTAGCGAGCTCGTCAATGATTGTGTGTGGTTCACCCGATTATTTGGAAAAATATGGCATTCCCCAAACACCAGAAGATTTGCTGAATCACAGTTGTTTGGTGAATTGGGCTAGTTCACCGCAAGATAAATGGAAATTTAAAACGGACAAGGGCTTTACAACGATTAACGTGTCAGGACGTATGCAATCAAATGTCGCAGAAGCTAATCGCGTTGCGGCATTAAATGGGTTGGGTTTAGTGGTTTTAGCAACTTACGTTGTGCGACGTGATATTGAAAAAGGAAAATTGAAAACGGTTCTGCAAGATTATGCGCTGCCACCGTTGGATATTCATGCTGTTTATCCACACCGAAAATATCTCTCTGCGAAAGTACGTTGTTTTCTCGATTTTTTACAGCAATGGCTGGAATCACGCGTGTCAGTTTCATATTCGAGAAAAGTTGAAATAGAGTTAAGAAGCGAAGAAAGATAACTCAACCCCCTAAATCTTTTAATCGCTCAATAATTCCGATAATCAGCCATCTTCCTCAAGTGTTGTCATTTTCGTCATTGAAATGGCTGATTTATAAAAAAACAGTCGTTGTGCCATTTTGTGTACTGTGTCGAATTTGGTTGATTTAAATTTTCGCTTTGTATTCCCTTTTTATTTTTAAATATTATCGATTATATGGCTGACAATACTTACACACGATTCAAAGATATTTCGATTAGCGAACGTATTTTAAACACCGTTTTTTTGTTGACGATCGGGCTGGGATATTTAGCTGCGTTGGCAAATATGTATTACACGCATCAAGGTTTGGACGGCAAAGCAGGTCTTTCGGTGGAAGATGTCGTGATTAGTTATTATGGTTCGTCCAAACAAAGTCGTTTGGGAACAGCCGTAAAAGGCATTATGGCTTCAAACCTCAAAATTAAAAGTGATCAAGATGTGATTTTGGAATGGATTCATGCTGGCGCGGATGAAGAGGGTTATAACCAAAATATTGCACCGATTTTGAATCGGGATTGCATCATGTGTCACACGCCGAGCATCAATCCATCATTGCCAAATTTAACGAATTACACAGGGGTTTCTGAAGTTTCCCACGCGGGTGGCGCGACCATTCCGACCTTAATTCGTATTTCGCACATTCATTTATTTGGGATTGCATTCATTTTGTTTTTTATAGGCAAAATTTTTCTACTTTGCGAAATCAATATTTATGTAAAACGTGTCGCGATGGTAGTTCCGTTCGCTGCAATGTTGCTTGATGTTAAAGTGGACCCCATTGTCCAGACAAATAATGTCTTAATTTAAGATAGAGTCTGTTTACACTCCAGCTGAATGGCGCTGTCCCATTTTTTTAAACCAGAACTGATGTTTCTGTTGTTGCGTATTTAT